>JBCCIW010000032.1:0-18897 GCA_039028055.1 Pseudomonadota bacterium | reverse complement strand
TGGCTCGTTTGTCTTTCGGGCGGCAAGGATAGCCACGCTTTGCTGGGTATATTGCTCGACCTTAAAGCCCACGGCGATCTGCCGGTGGATTTGATTGCGTGCAACCTCGACCAGAGGCAGCCTGGATTTCCGGCTGAGATTCTGCCGGACTGGTTCGAGGGCCTGGGTGTTCCCTATCGGATTGAAACCGAAGACACGTATTCGATCGTTACCGAAAAGGTCGAGGACGGAAAGACCTACTGTTCGATGTGCTCCCGCCTCCGCCGGGGCATTCTATATCGCATTGCACGGGAGGAGCGCTGCGATGCTATCGTACTAGGTCATCACCGTGAGGACGCCCTGGCTACGTTCATGATGAATATAGCCCACGGTGGGCGGCTGGCGGCAATGCCGGCAAAGCTTCTGAACGATGCGGGAGATGTGACGGTCCTCAGACCACTTATTCAGTGTCATGAGCGGGATCTCGCACGCTATTGCACAGCGCTCTCGTGCCCTATTATTCCGTGCAATCTCTGCGGTTCACAGGATGGACTTCAGCGGAAGATCATGGCGGAGAAGCTGGAACGGTGGGATGTGGAGATGCCGGGCACGAAAGCGTCCATCGCCCGGGCGCTTACCAATGTGCGATTGTCTCATCTCCAGGACACGACTGCTTTCGATTTTACAGCGCTGGTGCCACGCGGACAGGACCCGAATGTTCCATAGTGGCTCCGGGTCCCGGTAGTTCGGACAATCAAGCAGATTTGTGCAGATAGGCGTTTGCGGCTGACAGAACCAGAAGGAGGCTCGCTATAATGAAGAGGGCCGGCCCGGCGTCAGCGGTGAAATGAGCGGTTTCGAAGCCAGTTCCGGATGCGAGTGCTTCACTAAGACCATCTGCCCCCTCGGCATATCCGTTGGGCGTAACAACGCCGAGGAGCGGTGATAGGTGAAACAACACGGCACCAAAAAACGGGACAACAGCAAGGAGCGCACCGAATGCGCGGCGGGTTGCGGGTAAGATCACCAATACACCCGCAGCGACTTCAAGTCCGCCCACAAGGTAATTCACGAGAGGAAAGAACAGATCAGCCATCGGAAAACCAATTGCTGTAGCCTTTAGCTCGATCAGCGGGAAAATATGCGCGCCGCCCGTAAATTTCGTTATTCCGAAGAGGATGAGTAATCCGCCGACTGTCAGGGAAAGGATCCACTTTGCAATATTCATGATTTGCTCCATCGTAGTTTGTGGATGCTCGACACGACGTGCATCCTTCTGCGTAAGATGCCGCTTAGGATAGGAATGAAACTTTGCGGTAGAAGGCCGAGGAAAGCGAATGTGAGGTTTCGTGTTCCACGCGCCAAGCGAGTGTGATTTCGTTGAGAGTGGAATCAGACAATCATCTTTGCGTGAGTGAGCGGCTAGCATTTCTGGAGTTTTTCGCCGGCGGCGGGATGGCGCGTCTTGGCCTTACGCCAGATTTTAATTGCGTATTTGCAAATGACAATGATCCAACAAAATCAAATATCTACCGCCGCAACTTCGGCCACAATCATTTTCTTGAAGGTGACGTCAATCAACTGAATGTTGGTGATATTCCGGCTGCAGACCTCGCTTGGGCAAGTTCACCCTGTCAGGATTTGTCGCTCGCAGGCAATCGTTCCGGTCTTAACTCAACGCGCAGTGGTGCATTTTGGGGCTTCTGGCGGTTGATGCGGGATCTCGGACGCCATGGGCGGGCACCACTAACTATCGTGATTGAAAATGTGCCCGGATTACTCACGTCATCGCAAGGCAGGGATTTCGAGACTCTCATCGCCGCCATGCGAGAAATTGGCTATTCCTGCAGGCTGTTTCGGCTTGATGCTGTGCATTTTGTGCCCCAGTCGCGGTCGAGAATTTTCATTGTAGCTGTTCGCCTATCGGAGCATTTAAGGTTGCAGCGCATAGAGCTGCCCGAACCCCCGATACGCCAAAGCGTTTTAAAGGATATTCTTGAACACGATTTGCCACCTTCGGCCTGGCGGAACGACATAGAGCGAGACAAATTGCTCTTTCAGATGAGCCCCACACATCTGGCCCGTGTCCATGAAGCTCAAAATGAGACCGGTTTGAACGTCGGCGCAGTCTACAGACGTGTGCGAAATGGCATTCCTCGGGCCGAAGTCAGATACGACGGTATTGCCGGATGTATAAGGACGCTAAAAGGCGGGTCATCCAGACAGCTGATTTTGGTCTCGGAATGTGGCAACTTGCGGCTCCGGGGTTTAACGGCGACAGAAGTCGCAAGACTTATGGGGCTGCCCGCAGATTATAGACTACCGAATAGCATGACTGCGGCTACGAATCTTGCGGGTGATGGTGTTTGTGTTCCTTTGGTAAGATGGTTCGCCGAGCACATATTGACCCCCCTGACTATGGACATAAAAGCGGCACATACCGCAGGTTCGATCTCGAATAGCGCTGCATAACTGCGTTTTCATAATTCAGGCGGTCCGAAGCTGTTTGAAAACTTAACCATCAGGGCTTAAGAAGACTTTTCAATTGACCTAGAGTTCAAAACAAGAACACCGATGCTGCACCCCTCCACTAAGAAACTCATCGACCGGCTCGCGCAAATGACAGCCCAGCAGAAAATAAGCTGGGTGCTTGGGGAGCGCGAAAATTCAATAGCTTACGAGACCGAGGGATACCGCGTTCTCCTAGACGGCGACCCTCCGAGTTTGAGGCTTACAGATGCGCTCGGGGCAGAATTGGAAACCGCAGATCACACCCTGCTCTCCGACACCTCCCATGCCGACGGGGGCACTTATTCAGATGTAGTAGCGAATTTGCATGCGGAGGCGTTCAGAGTTGCACGCGGCACGGAAAGTGCGATCTCGGCGGTTTTGCAGGGTCTCGCCGACACTGCGAGCGAGACTGATGACTCTGCCCTTTCAACGGTTGACCTCGCTCCAAACAAAGATGAAGCGGATGAAACACCGGTAGAGCCGGATACAGTTGAGGATGTTGCTGATGAAGCCGGCATAGAAGCTGATATCCCCGACGTAGGAAAAGCCGTGGCAACACTTGCCGACCAAGTAAATAATGGTGGGCCCCTGGAAGAAACATCAGAAGACTCGGTGCCAGCGGCAATATCCGAAGACCTGTCTACGGACATTCCACCTCCGATCCCTCAGCCGACTGAAGCAGACGCTGTTTCCACATCGGACGAGCCGCCGAACCAATCAGGTTCTGAGTCGGGAATACCGACTCCGGTTCAATCCGAAAAATTACCGTCAGATATCGAAGAAAGTGAGACCTCGAAAACTGACGCGACAGCCCTGCCGGAGCCAGTTCCTGCCACTCCACAACAACGGCCAACACAGCCACGGCGGAATATTGGTGCGATTGGTGGGTTTGGAGATTTGGCATCCTACAAGCGTCAAAGCCAGATGATGCCACCTCCCGCTGTGGAGCCGGAAAGTGATAAATCGGTCCCTCTGGCCGCTGCTGAACCGCTCGACAGACCGCAGGTGTCCGAAGAAAACGTCGCGCCCGAACCTGCACCGCCGGCACCGCAGGCAGCAGTTCGATCCAGCAACCTCCCGCCCAATGTTCAAGCAATACTAGATGAAGTGACAGCGTCTCCGCCCGATGGTCCTCCCCTGCCGCCGTCATCAGATAATAAGTCGGAAGTCTCAGCCGCAAACGAAGAGGTATCCTCTGACGGTGCGCTCAAGCAGAACGAAACACTGTCTTTAAGTGGCATCACCGCTGGTCTTGATTCAGCACAGTCCGAGGATACGGTCGCGCCTGAGCTTCAGCAGCAGATCTCCTCCCCTTCGGCTCGATCAAACCAGGAGGCAGATTCGGCCCCACCTTCACAATCGAACATGAGTGGTGACGAGGCTCAGGGGGAAGAGGCTGAATCGGATGATACGCCGGCGGGCTCTTCTCCTAACTCCCGCTTTAATCCCTGGATGTAAGCTCTCAGGCCAAGCACAGCTTAAAGTTCCGACGCTCGAGCCGTGGATAAGACATGGTCATCAATACGCCTGCGCCGATATGATCCAAGAAAGCAACTGCTTCCATTTTGCCTTCCTCATTCAAAGCACTCAAATGATCTAATACTCTTTGAAGCATCCATAGGTTAAATGGCAGGATCATACGATTTCCCTCCGACGTACCAATCCTGAAAATATGGGGACCGAGCGCGCGAGGCACTTCCTCGCCAACCGATTTATCGCCCGCCCATTCGGTCAAAGCCCTCGCGGTGGACACGAGAACCGGGACAAAGTCTCTAAGCTGCTCTCGTAGGATCGTCTGAGCAGTTTCTGGCACCTCATCATTCGGCAGAAACTCTCCAGGCTTAGCTTCAGCATCGCGCATACGCTCCACCCAGCGTGCAACAATTGGGGCTTTCTCCTTCATTATTTCACCTGATGCAGGATCAAGATAGAGGTGCGCGTAAAGTGGCCCGTACAACCCAAAATCACCAATCGATGGGCGGGATCCGAGGAGCATGTCGAAGGATGAAAAATGATCGGATAGTTGCTCCAGAAGGGTCAAATAGGCCGCTTCAATTGCCGGAACGATCTCTGGTGTAATGCCGAGAAACGGAAGAGCGCCCTCAAAGCGAACAGCATTCGCTTTTCCGACCTCGTATTGCTCAGCCGGAGATTTATCCGGTGCCGAAGCCTCCCCGAATTTCTGATAAGCGTAGTCACGGTTATACGCCCATCGATAGTGCATTGCCGGAACAACAAGCCATTCGTCTCCGATAAGTTCAAAGAGTAGAGCCGCCAGCCTCTGTATTGATCCATCCGGATAAACGGATGGGTCGCCAAGACGCGCGTCGAGGGTATCTATGATGTCCGAAGTATCTTGAAGCACCTCATCTTCCGGTCCGACAACCACTGGGATGACCGGCCATCCCACGCGAGGCAGGATAACTTTTTCGTAGACATCGCGATTGGCGAGCTTTTCTTCGTAAGAAATTCCTTTCCAGTCGAGGTACGAGCGCGCTTTCCCTGAAAAATAGCTTATTTCGGCTCCGTATAGGGTATACATCGTTTGGTCTCCTCACCGTACTGATGAACCTTTAGGCCTTGTCTATCTAACTTGTCTAATAAGGACTTTGTCAGCGCCCAACTTCAACATTGCCTGGAAAACTTGGAGTTGTCTTTCAACAGGCAACACCCTAAGCTTTTCTCGGGCATGAGAGAGGGATCAATATGTTGCGCACATTTGTTGCTGCATTGGCATCGATCGTATTCGGCCAGGCATCAAGCGTGGGTCAAACTCAGACAACCCCACCAATTGAGGCTTACGGACAACTTCCGGCCATGTCTTACGCAAGCCTGTCACCTGACGGCGACAAGTTGGCATTCATCGCCCGCAATGAGACTAACAATGTTCTGCTGGTGCTTGATTTGGCAACCAACGAGTCCGTTGGGATAGGTATAGGCGACTTAAAGACGGAGTCCGTGGAATGGTCGGGACCAGAACACATTATATTCAGAGCGTTCGATAATACCCGGGTGTATGGATATCGCGGCAGGTTTCGATATTCAGGGGCCGTTGCGATCAATGTCACAACTCAAAAGAATAAACTGTTGCTCCAGGGGACAAGAGATCTTTATCCAGTCCGGGCTGGGTCATATAGTCGGAAAGCTTGGAGACTCGGGCCGGCTACTGATGCCCGCCTACGTTGGTGGCCAAAATCCGCGCTACAGCCTTCTTACAGCGGACCCGGATCGTGGCAGAGGGCGCAGCTATTCAAGTGGGCGAACCGATACTATTGACTGGTTTGTCGACGAGGACGGAACAATTCTCGCCCAGGAAAACTACGATAATGAGAGCAACCGATACTGGATAAGAACACAAGCAAATGAAGATGGAGAGTGGGAGACGATTTTCGAGAGCGAACGAGAAAACGGCCCCCTAGGCCTCATCGGTGTTACGCCCGACAAGTCTTCTCTCATCTTCAGCCTAACCGGCAGCAATGGCTTTATTCAACTCTACGGATTATCCATGTCGGGTGATTTGACTGGTCATATTATTGGCAGGGACGATGCAGATGTCTCGCGTGTTATATCAAACCTCAATAGAGTGGTTTTTGGTGTCGAGTATGGTGGCCTTCGCCCCACCTATGAGTTTTTTGATGAGACACTGCAAACCGATATTGAGCGCGTTCAGGCAACATTCCCCGAGACATCGACACAACTATTATCCTGGACGGATAACTGGTCAAAACTGCTCTTCATAGTTTCGGGAACTGGCCATGCTGGAGATTACTTTCTCTTTGACCGGGACGCTCAAGAACTGACCTTCCTGTCCTCGTCGCGCCCCGATATCCCCCGGGGTGCGATTGCGGATGTATTGACGGTCGAGTATCCGGCGACCGACGGACTTACCATTCCGGGAGTGCTCACCGCTCCGGCTGGGATCGACATTAATAACTTGCCGTTGATCGCGTTGCCACATGGCGGGCCTGAATCTCACGATCAGGTCGAATTCCACTGGATGGCGCAGTACTTTGCGAGCCGCGGTTACCTCGTACTTCAACCGAATTTTCGTGGTTCAGATGGCTTTGGGACGGACTTCGTAGAAGCTGGATATGGTGAATGGGGCGGAGCCATGCAGCAGGATATCACTGACGGGGTCGAGGCGTTGATCGCGAGTGGTCGCGTAGACCCCGACCGTATTTGCATCGTTGGCTGGAGTTACGGAGGATATGCCGCCCTCGCTGGTGGAGCCTACACTCCTGATCTCTACAGATGTATCGCAGCAATAGCCCCGGTTTCAGACCTCCCTCGCATGCTCATTGATGAGCGTCGTGATCACGGGGACGATCATTGGGTGGTGAACTACTGGGAAAAAGCTATGGCGGATGGGGAAGCCACGCGAGATTTTCTGCGGGAACGGTCGCCAGCTATGTACGCCGATGAGTTTCAGGCTCCTGTTTTGCTCTTGCACGGTCGAGATGACCTGGTTGTGCCGGTGAGCCAAAGCCGCCGCATGCGACGTGCACTCAGAAACGCAGATAAAGATGTCCGTCTGGTCGAATATCGAGGCGAAGACCACAGCATGTCGACTCCGGGTGCAAGGTTAGAGGTCCTGCAGGAATTGGACGCATTTATCTCTGAGCATATCGGCATGAGCGCGAACTGACTTTCGGTTTCATTCCGCGTTCACACTCTTAATCGTAATTGACTGCCATGAAACGGGCACAGAATCGCGCGATTGTGGCCCGAAGTCAGTGTTGGAAGCGCTGCACAGTGGAATGGGAAAGGATCTCCATATGAAAAATCTTTTGATGGGTAGTGTTGCAATTGCGATGGTTGCGGCTTGTACAACTGACCCGGTTACAGGCCAGCGAGGACTGTCACGAACTGGTGCCGGAGCTGGTATCGGTGCCGCAGCTGGTGCCGGTGTTGGTGTACTCTTTGGCGGCAATGACGCTCGGAATGCAGCAATCGGCGCTGCGGTTGGAGCCGTCGCAGGAGCGGGTGTTGGTGCCTATATGGACCGCCAACAACGCAAACTCGAAGAACAAACAGCAGGAACAGGCATTGATGTTGTCCGGAACGGTGATCAACTTCAGCTAAATATGCCCTCCGATGTTACTTTTGCGAGTGGGCAGTCTTCAATTGAAGCCGGTTTTTATGGTCCGCTGAACGACGTGGCCACAACTCTCAACGAGTTTCCATCGACCGCGGTGGATATTATCGGTCACGCCGATAGCCAGGGCGCAACCGATTTTAACCAGACTCTTTCGGAGCAACGGGCCGCCTCAGTTCAAAACTATCTTCAAAGCCAAGGTGTTGCGCCGGTTCGTATGGCATCCGCAGGTTTCGGTGAGACTCGCCCGATCGCAGACAATGCGACCGCAGCAGGCCGTGCACAAAACCGCCGCGTAGAGATCATTCTTACGCCGATTGTCGATGAGCAACAGACTTAAGGTCGAATGCAAACTGTTTTCGTGAGAAGGCCGGAGCAATGGAGCTCCGGCCTTTGTAGTATTATCGGAAATTGAACGGAGAAGCTTACTCAATCTCGAAGTCATTCAGCCGATACCCCGGATCAGGATAAGTCGGTGCCAGATCTTCCAAAGCTCCTCGAACAAGGCGCGCAATCATTGCGTTTCGGCGGGTCCTGCTGTCGGACGGCACGACGTACCATGGCGCATACTTCGTCGAGCACTTCCGAACCGCAGTCTCATAAGCATCCATGAATTCCGGCCAGAGCTTTCTATCTTCAAGATCATTTGGATTGAATTTCCATCGTTTGTGGGGCTCTTCCAATCTTTGTCGCAATCTCTTTGCCTGGACGTCGTGGGATATGTTCAGCATGCACTTCAGAACAATGATGCCGTTTTCCCTGAGCATCCGTTCGAAATCATTGATCTGATCGTATCGCTGTCGAACGACATCTTTCGAAGCGAATTCACGAACTTTCACGACCAGCACGTCTTCATAATGCGAACGATCGAAAATACCTATGAACCCCTTGCGTGGCACGGCGTCATGGACGCGCCACAGATAGTCGTGGGCAAGTTCGGTTTTTGACGGTGCCTTGAAGGCTTTCACCTGCATTCCAAGTGGGGATGTGTCGGCAAACACGTTACGAATAACACCTGACTTTCCAGATGTATCCATGCCCTGCAGGACCACCAGAAGCGCGTGCTTTCCCTCCGCATACAACATGTCCTGCAATTCATTTATGTGCGCCGCGTCTTCGGCCAGCGAAGCCCGCGCATCTTCTTTGTTCTCGAACAGCTCTGGGTGCCGGGTCGGCTGGTCGAAAAGGTCGAAAGATTTTCCCGGCGTGGCGATGAGTTCTTCGCGCACAGTCTTAATACTTGGCTGGGACATTCCGGGTCACTCCTCACTTCAGGATGAACTGTTCGTTTGCATTTTTTCACAATGAATCAAACATGTTTTCTCGACGCCGTCCAAATTAGGAAACAGATCCTTACTGTCTGATTGGAAATTTCAAGCAAACCTACGACGCTGACCGGTCAAATTATCAATGTCTGCTGCCTACTCTCAATATCTGGGGAGATTGTGTCTTGCTTAGATGCGAGATGGATGAGGCTTGGCGCGTGCGGTTCAAAGATTCCACTTCTGAAAAGCAATCCAAGGGCGCTAGTCAGGCGACCCGGGAAACGCTTGAGCGCGTTTACGAGCAAACCTCGATCGGCATCTATCGCACCCTTCTCGACGGTACCCCGGTTTTTGCTAGCCCTGCGCTCATTCGTATGATGGGCTATGAGACCGAAAAAGACTGGTCTGCGTCTGTATCACGTATGGACGCAGGATGGTACGTGGACCCGGTTCGCAGGGACATATTCATCAGTGAAATGACCACCAGCGGGGGAGTTAAGAACTTCGAGTCCGAGATCTATGTTCATAGAACAGGTGAAAAAATATGGGTGTCCGAAACCGCCAAGCTAATAGAAGGCGACGATGGCAAGCCCGAATTTTTCGAGGGAACGATCAAGGACATAACTGATCGAAAACTGCTAGAGTTCGCCCTGGACTCGGCACGCGAGAAAGCCGAACGACTTTCTCATGAAGACGCGGAGACAGGTCTACCGAACCGCAGGGCTCTAGAATTCATGCTCATGAAGAACGCCTACGCACCAAACTATGGAGGCATTGCCGCGTTTGTCATTCGGCGGTTTACGGATATTCAGAGTGCTGTCGGATACGCCGAAGCGAATATGCTGGTAAATGAGGTGGCTGCACGGGTCGCACAGCTTTTTCCAGAAGGTCTTGTCGCCCGCATTGATGAGCGCACTCTGGCAATGCCGCTAGACGTGTCCGACGCGGACGCGGCGCTGGAAAGCCTATCCGCGATAGTTCACGCCTGCGGCCGACCAGTCATCCTTTCTCGAGGAGCCATCGATGTTCAACTTGCAGGCGGCATTGCGATAATAGACAATCAATCTGCCATCAGCATTATAGATCGTGCACGCATTGCCGTTGACCAAGCGATGGAACGGGAGAAGGACGTCGATTTCTTTGATGCCGATGCCTATGGTGATCCGACGGAAACACTTTCGTTGATGACGGAAATGATCGCCGCGATGGACTCTGGCGATTTTTACGTGGTCTATCAACCAAAGTACGACATCAAATCAGGCGAAATCAACGGCCTAGAAGCCTTGGCGCGATGGACGCACTATCTCAAAGGGCCAATTTCGCCCGCCGTCTTCATTCCAGCCGCTGAAGCAACCGGACGAATTGCCGTTATGACCGAATGGGTCATTCGCAAAATACTTGAAGAGCAGCAAACGATGCGCGCTTGCGGAATAAATGCCCGTATCTCCATCAATATCTCCGGGCGGCTTTTGAACGACAAACGCTTCGTATCCCGCGCGCTCGATTTGCTTAAAAGAACAGATGCTCCGCTATGTTTTGAAGTTACCGAGACGATGGTCATACAAAATCCGAAACAAGCGCTCGAGACCATTACCAAATTCAGGGATCAAGGCGTATCAATCTCTATTGATGATTATGGTACTGGCCTCTCCTCGCTCTCCTACCTTAAGCAAATACCTGCCCATGAACTGAAGATCGATCGAACGTTCGTAAAAGATCTGCTGAAGACGTCTTCTGACAGACTGCTCGTCAAATCGACCATTGATCTCGCTCATGCCCTTGGCATGACGGTGGTGGCTGAGGGGATCGAGGATTTTGGTACCCTACGGGCACTCGCAGGTTTGGGAGCTGATCAGGCTCAAGGATTCTGCATCTCACACCCTCACCGTCTCGACCACTGGGTCGACAATGTCGATGTGTTTCCGCAAAAAGCTGAAGAGGTCAGTCGGGAAATCGCCAAGGAGACGGATGCCGCCTAAGCGGCCTCATCGAAAAATAAATCCCCGCAAAAGCGGGGACTTCAGAAATTCAATTATGCGGTGCCAAAGCTTAGGAGGAATAGTATTCCACCACCTGTGATGGCTCCATTTTCACAGCATACGGAACGTCGACAAGTACTGGAACACGGACATAAGTAGCTACCATGGCCTTGGGATCTATCTCTATATATTCTGGGATATCGCGCTCGGATGAACCCAATGCCTCAAGCACGAGTGCCATATTACGAGACTTTTCACGCACCTGAACTGTGTCGCCCGGTTTCAGGCGATAGGACGCGATGTTGACCTTGGAACCGTTCACCAGAACATGGCCGTGGTTCACGAACTGACGGGCCGCGAAGATTGTCGGCACAAATTTCGAACGATAAACAAACGCATCAAGGCGTGACTCCAGAAGACCAATCAGGTTCTCGGCCGTGTTGCCCTTCCGGCGAACGGCTTCGTCATAGGTCTTGCGGAACTGCTTTTCCGTGATGTCGCCGTAGTGGAATTTCAGCTTCTGCTTGGCGAGCAGCTGAAGTCCGTAGTCAGAGACTTTCGCGCGACGACCCTGGCCATGCTGACCGGGCTTAGTTGGACGCTTGTTCACCGGAGATTTGGGGCGACCCCAAATATTTTCACCGACCCGACGGTCGATCTTGTACTTCGCGCTGTGGCGACGTGACATGGTATACCTCATTATCGACGCGGGCCGGTGGACGGCACTCATTTGCGCCCACGATTGCAACGGCGGCTCCGCACCACCCGTCCTGAAGCGCGGCTTAAAGCGGAAACGCTTAAAAAGGTCAAGCGTCAGAACCATTCGATTGACCGAGAGGTGACAGTCTGTTCATGGCGGTACTAGAGTGCAGGCAATACAGGGAGGACTAAATTTGACAGTTTTAGATGGACAGGTGGCGATTGTAACTGGCGCTGCCAGTGGTATAGGTCGCGCTGCAGCTTTGAAACTCGCCGCAGCAGGCGCGACTATTCTTGCGACAGACATCGACTCTAGCGGCGCTAAAAAGACGGCAGACATGATCGTCTCCAGCGATGGGCGATGCGAAACTCATCAACAAGATGTCACAGAGGAAGACACGTGGGATGCCGTGTTCGAGAAGGCGTCGAGCCTCGGAACAGCCGCAGTACTCGTGAATAATGCTGGCATCGCTGTCTCGGGCTCAACAGAAAAGTTGTCACTTGAAGACTGGCAACGCCAGATGGCCGTGAATCTCGACAGTGTCTTTCTCGGAACACGCGCAGCAATCCGCACGATGAAGGCGACGGGTGGTGGATCAATCATTAATATCTCTTCCGTAGCCGGACTGCGCGGTGCCGTTGGCCTCAGTGCTTACTGTGCGTCAAAAGGCGGAGTGCGGCTCTTTTCAAAGGCTGCGGCTGTGGAAGCTGCCCAACTCGGATACAATGTTCGGGTGAATTCAGTTCATCCCGGAATCATCGAAACGCCTATCTGGCAAAAATCCATTTCGGGTATCACCGACGTTATAGCGAATGAGGATCAGCTCAACGCCATAACGGGTGGAGTCGGGGCCGGCGCGAACGCTATTGACGCGGCAATGCTCGGTGCTCTGTCAGCGCCGATGCAACGTGCCGGGACCCCTGACGAAGTCGGTGATCTCATTGTCTTCCTCGCCTCCCCCGCATCTAGCTATATCACCGGGCAAGAATTCGTCATCGATGGCGGGATGACAGCCGGAGGATAATCTGTTCAGAAATATCGGTTTGCCAGGCTGGTTGTCGAGCGTTTCGCCTGCGAGAAGAGACACAGCAAACCATAAGAAGGAGGCGATATGTCGTTGCCATCAAACTATCTCCAAATGACCTCTACAGTGACGCCGGACGGCGAGCTTAGAATGGAGCTCGTTGAAAAAAGCATGCCCGAGCCAAAACCTGGGCAGATCATAGTCAAAGTGGAAGCAACTCCGATCAACCCGTCTGACCATGGCGTGATGTTTGGCTGGTCAAACATGGCGGCCGCCAGCACCAGCGGGACAGGTGTCGAAACCTCACTTACTGCTCCGGTGCCGTCTCAGGGCATGGCCGTCATGAAAGCTCGTATCGGGCAGGCACTGCCGGTCGGAAATGAAGGTGCTGGCACCGTCGTTGCTGCAGGTGACGGCGAATATGCCCAGAGCCTCATCGGCAAGACAGTCGCCGTCATGGGTGGCGGCATGTATGCCCAGTACCGCGCCGTAGACGCCATCATGGCTCTGCCACTTCACGATGGGGACACGGCGAAAGATGGGGCGTCATGCTTTGTGAATCCACTTACAGCGCTCTGCTTTCTGGAAACAATGCGCGGCGAAGGACACTCCGCTATTGTCCACACAGCTGCAGCTTCGAATCTTGGCCAGATGCTCAACCGTATTTGCCAAGCAGATGACGTGGACCTCGTGAACATTGTTCGAAAGCAGGAACAGGAGGATCTTCTTCGTGGAATGGGCGCAAAATATGTCGTCAATTCCAGCAAAGACAGCTTCGCGGAAGACCTGACTGATGCCCTTCACGAAACCGGAGCAACCCTGGGCTTTGATGCGACCGGGGGCGGCAGGCTGGCGTCAGATATATTGAGCGCAATGGAGGCGGCGGCAGCGAGGACGCCTGGCGCATACAGCATCTATGGCTCTGTCGCCCACAAGCAGGTCTACCTGTATGGCGGCTTGGATACTTCTCCGACCACCCTCAGCAGAGGCTACGGGATGGCTTGGGGCGTTGGCGGCTGGCTTCTGCCAAACTATCTCGCCAAGGCCGGTGATGAGGTTGCCGTGCGTCTTCGCCAGCGCGTAGCTGATGAACTCAAAACGACCTTTGCGAGCCACTACACGGATGAAATTTCACTTTCACAGGCCCTGCAAGCGGACGTCGTCGCTCAATACAATGCCAAAACGACAGGACAGAAATTTCTGATCTGTCCACAGATGGATGTGTGAGCTCCCTAGCCAGCTCAACAACATGACTGGAACATGAACACACCATTCCGATTGGGTTGCTCTTGAGTGTGCGAAAAGCAATTCAGGCGATGGCGGAGACTTGTCTCTCCCTCCTGTGGGTTCCTCACCTGACCCACACAAGGCTCTGCCATCGCTCAGCTTTCAAATCGGCTCAGGACAGACCACGACCTTGCCAACAACTTCGCGGTTTTGGAGGGCAGCAAGGGCAGCGAGCGTATCGTCAAGCGGATACTCCGCGTGAACGCGGGGCGTCGTTTTTCCTTCTCGCGCCCATTGCCAAATAGCATCCATATTCTCTTTCCCACGGTCGGGAAATTGCCGTCCGTATTCACCTGCTCGAACACCCAAGAGGGAGAAGCCTTTTATAAGCGCCATGTTCGTTGGTAGGTCGGCAATTCGTCCGGAAGTAAAGCCGATCACACAGAGCCGACCGTCAAATGCAATACAGCGAACGCTTTCATCAAAGATGTCGCCGCCAACCGGGTCAAAAATGACGTCCGCACCACGACCACCTGTCAGAGCCTTTACCCGATCCTTGAAACCCTGAGTCACGTTGAGCGCGTGATCTGCACCTAAGTCGACAACTTTTTGAAGCTTCTCATCACTTGCTGAAGTGGCAATAACATGAGCTCCCAGGAGCTTGCCAACATCTACCGCGGCCAGACCAACTCCACCTGTGGCACCATGAACGAGTAAGGTTTCTCCAGCTTCCAGATTGGCACGTCGAACCAGTGCCACATAGGCAGTGAGGTAAGCAGCAGGATACGCGGCCGCCTCGGCAAAGCTCATATTCTCCGGCTTCTTTTGGAGCCCACTCGCGTGCGCGAGCGCGTATTCCGCGAAGGCACCAAAGCGCGCTCCTCCAGCAACTTCATCGCCGACTTCAAGATGGCTGACGCCCTCGCCCACGGCATCAACGATTCCTGCCATATCCATGCCGGGCGTAAAGGGAGGTTCCAGTCTAAGCTGATACTTTCCCTGACAGATCAAGATGTCCGGAAAGTTGACGCTGGCAGCTTTCACTTTGAGGCGAACTTGGCCAGGTCCCGGGTCAGGACGATCAGTATCGACGACGCCTGTACCGGATAGGTCATCGCTCAGCGCGTGACAGACAAAGGCCTTCATACCGGGGACGTGACCCTAAGGTCTGCATAAGCTGTTGCGAGCTTATCGGCGATTTCCTCGCAGGCTTCGCGCGCGGCAGGAGAAACGGACATGAAAGCAGTGAATCCGTGAGCGAGACTATCATAACAGGTGTAGTCTGCCCGAACGCCGGCAGCCTCCAAAGCCTTTGCATAAGCTGCACCGTCATCAACGAGCGGATCGAAACCCGCCGTCGCAATAATTGTTGGAGGGAGTTGCGGCAGTTCGCTTACGGCCAATGCCGGTGATATCTTGGGGTCGGCCTGGTCCTGACCATCTTCCAAATAGTGTCCCATGAACCAGTCCATAAGCTCCGTGGTGAGAGGATAGCATTCACCATAAAGCTCATGAGACGGATATTTCGTTTTGATATCAGTCGCGGGGTAGATCATTAGTTGAAGCAATGGGAGAGGTTTCTGTTGACGTTTCATTTCCTGCGCTATGACGGCAGTGAAATTTCCGCCCATACTATCCCCCCCAATGGTTGCTAAAGCAGGAGGTGCGCCAAAGGATTCGGCGTTTTTAAGGACCCATTCATATGCAAAAATACAGTCATTGAGGCCAGCTGGAAATTTATACTCCGGTGCCAAACGATAATCGACCGAAAGAACCGGAGCTTTGATCCGCTTGGACAAAAGGGCGCAAAAAGCATGGCATGTTTCGAGATCTCCGATAACTCCACCGCCCATGTGCATGTAAACAAGCGCAGGGTGATCCGGGCTCTGATCAGCAGGTTTGTAAAGACGCACCGGGATGTCCCTACCAGGCGCAGTCAATTCGAAGTCTTCTGCCGACACACCCTCTTCCATAGGAGCAGCAAGCATTGCCAATGCATCCGCTGACCCCGTGCGAAACTGCTCCGCGGTCAAGCTAGACACGGGCGGCTGATTACGCGCTCCGTGGGCGATGAATTGAAAATAGGGATCAAGGGTACGGCCGCCGATCTGAACCGGACTGCCTCCGGACATTTTAACCAGCCAGGATGGCGGTAATTTAAGCAGAAGTTTGATGAGTGTGGCCTGCAGACTCATAATCGCAATACTCCGTAAGTTTGGTCGCCTTCAGATCCCAATATCGCTGTTCCGAAAAAAACCAGTCATCGCCGACAGCATAAGTGTTGTGGCGAAATGGGTTGCCCCGTCCACATCGGCAGGTCGGCGTTGCAACATGTGATCTGCAACTTCGCGTGCAATGCCTATGGCAGCGGCGGTAAGATACTCGGTATCGAGACTGGGCGCGAGATCTTTCGGTAACATCGTCTCAATGTCATTTCTGATCTCATCGAATATGGCTTTCATCTCAGGTGTATCGACCCGAATGCCCAGCATCGCGGTATGGGCACCCCCGTGGGATATCGCCTCATGATTTTCGTTTGCCACGAATTGAAAGAACGCGCGGTAAGCTCCCTCTATAAACCCCTCGAAGTCGCTCGATGCCTCACGCACCGCCCGCAACACAGGCCGAAATCGCCGTGTCGATTCGTTGGAGAGCGCCTCAAACACCTCTTCTTTTGATTTGAAATAATTATAGAAGGTTCCCGCAGCGAGATCCGTCTGGCGGATGATATCGCGAATTGTCGTCGCTTCATAACCAATTCGGGCAAAAACGACGCGTGCAGCGTCCAGAATCGATTGACGATTAGCTGCTTTCGCGCGGGCGCGTTTGCCGTCATTTATAGCGGTTGCGTCCGCTGAGCTCATATCTTGGCCTCCAACAGCGCATGAAGACGGCAAAAATGACGGGGCGTCAACTTTTAATGGCTTCAGGCTCTTCTTTGAATACGCGGCGCATATCCAGGAACACAGCCCACGCCGCGCGCAACAGGATAAGCGCAAGAACGCCGACAAGATTTTCACCGAAAGCCAGCACCGCCCAAGCCCCAAAAATTATTGCTATGTGGAGTACCACGATATTGCCGTAAGGAGCGACCATTTCTTTCTCGAGTGACGTGTTTCGAAACTGCCCCTTCCAAAGAAAATCAATAACGAAGACGGCGGTCTGCCAGCCCGCGATCACGGCGAGGAAAAGCGGCATGTAGGCACCTGATGCCAGTGCGACCTCAAAAATCGCTTCGGGAGCTTCGAAATCCATGGTTGCTTTCGCACTCTCGCCGCCTGCGAGGCCCGCCAAGATCCACCCATGAGCAATGCAAAACAGTCCATAATGAACAGTGAAGAAGGGGCCGTAGAACAGCATTCCGATCAAACCGATCGGATGCTGTTTCATTGTCGACGCGGTCATCCGCGCAAGGGTAACAAACCCCATCACAATGTTCTCTAACCAGTACAAGAAGACCAGCGGAGCTGCCCCCCAACCCAAGAATAAAACAGCAAAAATTGGGATGAGGTTGATAAGAAGACCACCGACCGCAAGCGGGTTTTCAACTGTCTTCTGGATGCGTTCTTTGAGAGTCACACCAGCAACAACTATTCGGCAATCTTCGGAACATCGAGCTCGGGTTGGGTATCGAAGACTTCACGGTAAAGAAACTGATTTCCGGGCGTCCATTCACCGTTTTGGAAGTACTCGGAAACACTCATCAAGGAGCCATCGGATCTTCGACTTCCGGTGCTGCGAACTTTGGTGATTGATGGATGTCCGGTCACTTCTTCCTCAGCGATCCACCCGCCACCCTCAGTCAACTGGAATGTTCCCTCGGTTCGGAAGCCAGCATTCGTAACGTATACATAGGCAAGGGCGTTCGTCTCGGAGTCCAAATAGATCAGTGTTTCGCCGCCGTAGCTTCTGTCTTCGAGTGCGTGATTGATCGACAGCCCTGCGCCGCCAATTGCCCAGTTCCAGGATTGAATATCAGCAACGGCTTCTGAACTGCCCTCAAGCGGCTCGCCTCGATAAGTTTGGCCAACCAGCTCAACGAGTCTGCCAAATGTATCTTTTTGCCACTTAGTCGCTCTCACGGCTGGTGGCGGTTGCACATCGTCCTCTCCTTGCCGCGCCACAGGAGGCAGAACTTCGGCTTGATTGAGCGTGTTCCAGCTATTGCAGCTCGCCAACAGTATCGATGAGGCAAAAGCCGCGAGACCAGTCCGACGCATAATTCCCAATCCTTCGGCGATTGAAATTGCCAGAAGAAGGTCGGAGCATCAACTGACAGAAGGCGTATATGGCGGCAATGAAAAAGGATCGACGGCCCTAAGACCGATAGAGCCGCGAGAATTTCGAATATTTCCTGTCAGCACCTCGTAGTGCAGGTGCGGACCGCTCGCATTTCCTGATCGCCCCACGAAACCAATAGCGGCACCAGCTTCGACCGGCGCGCCAACAGCTATGCCGGGAGCATAATCATTCATGTGTGCATATCGAGTATAAACGCCCGAGCCATGGTCAATGACTATCTGATTTCCAAAACCTGAGCGCCATTGTGCTTCGGCGATGATGCCGCCTGCGCCTGAGAATATTGGTGTCCCGGTTGGTGCGCTGATGTCTATGCCTTTGTGAGTCGATCGGCCGCGACGACCGAAGCCCGAACTGAAGCATCCGCCTACCACGGGCTTCAAGGCAAGCGCCACGCGATTGCGATAATTTACATAGGGAGAATATGTCCGGATGCGGCCCCGCGAATCTGAAGGTGGCGCGTTGCTTGGACTGAGACCGCGACACACCGTGAAGGTTCGATCCGGACGAAATTCGCCCGTCGATGCGACGGTTGGATATGACGGGTAGGATGTACAAGCTCCGAGGAGCAGTGCGGCGCAACCCAACAGTAAACCAGGCCTCATTTGCGGGGCCTCCTTAAACTCTACACGACGAAGACGATCTAGGCGGTTACGGTCGCCCTTCCGGAACCTCGCGATATCTCTTTCATGAGATCAGCCACATAAAGGTTGAAATCTACTTGCATTGTATGGCGAGCACTTTCGTAAAAATGGCCCAAATGGGTTTTCTCATCTGAAGTGATTATGCGTTCCATCTCCTGAATATCAGGCAACGCA
>JBCCIW010000031.1:0-19022 GCA_039028055.1 Pseudomonadota bacterium | reverse complement strand
TGTGCGCCAATCCTTGGCGAGTTCAACCGCCGCTCGCTGAAGCTGGCCGGGAAACCGCTCCAGTTTTTCCTCGAGGCGCTCGAACAATGTGAAGGCATCAGCCGTTGCGCCGGCAAATCCGGCAACAATCTTGCCGCCCGCGATGCGCCGCACTTTCCTCGCATTTCCCTTCATAACTGTCTGGCCCATGGACACTTGCCCATCGCCTATCATCACGACCTTATCTGGCTTTCGTACAGCAAGAATAGTTGTGCCGTGCCAAATCGTGGTACCCGCAGAGTCAGATATATTCATCCCGATACATGTGGAGGATAACACGGCCAATCGCAAGCAGAATTTATCGATAAACGATCATTTTTCGCGAGTAGAAATACAGCAGTAGATCCAGATGTTACGAAAAGAGGCCCCCAATTGAGTTCTGAAACATCGAAACTTTTTATCTATTTCTCGACGCTGGTAGCTACGATGCTGGCAGGGTGCACAACCGCTGCGACAACAGGTTCAATCCCTGAATTGCCAGGGCTCGCCACACCACCTTCTCAGAAGCCGGACGCCACGGAAGCAGCAATCTCGGCAGCAATTTCACTCGCCGAGCGCACACAAGGAACGGGGCAGCCTGCGATGTGGCGCTATGGTGATGAGGACACGACCGTCCATGTTTTTGGAGTTCCGTCGTTCTTTGACCCTGGTTCCGACTGGCGTACGCCTGACTTTGATACGGCGCTTTCAACAGCTGATACACTGGTGTTCGAAGCGGACACATTGAGTGCGTCCGCCGAGGCAAAAATTCAGCGAGCGATCAACGACAGGGGTCTTTTTACTGACGGGCGTCTCTTGTCCGACGTACTAAGCGACACGGTCGAGGCACGTCTCCGCAGCGCCACAGCTCGACTGGAGATTCCCTACGCTGCCGCAGAGAGCTTCAAACCATGGATGGTTGCAGGACTGCTCGACATGACAGCCGCGCAAACGGGGGGCTTTCAGCCAACTGCTGATCTTGAGCAGCTGATAATCGAAGAGAATTCCGATGAGCCAAAAGCGATCATCTACCTGTCGGAAGCTAACACCCAGCCCGACACCCTCGGAAACCTGACACTTGATTCACAAATTGATCGCCTCACTGTCGCGGCGATTTCTGCAGAGATGGCACCCGCGTTCCATACCGCCGTGAACGGTGAATGGACCGACGGCGATGTCGCCGGTCTTCTGGCGCTGACGACGACCCCCCTGATTCAAGGCGGTAACGCCACTTACGAGGCCTTGATCGTAACTCAGAATGAAATTTGGGCCCGCAAGCTGACAGGACTGCTCGATGAACCAGGAACAAAGCTAGTTGTCTTGAACACCTCCTATCTGCTCGGACCGAGCGGGCTAATTGCGCGCATCGAAGCGAGCGCCATCGATGTCACAGGCCCCTGACCAGAGACTATGGCCCATATGCGAGACGCATCTCTTCCATTTCCTGGAGTTTTGCCTCGAAGGCGGACCAGTCATCCGTGTCCGCGATTTTAGCCCACAGCGCTTCGATCTCATCGTAGAGCAATGTGCAAGGCGTTTCGCGCTGAAAGTACTCTAGCTGCAGCCGCTCCGGACGATCCGGCTCGAAATTCGATAACCGTCCTTGAACGGACCCGAAATCACTCGCCGAATAATATTCGGCATTGGGACTCCGTCTTGCGCGCGCAGCACTCTCCCCGCCGCAAAACCAATCAAAGAACACCTGATGCCAGGGCGCACCGGACTTCGTCATCCACCCATAGAATGACGCCAGAAAGTCGACGTCGTGTTCGAGCACTGTAGGTGCGATACCAAGTAGCTTGAACGTGTGGTCTCGAAAGCTCTGTTGATAGACCGACTCATAGTGACCAAGCGCTTGCGCAAGATCGTCGGTCTCGGCAAGTGGCGAAAGCGCAGCAGCAAATTGCTGCAACGCCCAAAGACCCTGCCCCGGCTGTCTGCCGAACCGATAAAGACCCTGACTGTCAAAATAGGCCGCCACGAAATTCGGATCGCTCTTGGGCAGAAACCGGTACGGCCCGAAATCGAAGGTTTCGCCAGTCAGATTGAAGTTGTCAGTATTCATGACGCCGTGAACAAAGCCCGCCGCCATCCATTGCCCGATCATCTGGCCAACATCTCGCGACAGCGATTCCGCCAAAGCGACACATGATTTCGACGTATCGTTGTGTTCAGCATCAGGATGATAATGTCCAACCACATGCGCCACGAGCCGCTCCAGATCCTCCCCTCTTCCGAGGGCCATGACCCGCTGAAATGTCCCGATACGGATGTGCGTCTCTGACAGCCTCACCATAACCGCAGACCGAGTCGGGCTTGGCTCGTCACTTCGCTGAAGCTGCTCACCTGTTTCCACAAGGGAAAACAACTTTGAAGTCTTTACGCCGAGCGCTTCGAGATATGTTGCCGCGAGAACTTCCCGAACCCCACCTTTTAGCGTCAACCGTCCGTCTCCGGATCTGGACCAGGGCGTTTGTCCAGAGCCCTTCGTCCCCAAATCGTATAGCTTGTCCGCCTCGTCCCGTACTTGAGCGAACAGAAATCCGCGCCCGTCGCCAAGATCTGGATTGTAAACACCGAACTGGTGACCGTGGTAACGCATCGCAAGTGGCCGCGGCAGGTTGCCCAGCAAGGGGTCAAATCGGGAGAACTGCCGGGCCCAATCCTCATCGGGCAGGTGCCCAAGGCCTACAGCCTCCGCCCATCGTTGATTTCGAAATCGCAGAACAGCCTTCGGAAACGGCGCAGGCTCCACAGCATCGGCAAACGCGTCGGCGATCTCGAGAAACGGGGGCGCTTCGTTCATGCGCGCGGGTATAGCAGCAGACTGCAGAAAGAAAATCTCTGCTAGTCCAACGCCCCCAATGTCCGCCCGGCAAACTCCCCGGCTTCGCGAACCGCTTCCCGCGCCACTTTCGAGACGGAGGTCAAATTTAGAAAGCCATGCACCATGCTCAAATGCTCTTTCACGGTGACCGGCACACCGTGGGACTCAAGCTTGTTCGCATACACCCGTCCCTCATCGCGCAGCGGATCCCAGCCACAAAGCATGACATAAGCTGGCGGAAGTCCGGCAAAATCCTCTTCCGGCGCAAACAGGGGCGACACGCGTTTGTCTGTCCGATCCGTCTCCCGTTCGACATAGGCATCCCGGAAGTAGTCGAACATGTTCGGAGAGATAAAAAAGCCGCCTTCCTGAAAAGACATCTTCTTCGCGCGAATATCCACAAACTGCATCAACGGATAGAACAGGAGCTGCAGCGCTGGCAGTGACCCATCCTCGCGGCTCATCTCCTGGCAGAGAAATGCAGCAAGGTTTCCGCCTGCGCTATCACCGGCAACCGCAATACGTTCGGGATCCATGTTCAGGAGCTCTGCACGCTCAAATGCCCAGCGCCACGAGGCCTCCGCATCGGCGTGAGCGGCGGGAAACTTGTGCTCCGGTGCCAGGCGATAGTCCACGGATAGAACGCGGCAGCGAGACGCGTCGGCGAGCCTCCGGCAAATCATGTCGTGGCTGTCGAGATCACCGAGTACAAAACCGCCGCCATGAAAGAACACGATACCGGGTCCCGGCCCAATACCCGCGCCAAGGGGCGTATAGAGCCGCCCCGGCAAGGCACCCATCGCGCCATCCACCGTCAAGGCGGAAACTTCTGCGAGATCCGGCGCATCGCGCTCGGCAGCACGGCTCGCCCTATAGAAACTCTTTCGGAGCCGCTGCGCCGTTTGCGCAGGCGTCAGTCCGGAAAAGTCAGGCATTGTGAGATCCGGAAGCCCGAGACCCACTGAATCGAGCATCGCCCGAAGAGCTTTGTTCATTTCCATAGCGGCAACAGATGACGCGAAACGATTTTCCTGCCAATGTTAAATTCATGAAAACTGTCGATGTCTTTTGGTCCTTCCGCTCGCCTTACTCCTATCTCGCTACCAAACGTCTGCGGGCTCTGCAGGACAAGTGGGACGCGCGAATACGCCCCAGGCCCGTGTATCCGATTGCCATTCGCACGCCGGAATTCTTCGAAAAGGCTCATCCCCAATGGACCGGTTATCTCGTGCGGGACATATTTCGTCTGGCGCAATATCTTGAGCTTCCATTAGGTCCATTGCAGCCGGATCCTGTTGTCATGGACATGGCCACGAGGGAGATTGCTGAGGATCAGCCGCATATTCACCGGCTGACACGCCTCGGCATTCTGGCCTGCGAAAACGATGACTCTACCGGTTGGGCCTTCATGGATGAAGTGTCGAGCGTGATCTGGTCGGGACAAAAATGGACGGAAGGTACAGTGCTTGCCGATGCGGTTGCCCGCGCGGGGCTGGATCTCGCAGAAATGGATCAACGGCAGGAAGCCGAAAAAGATCGGCTGGAAAGTATCATAGACGAGAACCAGGATGCTCAGACCGCCGGTGGCCATTGGGGCGTGCCCCTCATGGTTGTCGATAGCGAGCCCTTTTTCGGGCAGGACCGAATAGATCTTCTGGAGTGGCGTCTGGAAGACCTTGGTGTGGCTCGGAAATCCTGAGAAAGACTATTGTAGCGTGGTCGGGTTGAACTCGCCCATCATCATCTGATTCCACACCCGGCCCTTAGTCTCCTCCGGCAGTGTCCGGATCGCCGTTACCACCGTCGCGCCAAGCGAACAGATGTTGAGCGTGTCGAGCGCGCCGTCGATGTCGCCAGACTGCGCCGCCAACATCAGAGGCATGACCTGCTCATCCGTGATGAGCGACATCACAACGCCCTGCAAGGCGGCCTCATCCTGATCGGTTACGGGTCCGAGCTGCGTAGGGCTTTGCCTGGCCGCCGCTGCGCCTTCAAGCAAGATCGCGCTTACATCTGCAAAGTACTGGGCAAGCGCCACGTTTGAACGCGCCATATCCTTACTCATTCGATCGCTGGCAAGAGACATCTCCGCAGGCGTGGCATCGCCTATAAACGCCCGGTAGGATGATCCTGCACACCACGGGTTGCGCCGGCGCTCCGCTCTGCTCAACCGGTCCCGGGAAAGTCCGATGACCTCATTGAGATATCGGATCGGCATCCTTGCAAAATCCTCCTGACCGTCGGCGAGCGAAAGGCCAAGTTCCGCCACGAGCGCCTCACCCATATCCTCAATGGTCGTCGAGCTGACCGAAGCAAGGCGCGCTGTTGCCGCCGCATGGAGAGCCGGATCATAGTTTCGCAGCGCAGTGTCCAGACGATCCGTGTCGATATCGGGTAGGGACAATTTTCCGTCCGCATTCGATTGAACGACCCTAAGGGAGTCGTTTGCTGACGCAGCGAACAGATTCGGGGCATTAAAGGCCAACATAAATGAAACGAGGGCAGCGAGCATAACGAAAAGACCGAATGCCATTCCGTCTTTCAAACTACCGCCGCCAGTGTGTTTACGGGCATCATACATCAGGCCAGCCCTCCTCTGTAGAAGGAGATGCTAACCAGAAACTATTAGGAAAGGCTTATCGGTATTGGAGATCGGGCAACTAGCCGACCCGCCGTTCACGATCCCCCCAATAGGGCTCTCTCAGATCCTTTCGGAGAATCTTACCTGACGGATTCCGCGGCAAGGCCTCAATGAAATCGACGCTCTTTGGACATTTGTAGCTGGCGATACGTTCTTTGGTGAACGCAATAATATCCTCAGGGCTGGGATTGGTTTCCGGCTTAACCACAACGATCGCTTTGACCGTCTCACCCCATTTTTCATCCGGCACACCAATCACCGCCACGTCGGCGACATCCGGGTGTCCGAACACAGCGTTTTCGACTTCGGCGGGGTAGATATTCTCCCCACCGGAAATGATCATGTCCTTCACCCGGTCGTGGATGAACAGGAAACCGTCATCATCGAAGTATCCTGCATCACCTGTATGGAAGAAACCGTCCTTGATGGCTTCTTCAGTGGCCTCAGGGCGGTTCCAGTACCCCTTCATGACGAAATCGGACTTGATAACGATCTCGCCCACGTCTCCGGTCGGCACTTCCTGGCCATTATCGTTCACGCACTTCACCACGGTTCCCGGATAAGGGAGACCGCAAGATCTGAGCTTGCCCCAGGATGGATCATGCGCCTCCGGCGGCAGAAACGTTCCACCGCCGACCGTCTCGGTCAGTCCGTAAAGCTGAGTAAAGCGGGCGTCCATGATATCCCGAGCTTCTTCCAGCAGATCCTGCGTGATCGGCGACGCGCCATAGAAAACCTGCCTGAGCGATGAAAAGTCCACATCGCGGACATTCGGCATCTGGGTAAGCATCAGGATAACTGCAGGCACCCAGAACGCATGCTGGATCTGACGTTCCGGAATAAGCGATAGAATTTCCTGTGGATTGACCTCTCTCAGAACAACCGTCTCCGCACCCTGCGCAAGCGCGAGGATGCCAACGTTCACGCCAGCGACATGGAATAGCGGCATCGCATTCATGACGCGGTCCGCGACGCCATACTCCCCCCACTCGAGTTCATTGCATTGCTTCAGAAAGGCGAGATAGTTGAAGTTTGTCAGCTGAACGCCCTTGGGCAAGCCAGTCGTACCTGACGTGTAGAGCTGGATAATATCGTCATCCGCCCGCTCGTCGAGTTTTGGATCGGTATCCGGAAACTTCGCGCGCACATCCTCATAGCTCGGCCATGACGGGTGATCACCATCAATGGCAATAATTCCCTTTAAGTCAGGCAGGCCCTCGGCGACCTCTTCTGCGACCTCGTAGAATTCTTTGGCCACGAATAGAATCTTGGCCTTCGCATCAGAGGCAATGAACTGCATTTCTGGCGCAGCAAGGCGGTTATTGATAGCGGCCAGAGCGGCACGAGCCTTCGCGGCACCCAGCATGATCTCATAGTACCGGTCGAGATTCTTGCCGAGATAGGACACCCGATCCCCAGGCTCGACTTCAGCTGCTATTAGGGCATTGGCAATCCGATTGGAATTCGCATCCAATTCGGCGAAGGTCGTTTCACGTCCCTCGAACCAGAGAGCCACAGCATCTCCCCGGATGCGCGCCTGCTGCCTAGAAAAGTCTGAAATTGTTTGAATACCGTCAAAATCGATCATGAATTGCACTCCCGCAACGCTTCACTGACCCCGCACCACTTATTTGGCTCGGTTTTCGTTAAAGCAACCCTTCATTCGTGAACAGGATGGCATTACCGTGTTCATAATTGTCTGGGGAGGCAAAATCACATGGTCGACGCTCGAACCATCATTCTGCACCATTACGACGTATCACCGTTCTCGGAGAAAATCCGACTGGCGCTGCGTCTCAAGAACCTCGCCTGGGCCAGCGTCGACATCCCGATCATCATGCCGAAGCCTGATCTAACGCCACTGACCGGCGGCTATAGGCGCACACCGGTTATGCAGATCGGCGCTGACATATATTGCGACACAGCTGTCATCCTGCGCGAACTCGAGCATCGCTATCAGGTCCCGGCCCTCGATCTTCCCGGCCATGAGGGCCTTGCTTCCATGGTGGCAGCCTGGGTCGACGGTCGATGGTTCATGAATAGTGTCGGCGTCATCTTCGGATCACTGGGTAACGAAGGCACACCCCCCGGTTTCGCCGAAGATCGTGAAAAGCTGATGGGCGGTCCATTCGATATGGAGGCGATGGCCGCCGCTGCTCCAATGCTCAGAGACCAGTGGCGGGCCCAGCTCATGTGGATAGAGGAACGCTTGCAAGGTGGTCGCGGTGCCGGAGCGGGCAACTACCTCGTCTCTACCAAACCCGGCATGGTGGATGTCCACGTGCATATGAATGTCTGGTTCGTCGCAACGCAATTGCCGGATTTTGCAGAGGAATGCTTCGCTCAAGCCCCTAGAACAAAGGCTTGGTATGACAGACTGAATGAAGCAACCGGCCAGGCCGCTGAACAGCTCGACTCAAAGGACGCTCTCGCCATAGCCAAGAAAGCCGGACCTCGACTTGTGGCGGCAGTGGCCGGTGGAGCCGAGCCGCAGGGTCTAGAACCCGGTGAGAAAGTCGCCGTTGCCCCGGATGATTACGGAAAGGACTGGGTAGAAGGCACCCTCGTTCACGCCGACGATCAGCGCGTGACCATTTCCAGGTCAGCGGAAGAAGTGGAAACGATAAATGTCCACTTCCCCCGGGCTGGATACCTCGTTCGCAGGGTGTAGAAATCCTATCTCGAAATCCCTACCTACGGTCCGACGAGGTAAGCTGGAGTATGTCCCGTGACATCAACGAACAGGCACCATGTCGTCGTCATCGGTGGCGGCTTCGGAGGCCTTTCCTGTGTAAACGGTCTGAAGAAGGCCAACGTTGACATCACGCTGATCGATCAGCGCAACCATCATCTTTTCCAGCCCCTCCTCTATCAGGTTGCAACGACAATCCTGCCCACATCAGAAGTTGCCTGGCCGTTACGTCGCCTCGTGAAGAACCGGCCGGAAGTGACAACCCTGATGGCGACAGTAACCGACATCGATCAGGTGGAAAAACAGGTCCATCTGGCGAATGGAAACACAGTCTCCTACGACACACTGGTTATCGCAACCGGTGCACGGCACTCATATTTCGGGCAGGATGATTGGGAAGATCATGCGCCGGGACTGAAGACCCTCGAAGATGCAACGACCATCCGCCGCCAGATCCTCTCTGCATTCGAATATGCCGAACGCGCGCAAACAGAAGCCGAACGTGCAGCCTGGCAGACCTTCGCTATAATCGGCGCCGGTCCCACAGGTGTCGAGCTTGCGGGCATCATTGCCGAGCTGGCGCATAAGGTTCTTCCGAGAGAATTTCGCCGAATTGATACAAAGATGACAAACATACTGCTCATCGAAGCGGGTGATCGGGTTCTTCCGGTTTTCCCGGAAAGTCTGTCAGACTACACCGAGACCGCCCTCAAAAAATTGGGCGTCGACGTCCTCACGGGCCACCCGGTCACCGAAGTCGACGACGATGGCATCACCCTGAACGGAAAGAAGATCCCGGCCAAGACCACCATCTGGGCTGCGGGGGTCAAAGCATCCCGGGCCGCAGAGTGGTTGGGACAGGAAGGGGACCGCGCCGGCCGGGTCGTCGTCACCGAAAACCTCACTATCCCGGAAAATCAGGATATCTTTGTCGTCGGCGACACTGCCGCTGTCACCGATGGCAAGGGCGACATCGTTCCCGGCATCGCACCGGCCGCCAAACAACAGGGCACACACGTGGCGAATACGATTTGTCGCCGCCTCAAGGGAAAACCGGAAAAGCCATTTTGCTATCGCCACCAGGGCAATCTCGCGACGATCGGACCTGGCGCAGCGGTCGTCGACTTCGGTTGGCTGAAACTCAAAGGCACCGTCGCCTGGTGGGTCTGGGGCATTGCCCACGTCTATTTCCTGATCAGCAACCGCTCGAAATTCGTCGTTGCCTACAACTGGCTCTGGTCATACCTGACGGGCCAGAAGAGCGCGCGCCTGATCACTCAGGGCAAACTCGACGAGGTTTGATAGCAATCGCAGCCTCACCGAAAATCCGTCCTTGATCACAAGGGGCTGACGACAGGCTGCGCCGCCTGTATGATCTGCAAAACGAAAACAGGGAGGAGTTCTCATGGTCGCGACCATAGACGTTCAGCCAATCGCCGGTGCGCTCGGCGCAGAGATCAGCGGAATTGATCTATCGCAAGAGCTCTCAAATGCCACATTCGATACAATCCACCAGGCTTTTCTCGACCATCAGGTCATCTTCTTTCGAGACCAGGACGCCCTCCAGCCTGAGCAGCACAAAGACTTCGGTCGACGCTTCGGCACCCTGAACGTTCATCCCTACGTCACCGGAATGGACGGCCATCCTGAAATCCTCGAAATCATAAAGGAACCGGACGAGCGCTCAAACTTTGGCGGTGGGTGGCATTCCGACATGTCATTTCTGGAGGAGCCCGCCCTTGGGTCCATGCTTCACGCCATCGAAGTCCCCCCCTATGGCGGCGACACGCTGTTCGCGAGCCAGACGGCGGCCTATGAGGCCCTTTCAGACGGAATGAAAACCATGCTAGAACCCCTGAAAGCCGTCCACTCGGCCTCACGCGAATACGGCAAGAAGGGCTACTCCGCAAAGTCCCGTCAATCCATGGATACACGCACCGCCGAGCTTGCGCCGGAATACGAGCACCCCGTAATCCGCACCCACCCCCAAACCGGCAAAAAAGGGCTCTATGTGAACCCAGCTTTCACCCTCCGCTTCGCGGGCATGACCCGCCACGAGAGCAAGCCGCTTCTCGAATTCCTGTTCAATCACTCCCGCGACGAGCGCTTCACTTGCCGCTTCCGCTGGAGCAAGGGGGCCCTTGCTTTCTGGGACAATCGCTGCTGCTGGCACTATGCCCTCAACGACTATCAAGGGCACCGACGACACATGCGCCGCGTCACCATTAACGGGGAGAAGCCCATCTAGAGCCTTCTTTTTCTTTCGAAACCCAGCGGCTGCTTTGCCAGACCAGAAAAATTGTTCCATGACTCAGACCGGAGCATTTGTTGGGGGGGCAAAATTGCTACTGCGCCGCATCACCGAACACGTCAAAGCCCAGAACTGGTTTGCTGTGGGAATAGACTTCGTAATCGTCGTGGTTGGCGTCTTCATCGGGATCCAGGTCGCCAACTGGAACGACCAGCGTGCGGCGCGCAGTGAAACCAACCGCACCCTCGAACTCTTGAGTATCGTTGTTGAGGATTTCGAGGAAATCGCGGATCATTTCAAAGGCTACTATGCGACCACAAAAGCGTATGGGGAAACCGCGTTGGAAGGATGGGCAGATGAGAATGCCATATCGGACAGCGCATTCCTTGTGTCAGCCTACCAGGCCAGCCAGATCATGGGATCAAGTCAGGAACTCCAGGTATTCGCCGAGCTCATGGGAGCAGAGAACATCCGCAATCTGAACGACTCGGAGTTACAACGCTTGCTTCAGGTATACATATCAAGTCCGTCCAATATTACACGGTCGGATGCCGTCGATACGCCCTACCGACGAAATGTGCGGCGTGCGATCCCTTTCACCATACAGGAAGAGATCCGCGCCAAATGCGGTGACCAGCGAGTCGAGACCTTAAGGCCCGTCGCTCTTCCTTCAAATTGCGATATTGAGCTTCCTGTCGAAATTGCCCGATCCGCCGCCACAGACCTCAGAGCCCGGACGGATTTACGGGATGATCTGCAGTGGCACATGGCCAGTACGCAAAGTGTGCTGGCCGATCTCGAGAACGAGCTCGCCCGCAACGAACTGCTCATTGCCGCAATAAGGGCCCATCTCGAATGATCCTTCAACGCATCGAAGCCGCCTTTCGTCGCCAGGACTGGAAAACCCTGTCCAAAGAAACCGGAATAGTTTTCTTGGGTGCATTTCTCGCAATTCAACTTTCGAACTGGAACAGTTGGCGATCAGAGCGCGTCCTCGAGAAAACCTACATAGAGCGTCTGCACAAGGAAGTCACCGATCTGGAAACGGTGCGAAAATTCCTCAACATGGAGCAGGTGCGAGCGGGCACGAATCTGCGCCGTGCACTGACCAAACTCACCTCACAGCAGAACACTGCGCTGACCAAAGCAGAGTGCTACGCATTGGCGAACAATCCATCTTTTTCCAATCCGAATGACAACCTGCCGCTACTTCTCGAGCTTATCCCATCCGGCGGCCTGACAATCTTCAAGGACGAAGCGCTTCGAGAAGAACTCGGGAACTTTTTGAGCATGCGGGAAAGAGCGCGGGAAGGAAGAGCCGGCACAACATCCGGCATGACCGGTATTGATCAAAATTACCCCGAGCTTTTCAGCATCCGCGGATCTGTTGCGCGGAACATAGACCTTGTCCTGCTGGATCGAAATCGCTTTTTCCGAAGTGTTCCCGTAACGTGCGACGAGACCGCCATGCGCGCGAACCAGGCCTTTCTCAATGACCTTGCGAGGCTCGAGCTGGACTATACCTTTCATGTCCTCGGCAATCAGGCTGTGAGCACGGCACTTTCAAACCTTCATGTCGTTCTCGATGGAATCGTCGGCGTCCGGCATCAGGAACCGTCCTCATGATCCTCCGCCGCATCACCGAACATGTGAAGGCCCAGAACTGGACGGCCGTCGCGCTTGACTTCGCCATTGTCGTGGTTGGTGTCTTTATGGGTATTCAGCTTGGAAACTGGAATGAGGCTCGAGGTAGCGCACAGAAAGAAGCGATTATTCTTAGTCAGCTCAAGGAGGAATTTGAGGCGGCCGAGCGGCTCACTCAAAGTGCCCATGAGAATAACGAAACTTACATTTACGCCACGGTTGAAGTGCTTCGAGCACTTCAATTAGATCAGGAGCCGGCCGACAAAGCTGCATTCCTGCAGACCATTTATCAGGCGGGTCAATTTGGCAGCGTTCCCATTGAACCAACAACACTGACGGAGCTGATATCGTCCGGGGGATTGTCTGATCTGTCGTCGGCGGACTTACGCCGCGCGCTCATTCGGTACCACGAGTTGATGGTTGTGCATCAGCAAAGCGCCTCGCTTGTCCTCGAGCGAATTTCAACGCCGCATGACGGTTTCCACGGCGCCGTTTTGGTCAATCCAGACTTCAGAATAGAAGGCGAGGCGTTTCTCGCGGACTATGATTGGGCGCGCCTCAAAGATGCGCGCGAACAGTTTCAGGTTTTGATTTATGGAAAACTTGGCCTGTCCTCACAGATGGCAACTTTATCCGCCCGCATTGAAACAATTTTGTCAGAAATCGAAGAGGCGCAGAAAGAGGAAAGCTCATGATCCTCCGCCGCATCACCGAACATGTGAAGGCCCAGAACTGGACGGCCGTCGCGCTTGACTTCGCCATTGTCGTGGTTGGTGTCTTTATGGGTATTCAGCTTGGAAACTGGAACGACGCCCGCGCGAACGCTGCAATGGAGCGAACTATCATCGCTGGCGTCCTCGACGATGTGGAGTCCGACATCGAACAGCTCGACAACAGCATCGATATGGGTGTTCTCGGCGCCCAAGCCGCTAACCATCTTTTGATCGCAGCTGAGCTCGAACCCTTCACCGAGTTCCGAACGCCCATCCCGATCGTGCTGCTCTCCGGGGTAGGTGTGCCGTCGCTTGAACCTGCTGAGTTGAGCGAAGCCGTGCGCAGCCAAATATGGACTGCCATATGCGTGCGATACTTTCCGCCGCAGAGCGACGCGACACTTTCAGGGCTGATCGCCGCTGGCAATCTGTCCCTGATCCAGGACACTAACCTTGTGCAGGAGCTTCAAAAATATAACCTTCTCTGGACGGGCATGACCGTTTCAAGCAACGGCACCTATCGTCCGTTCAGAGATCGCCTGGTCTTTGTCGGGCAGGAATACGGGCTCAGTCCATTCAAGAGGGTTAGCGAAGAAGAGCTGGTAGCGCTTGTCAAGGCTAATCCGAAGCTTGAAGGCGCTGTTCGGACGATGCTCGAGTACGGCACCGCCCAGATCGCCCAGATGGTGGGGCTTCGGGAAGAGGCGGAGACCCTCGCGGGGGAATTGCGTGCAGCATTGGACGAACAAGAATGATCCTCCGCCGCATTACCCAACACGTGAAAGACCAGAACTGGACGGCGGTTGGCCTAGACTTCGTTATTGTCGTGGTCGGTGTGTTTATCGGTATTCAAGTCGCGAACTGGAACGATGATCGGACGGACCGGGGCGAAGAGATCCAGTATTTGAGGGCGCTGCAGACCGATGTGGACGCATCTTTGATGGAATTGGAGGATCAGCTCAATTTCCTTGAGCGCCAAGGCGAGGCCCAGCGCACCCTCGTCGAGTACAGCGCCGGTGACAGGGATGATCTAAGCGCGGAGATGATCGACAAGCTCGTCCATGTTGGCGTTTATGAACTTTACCCCTTAAGCCCCCAACAGGCGGCGTTCGAGGAGCTGAAAAGTTCCGGCAAACTCTCGCTCCTTCAGAGCGTTGAGTTGCGCAACAAGCTGCAAGAGATGGAAGCGGCATTTGCCGTCGTTCAGGAGTGGCAACGCGATGTCAACGAAATCTATTATCGGTTCAGCGACCCGTTCCTAATTGAAAACTATGCTGTGCGTAATGTCGTGCGCAATGAGCCAACGCGTGTCGGTTTTCCAAGTACGCCCTGGCTTAACTCGAGTGAGGTGCTCAATGAGATTTCTCCGGCTCTGAAATCGCAACGCTTTCAGAATGTCGTTCTATACAGGGGCAATATCGGTGCTGGCCTTCGCGCTTCCACGCATGCCTTGCGCCCTCTTTACGAAGATATCGACGCGCTTATCGCTGAGCGGTTAATTGCTCTGGGAGAAATGCCATAATGCTCCTTCGCCGCATCACTGAGCACGTCAAAGCCCAGAACTGGACCGCCGTCGCCCTCGACTTTGTCATCGTCGTGGTTGGTGTCTTTATTGGTATTCAGCTCGGGAACTGGAATCAGGATCGCCTAGACCGAGCAGAAGAGGCAGCATTTCTCCGCACTCTGCAGCGAGACGTTTTAGAGTTGGAACGAATAACCGATCGCTTGATCGATCTTCGTGTTGCGCAACTAAGTGACATTGCTTCTGTAGCGGCAGTCCTGCAGGGGCGGGAACCCTGGCGTGAATTGACGAATGATGAATGTGGTTCGATCGCGGGCTCGCATATCGTCGGTATTCTCCCTACAGATTTACCGTCGTGGACGGCGTTAAACCAGTCCGGCAGAACGGGTATCTTGAGAGACAACGACCTTCGATCAGGTCTCGCTGAACTATCACAGCGACGGGAAGCACTGAATGTTATTACCAGCAGTGTTCAAGCTATAAACTATGACTTGCCGCGAATGTATCCCGAGTTATTCAAGATCACCACTGCTCCTTTAGATCCAGACGAAGCGGCGGGGCGTGCTTACTATGACGCAGAGTATATTTGTGATTTCGATGCGTTCGCCCAGAGTCAGGCAGCTTTGAACGCGCTTTCCTTCAACCTCGATGGCTTTAGCGCAGCGGTGAACCTGCACGGCATAAAGCCCTATGGCGAACAAGTTGGAAAAATCCGACAAATACTTAACGAACGACTCGGTGTCGCGGATGAGGCCTCCATTCAATGATCCTACGCCGCATGACCGAAGAAGACAGCTCCCTTAGAACTTGAACGTCCCGGATAGCACCGACTCAAACACATCGTGCGTGAGCGGAACATACTCGCCCTTGTCAGGGTGAGCGAACCAGAGCGGGTCGCCAGCCTTGTCGGGATCGAAACCCTCTTCCACAAGATCGACCTTGCGATATTTGAAAGTGCCCGTCGTTTCAGCTTCCGTCTGCACACGAATAAAAATGGGTACCGCATATGCGGGCAGCTGATGTTTCAGCTCGTCCAGCAGGCCCGTCAGATCGAATTCCCCTTCCGGCGTAATCGAGGCCATCCCGGCCTTTCCATCCATTCCCGGGATCGGCACCCCGTAGACATTCGCATGTCCGACGCCGCTCACCCGACCGATGACATCCGCGACCTCATTGGTTGAGACATTTTCGCCCTTCCACCGGAACGTGTCGCCGATGCGGTCGATAAAGAAAATGTACCCATCCTCATCCTTCCGCATCAGATCCCCGGTGCGGAACCAGGTATCCCCTTCTTCAAATACATTGGTGAGAAGTTTTTTCTTGGTCGCTTCGGTGTCCTTGTACCCCTCGAACCGTGTGCGCGGATCATCGCCAATCTGTCCGAGGACTTCGGCGGGCTCATTGGGTTCAGCAGGGATGCAGAAACCATCCGGGCCCCGCACTGGCATCTCGCTCTCAATATCAAACTTCACGAAAGCCACATGGGCAAATCGCTTCTCGAGCAACTTCGGAATGCGCCCGACCGCCCCAACCTTCCGGTCAACGTTCAGGAAATTCACATTGCCCTCAGTTGAACCGTAGAATTCTACCAGTCCGGGCACATTGAACCGATCCAGAAACTCCTGCCAGATCTCCGGGCGCAGTCCATTTCCGAACCCGGTCCGCAGATTGTGCGCGCGTTCCTTCGGATGCTCCGGCTGGTTCAGGAGATACCGGCAGAGCTCTCCGATATAGACGAAAAGGGTCGCCCCGTTGTCGGCGACGTCGTCCCAGAACTTCGAGACAGAAAACTTCCGACGCAGGATCACGCACGCCCCGGTCATCAGCGAAATCCCTACCGCGCAGAGCCCGCCCGTACTGTGATAGAGCGGCAGCGTCACGTAGACCCTGTCCCGCGCCGTCACTTCGGTCGGCATCACAAAGGTACGCATCATGCCTTGCGTCCGCGTTTGCGTTAGCTTCGCCGCCTTCGGCAGACCTGTTGTCCCCGACGTATAAACATAGAGGCATATATCAGCCCCGCGCAGATGCTCGCGATGGCTTCGATCTGGTCGATCGGCGCTGACGGATGCCAGCGCCTCCTCAAGATTCTCGCAACCATCTGCCGGACCGAAACACCAGAATGACTGACTGCCCTCCAAGTGCTCTCGCGCCGTATCAAGCTGGGCCACCTGTTCAGCGCCGCAGATCACGGCTTTGGCATCGGCGATATTGATGCAGTGGGCCAGCGCCTCTTCGGAGAGATTGTGATTGATGAGCCCCGTAACCGCTCCAATCTTCGACAGTCCGAACCACACGGCCACATAATCAGGACAATTGCCCATGAACAAAGCGACGGCATCGCCTGCTTTCAATCCCTGCGACAGAGCCCAGTTCGCAATCCGGTTCGCCCGAGCATCCAGTTCCGCATAAGTAACGATCTCACCTTCAAATCGAAAAGCAGCATTCGTCTTGTGCCGATCGACACTGGCCTCGAGATCATCGGCGACGATATTCTCACTCTCAGGTCCGAGGTCGTCGACATACTTCAGGATCTTGCGGAAGGCGGAAACCGTCTGCCAGTCACGTCGAATGTTGGAAATGAAACCCATAGGTGGCTGCTCCGGCTAAATCCCTGATCTGTAATACTGTAAGCACAGCAGGCGTTACGCAACAATTGATACTCTCCCCTCAGGCGAAGGAATACGCGTCACCCGTTTGCAGATTGAGCGCGCCGTGCTAGCCCGCCGACCCATAATCATAAAACCCCGAAAAAGAGCATCTGATGTCCGAACCGGATCCCCTCGAAATCGTCCTCGACCTTTTGAAAGTCGAACGCCTTGAAGTTGACCTCTTCCGCGGACGATCCCCTGACGAAACATCTCAGCGCGTATTTGGCGGTCAGGTCATCGGCCAGGCCCTTATGGCCGCGTATAATACAGTCGAAGACCGCCGCTGCCATTCACTCCACGCCTATTTTATCCGTCCCGGCGACCCGAATGTCCCGATCATCTACCAGGTCGATCATGCCCGCGATGGTCGCTCATTCACGACCCGCCGCGTGGTTGCGATCCAGCACGGCAAGCAGATCTTCAACCTCGCCGCCTCCTTCCAGGTCGACGAGGAAGGCTGGTTTCACGAGGCGCAAATGCCCGATGTCCCCGGACCGGATGGCCTAAAAACAAGGCTGGAACTGCGCAAAGAAGCGGCACATCTCTTCCCCGAGCCCATGCGCACCCAGATGACCCGCGCCCGCGCGATCGAGATGCGACCAGTCACCCCAACCGATTTCATGAAACCCGAACCCATGCCAGCCGAGAACCATATCTGGTTCCGCGCAACTCGCTGTTTTGAGGGCACACAGGACGATGCCATCCACCAATGCCTGATGGCCTACGCGTCCGACATGTCCCTCCTCGACTCCGGCACAAGGCCCCACGGCATTACCTGGCACTCGGGCGACGCCATGATGGCGAGCCTCGACCACGCAATGTGGTTCCATGCTCCAGCCCGGGTCGATGAATGGCTGCTTTATACCCAGGACAGCCCCCATGCCGGAGGGGCTCGCAGCTTTAATCGTGGCATGATCTTCAAGCAGGATGGAACGCTCGTCGCCAGCGTCGCGCAAGAGGGCTTGATGCGCCCGCGGCGGAAAGGCTAAGGAGTTGAAAACAGGAGCCGGAATGTCTGAGACCCCCACACCGCAGGATGCCATCATCTATCTCATGGTCATGACGGCCGCCGCCGACGGGGAGTTCGACGACGCCGAGTTGCGCACCATCGGTCGCGTGGTGCGATCCTTCCCGCTATTTGATAATGCCGACGAAGCTCAACTTGTACGGACGGCGAAGGAGTGCGGGCAACTCATGTCATCCGATGGCGGTCTTCAAAAGGTTCTGGCCGCCGCGCAATCCGCAATTCCCGGGCACTTGAGTGAGACCGCTTACGCCGCAGTTATCGACGTCGTGACAGCCGACGAAGCCCTCGACCCGGCCGAGCTGCGCGTCCTGGAAATGGTTCGCGATGCCTTGTCAGTCAGCGACGATGGAGCCTCCGCAGTCGAACGGGCGGCAAGAGCCCGGCACATGACAATCGAGCCGGTCGACTAGGTCCAAACCAAAAGCTGGCATCAACATACCGAAAAGAAGAGGCTGCCATGAGATCCGCGACCATTCCGTCACTTTTGGTGTTAGTCGCAGCAGCTTTTCCGGTACCCTCAGCGTCCGCACAAGATGACGTGCCGCCCATTGGCGCAGCGGAGGCCGACAAGGTCCTCGAAGCGGTGGCAGAGCCCGGTTTCGCAGATATTCTGACCGGCGAGTCCCTCTCGAATATCGCAAAGGCCATAGCCGCTGGGGACGTCACGTCCGAAGCTATGGTCAGCGCCTACCTCGAACGCATAACCACCATTGATCAATCAGGGGCCACCTTGCAGAGCGTCCTGTCCCTCAACCCCAATGCCCTTGAAGATGCGCAAGCTGCGGACGCTGCGGTTCAAACAGGAGAAGGACTCGGTCCGCTCCACGGCGTTCCCGTGCTGATCAAGGACAATATCGAGACGGCAGATCCAACCCCGACAACCGCCGGGGCACTAGCTCTGAAAGACAATTACGCGGAAAACGATGCACCCCTCATCGCCGGGTTGCGAGAGGCCGGCGCAATCATCCTCGGCAAAACTAACCTGTCCCAGTGGGCAAACTTCAGATCGTCGCAATCGATTTCAGGCTGGAGCGCC
>JBCCIW010000030.1:0-20398 GCA_039028055.1 Pseudomonadota bacterium | reverse complement strand
TTTTTCGAATCGCCGGAGCCGTTCTGCTTACTCATTCGTACCTCAATGCCGGAGAACACTTAACACAAGGCTTACGCCAGTAATTCACCGATCTCTCATGATCATAGGCCTGCACAACCTCCACGCAAGCCCTGCGCCACACACATTTACCTTTATTCCTCTACGGCAGCGCGCTTTTCGTAAACCTTGTCCACAATCCCGAATTCCTGAGCGTCTTCGGCAGTCATGAACGTATCGCGATCCAGCTTTTGCTCAATCGCCTCGTACTTTTGGCCAGTGTGCTTCACGTAGATTTCATTCAACCGGCGTTTCAAATCGATGATTTCCTGCGCATGCAGCTCGATATCCGTCGCCACGCCCTGATACCCGCCGGATGGCTGGTGCACCATAACCCGGGCGTTTGGAAGGGCTGTGCGCATGCCTTCTTCGCCCGCAGCAAGCAATAACGAGCCCATGCTGGCGGCCTGCCCGATGCACGTCGTGGCCACGGGGCACCGCAGATATTGCATGGTATCATAGATCGCGAGACCGGAAGTCACATAGCCGCCCGGCGAATTGATATACATCGCGATCTCTTTTTTCGGATTTTCCGATTCCAGATAGAGCAGCTGCGCTGTCACAGTCGTCGCCACACCGTCATCAATCGGGCCGGTTATGAAGACAATTCGCTCTTTTAACAGCCGGGAATAGATGTCGTAGCCCTGCTGACCTCGGCTGGTTTGCTCGACAACGTAGGGAACGTAATTAAAGCCACGGGGTGCATCAGTCATGGCAAAACTCTCATGATCAAAGTGTCAGTTGTTAGTGGGATATGGCGTGCGTCCGGACGTTTGTCTACGCCACTGCACAATGCATTCCAGTTGATTGCTTCCAATTCGCTGCGGATTGCTGCATTCCACCCGCTGACTTTACACAATGAAACCCAGGTGTCTGCAGCATAATGAGCACCCAATCCCCTGTATTTATTGTTGGAACCGGCCGGTGTGGCTCGACTCTGATGTCGAACCTTATCAACCTTCATCCGGATATTTTAAGTCTGTCTGAAGTGTTCGTATCTTTCTCGACCGAAGGCTTTGTCCACAGGGAAATGGACGGCCCACGTTTTTGGAAGCATCTCAACAGAGCTTCCCCGGTTCTTCGCAAGGCAATTAACCCGACACGGAGCCCGGTCGAATTCACCTATGAATTTGGCGAAGACAGCCCTTGGACGATGGATGATCTGCCAGCCTGCCTCTACATGACCCTGCCTCATCTGTCCCGAGAACCGGACACCCTCTATCTGGAAATGGAACCGGTCATCAAAGCCCGGCCACACGCCACGATGGCTGAACATTATCAGTTTTGGTTCGACTGGCTGAAAGAGCGACAAGACAAGAAAATGTGGATGGAGCGCTCAGGTAACTCGATCACCATGGTCAAACAGATCAACCGTCTCTGGCCCGACGCAAAGTTCGTGCATATTCACCGGGATGGCAGGGAAGTCGCCATGTCGATCCGCAATTTCATGCCGCTGCGTGTGTTCCTGCATACATGGCAAAGGCTGAAACTGGTGGGAGTTGATCTCCTGAAAACCCCGTTTCGCTATTCCGACAGTCTCCTCGTCAACACCTTCGCACCGGCGATCTCATCGATAATGCCTACCGAGCGTTTCCTCGACAATGAACCAAGCCCTATAGAGACGGGCCGTTTCTGGTCTGCCATGATTGAGCAGGGAATGAAGGATCTGGCCGCGATTGACCCATCGCGCATCCACACGATGACTTACACCGACCTCGTCGAACGACCTCGCGAAACCCTTTCCGATTTCCTCGATTTTGCAGCACCAGCCCTCCCGAAAGAACCATGGCTCGATCATGCAGCGACTTTGCCCCGCAAGAATGAGGCGAAGTGGAAAGCACTGCCCGCCGATCAGATCGCAGAGCTGGAAAAGGCTTGCGCGCCCGGTATGAAACTACTTGGATATAGCTGAGCTAAGTCAGCAGCCTTAGGTCCTATTCTTCCATTTCCGCAAAGAGATCATCCTTGGACACATCCTTATCGGTCACCTTGGCGACTTCAAGAATGTGATCGACCACTTTCTCCTCGTAAATCGGCGCGCGGATCTGAGCGAGAATGCTCGGATTCTTCCGGAACATCTCGATCACCTCGCGTTCCTGTCCCGGGAAACGGCGCGCTTCATTGAATACGGCCTGCTGAACTTCCTGCTCAGTAATCTGAACATCAGCCACGCGGCCGATCTCAGCAAGCACCAGTCCGAGACGAACCCTACGTTCGGCAATCTTCCGATAATCTTCCTTAAGCTCATCGTCTGATTTGCCCTGGTCTTCATCGTCGAGATTGCCAGCTTCCTTTTCCTGCATCAGCTGCTGCCAGATCTGGTCAAACTCCTGATCAACCATCTTCGGCGGTAGGTCGAAGTCATGCTGGTCGTCCAGAACATCCAGAAGCGCTCGCTTGGCCTTCTGGCGAGACGCAGCATTGTGGCGGCCCTCGATCTGCTGACGCACCATATCTTTCAACTCATCAAGCTTCTCGAAGCCGAAATTCTTGGCGAACTCCTCGTCAATGTCCGGCGTCTTCGGAGCTCTGACTTCGCCTACCTTGACCTCGAAGACCGCGTCCTTGCCCTTGAGATTTTCGGACGGATAGTCCTCGGGAAACGTCACATTGAGTTCTGTTTCGTCACCAGCTTTCACACCGACCAGTTGCTCCTCAAAGCCCGGGATGAATCGCCCGGCACCAATTTCGACCGCCTGCTCCTCAGCCGTCCCGCCTTCGAAAGCCTCGCCATCAATCTTGCCGACAAAGTCGATGACGACGGCATCACCGTCGCGGGCCTTTGCCGTCTTGCCACGCGCTTCGAATTTCTTGTTCTGCTCAGCGAGCAGGCCCAGCTCTGAATCCACGTCCTCATCGCTCACTGCCGCAACCGGGCGCTCAACCTCGATGACTTTGATGTCTGATGGCTCAAAGTCAGGCATCACATCGACACTGAACTCGTAGGACAGGTCAGCGGCACCATCGAGCACTGTTTCCATTTCACCATCGAACTGGACATCTGGCTGAGATGCAGGCCGGATTTCGGCGTCAGTCAGCGCTTTTTGGTTGGCTTCCCCAATCAGGCCTTCAACCAATTCGCCCATGATCGACTTGCCGAACATCTTCTTCACATGGGAGGCTGGCACCTTCCCGGGACGAAACCCTTTCAAACGCATCTGCGGGCGGATTTCTTCAATCCGGGTATCCAGCTTTGCCTTGAGTTCAGTGGCTGGCACGGTCACCTTGAAGGTCCGGCTGAGGCCTTCAACTTTGGTTTCGGTCACTTCCATGAGTTTCGTCTTCTTCGTTACTGGTGTCTGCCCTGTTTTCCACAGGTAGCCTGACCCTGAAATTGTCCTTGAAGGCGCGGCTTATGTCACACCCCTGCCCGTGTGTCCACGCGCCTTTTGCCGTGTTTGCAGCGACAACGCTTGCGGTCCGATGATGAGTGGTTTATCTCCCCCGCTCCAGTGCGGGTGTGGCGGAATTGGTAGACGCACCAGATTTAGGTTCTGGCGCCGCGAGGCGTGGAGGTTCAAGTCCTCTCACCCGCACCATTCGCAGCCGCTTCGCGCCAGCGAATTGTTTGATCCAGTGGATCAAATCAAGGCGGAGAACGTTTCGGCAGGGGCTAGACGAAATCTCGCGCGAAGTTGCCGTCCAAGATCTACGTAGTGCTGGAATACTGCTAGAGTACCTTCGTATCAGCCTCGCCACCCAGTGTCTCAACGGTGAGAACACCGTCGCTGTTCCGCTCAACTTGCGTGACCGAACAATGCCCAGGACGAAATACCAGAACTCTCGGATCTGATGTGATCTCGCCGACAATCGCGTTGATTGCCACGAAGTGACTGAATACCGCCGTGCCGTCCGGCAGCGCGTTGACGGCCTCGTACGCACGCTTCCGCCAGTCCAACAATTCACCTGACCACTCGCCAGCCATAATCTCGCGCAGCCAGGCCACCCGGTCGCTGACGCCCTCCGGCGTTTCAATCTCTGATATAGCTTCAACGACGGACGCAGATAGCCCCGCCAGATCCTCGAATGCAGAACACGTTTCTCTGCATCTCTGCATTGGGCTTGTTACAGCTTGATAGGCACCGAGTGCCATGAGTTCTAGGGCAGCCCTCTCGGCTTGATCCCGTCCCAGTTCGCTCAGGCCAGGATCCGGATGGTCCCCCCAACCGGCAGAAGCTTCGCCGTGGCGAACCAGAAAAATCACTCAGCGGCGACCTGAATATCGGTGGCGATCAGACCATCTTCTTCGAACACGCGAAGCGCATGGCGATAGGCAACCGGCTTGGCGATGCTCAAACGTGCGCGTGCCTCGTCGAGGGGCTCTTTCATCAGAGAAATGATATCTTCTGCGGCGATGAGCTTGGCTGCTTTGCCGTTTCGGTAGGCTTCTCGGCGGCATTCAGCGACATTAGCACGTTTCGGAAGGTGCTTCTTCATTTCCCGCGTTCCGACGAACGAAATAAAGTTGATCCCGCGGCTCGGCATTTGGCCATGGGTAAAGGCAAGCAGGGAAGCTTCCCCGAGCGCGTCGCGCCCATAGCCCGTTAGAACGTGATAGAGATCATGCGTGTCCCGGGTGCGGTTGCCATACCATTCGAGATCGTCATCGAATTTCTCCTTCCGCTCGCGCATTTGCATGCTCTCATCGACGAGTCCCTGTGCGGTTAGGCCTTCGCTTTCCATGAACCGCAAATAGGCAGCGCCGACAGTGTTGCTTGGGAGCTCCCGCAGCCAGTCACGCTTGTCTAAAATCGGAGGAAGATAAATTCGCTCCTTGAGCGCTGCTTCGCCCTCGTCGGTTTCAGCAAACTTGTAGAAATTTCGCCGGAGAGAATCGCCGCTCAAAGCTTCTATGATGTGGAAAACCTGCTCGGTATCTTCTTTATCCGCAATAAGCGTCTTCATGTGCTTCATCGCCTTGATGGGGCGAAAGCGCGCTTTCGGGCGAGAAGGATCGATATTCAATTCGGACCGGTGCATAGCTAAACCCTCCGGAAGTTTGATGTCATTACGTCACCTATAGCAAAACATGACGCCTGCGTCATCTTTTTTCAAGAAGAATTATTCGATTAAAATTTAAGCGGTAATGCCAATTTTTCGGTCACCGTCATTCTCATCTCAGAAGCACGGCTAGAAATGGGGTCGCCAGACCTCCTTCAGCAGGTTAATCCACGGCTTCAATTATACGTTTGGGGCTTTCGCTATGAAAAAAATAGAAGCCGTCATCAAACCCTTCAAACTTGATGACGTTAAAGAGGCGCTGCACGATGTCGGTTTGCAGGGAATGACTGTACTTGAAGCGAAGGGATTCGGACGCCAACGCGGACACACGGAGCTCTACCGCGGCGCAGAATACGTGGTTGACTTCCTGCCGAAGCTGAAAGTTGAAATCATCGTTGCTGATGATATGGCAGAGCAAGCCGTCGATGCCATTCTGAAGGCGGCACAAACTGGCAAAATCGGAGACGGTAAAATCTTCATTTCGGACGTTGCAGACATTGTACGCATCCGTACGAGCGAACGAGGAGCACAGGCGCTCTAGCGAACGCTCGAAACACACATCAATCCTACATAAGCAAAAAGATGGAGGGCACACAAAGTGTCAGACGACATTCTCAAACTGATCAAAGACAAGGACGTGAAATTCGTCGACTTGCGGTTCACCGACCCGCGGGGCAAGATGCAACACGTCACCTTCGACACACTCATGGTCGATGAAGACTTTTTTGCTGATGGACAGATGTTTGACGGATCATCTGTTGCAGGTTGGAAGGCCATCAACGAGTCCGACATGACTTTGGCCCCAGACACATCAACCGCAATCATAGATCCATTCTACCAACAGACGACCCTTGCGATTTTCTGCGACATCCTGGACCCGATCACGGGCCAGCCCTATGGCCGCGACCCTCGTACCACCGCCAAGAAGGCAGAGGCCTATCTCCAATCCTCCGGCGTCGGCGATACTGCCTATTTCGGTCCTGAAGCAGAGTTCTTCGTCTTCGACGATGTGCGCTGGAATACCGAACCTCATGTCACAGGCTACAGCTTCGACTCAACAGAATTGCCAGCCAACACCGGTCGCGAATACGAAATGGGGAATATGGGCCACCGACCCGGTCCGAAGGGCGGTTACTTCCCGGTTCCTCCCGTCGACTCTGAGCAGGACATGCGTTCCGAAATGCTCACAATCATGGGCGAAATCGGTCTTGAGCCTGAAAAGCATCACCACGAGGTGGCTCCAGCACAGCATGAACTCGGTATGAAGTTCAATACGCTCACCAAAATGGCCGACAATCTTCAGCTCTATAAATACGTGATCCACAATGTGGCAGCGACATACGGCAAGACAGCCACGTTCATGCCGAAGCCATATTTCAACGACAACGGCTCCGGCATGCACGTGCACCAGTCCATTTGGTCTGGTGGCAAGCCAGCATTCGCCGGTGATCGCTACGCTGACCTGTCCGATACCTGCCTCCACTATATTGGCGGCGTCATCAAACACGCACGGGCATTGAATGCACTCACCAATGCATCGACGAATTCCTACAAGCGGCTGGTACCAGGCTTCGAAGCGCCGGTTATGCTGGCTTATTCTGCCCGCAACCGGTCAGCGTCGATCCGTATCCCATTCGGCAGCAGCCCGAATGCGAAACGTATCGAGACCCGCTTCCCGGATCCAACGGCGAACCCATACCTCGCTTTCGCTGGCCTTCTAATGGCGGGCCTCGATGGTATCGAGAACAAGATCGATCCGGGCGACGCCATGGACAAGGATCTCTACGATCTGCCGCCGGAAGAGGCCGCATCAATCCCGCAGGTCTGCGGTAGTTTGAGAGAAGCCCTTGAGGCCCTAGATGGCGACCGTGAGTTCCTGAAGAAGGGCAATGTGATGGATGATGATCAGATCGACGCATACATCGAGCTTAAAATGGAAGAGGTCGAGCGCCTGCAGCTCCATCCGCACCCGGTCGAGTTCGACATGTACTACAAGTGCTAGTCGCGCCACCTCGCGCTAGCTGAGTAGGGCCGGAGCTTCTTGCTCCGGCCTTTTTCTTTTCCGGTTCGCCGCAACTTCATTGCCGTCTTGTCATATTTTCGGCACGGACACCTCTAATTGTCGGCCCCATAAAATATGGAGGTGGACGCCATGACGTATCAGGGATTTGCAATAGCCCTTATCGCAGCTGGAGTGCTGACAGCGTGTCAGTCGAAGGAGATAGAACGAACCGAAGCCGAGGTTGCACCTGCCGAGACAGCCCAAGAGGAAACAGCGGCACTCGACAGCATTACCGTTACAGGAAGCACATCTCTTAATCGCGTCCGCCAAACTCCTCAATTTTCTGGTTTAACCTCGGCCGATGTAGCAGGCGTCCCTGCCCCACCGCCACCCCCACCGTCTCCACTCCTGCAGGCTGAGCCTGTAGACCGTGAGCGCTTCGAAGATGTGGAGATCAATCCCGTCAAACTCGTCAGCGAAGAACCCGTCTCCACCTTTTCCATTGATGTCGATACCGCCTCTTACGCCGTCGCCCGACGCTATCTCAATGATGGTGTCCTCCCACCGACCGACGCCATCCGGATCGAGGAGCTGATCAACTACTTCGATTACACCTATCCTCGTCCGGAAGAAGACGGCCATCCCTTCGCAACCCATGTCACAGTCACTCCCTCACCTTGGGCAGAAGGACGCGATCTGATCCACATCGGTGTGCAAGGCTATGATCTTGTGCCCGAGGAGCGACCGCCGCTGAACCTTACTCTCCTCGTCGACGTTTCCGGCTCAATGAACAGCCCGGATAAGTTACCCCTCGCCCGGAACGCTCTGAAACTCCTTGTCGACCAGATGGATGAAAACGACACAATCTCGATCGTCGTCTATGCGAGCGCCGCTGGAACGGTCCTGGAGCCAACGCCGGGCAACGAAAAAACCAGGATCCTCGGAGCCCTCGACAATCTCTCCGCAGGCGGATCAACGGCTGGCGGCGAAGGTCTCCGCCGCGCCTATGCCCTCGCAGAGCAGAGCTTTATCGAAGATGGCGTCAATCGCATCATGATGGTCACCGACGGCGACTTCAATGTCGGCATCACCCAGGACGAACGCCTCGAAGACTTTGTCACCCGAAAGCGCGAGAGCGGCGTCTACCTCTCCGTCATGGGCTTTGGCCGCGGCAACTACAATGACCAGTTGATGCAGACCATCGCCCAGGCCGGGAACGGAACGGCAGGCTACATCGACACCCTCGCCGAGGCGCGCAAATGGATGGATGATGATCTGTCATCCAACCTGTTCCCCATCGCCGACGACGTCAAAATCCAGGTCGAATTTAATCCAGCAGCCGTCGCTGAGTATCGCCTCATCGGATATGAGACGCGCATCCTCAACCGCGAAGACTTCAATAATGACCAGGTCGACGCAGGCGATATCGGCGCGGGCGCAAGCGTCACAGCGATCTACGAGATTACGCCCGTCGGGTCTGATGCCCGCCAGATTGACCCAAGTCGCTATGCTACCGCTGAGCCCGCTATCGGAATAACGGAGGAATTGGCGTTCCTGAAGCTCCGCTACAAGCGACCGGGCGAGGATGACTCCACCCTCGTCACCGAGCCCATCATGGCAACTGCGCGGCTCGCATCCCTGCGTGATGCCAATGGTACTGTCCGCTTTTCCACCGCCGTCGCGGCCTACGGCCAAATGCTTCGGACAGATCCCTACATGTCGGATAGCTTCGGTTGGGACGAAATCATCGGCCTCGCCAATTCGGCCAAAGGCCCCGATGAATTCGGCTACCGAGCCGAGTTTGTGCAGCTCGCGCGCTCTGCCAGGACTGCAGCCGCTCAAGCGACGTTGGAGACGGGCAGCTCCGGTGAAGGAGCGGGGTAGCAAGAAATCGCGTAAGATAACCAAGACGTCATACTTCTTGCTTTGCGCTGGACGGGTATCCCGGTACAAAGCAGACCTATGATAAATGTCAAAGTCATCGCCAGCATTGCCACAATCGCCGTCCTGTCAGCCTGCTCAACAACGCCGCCCACAGCCTCCGAACAGGTGGATATCTGCGATATCTTTGACAATCGGAAGAGCTGGTATCGCGCCTCCGCCCGCGCGGAGCGGAAATGGGGCGTGCCCGTCACGCTGCAGATGGCCATCATCAAGCAGGAGTCCTCATTCGATAAGGACGCGCGCCCACCTCGCGGCCGACGCCGCTTCTTCGGTCTTGCCCGCGGAAGACGCCCATCCAGCGCGCGAGGTTACGCCCAGGCGCTCGACAGTACATGGGATGAATACCAGTCCTCCACCGGCAATCGCGGGGCCTCCCGGTCAGACTTCTCCGACTCGGTCGATTTCATTGGCTGGTATGTCTCCCGTGCAGCCCGTCAGACTGGCACGTCAGTGAATGACGCCCGCTCGCAGTACCTTGCCTACCATGAGGGCCCCGGCGGCTTCTCCCGGGGCACATGGCGCGGCAACTCAGCTCTGATCAGAACAGCCAATGGGGTTGCTTCAGATACCGGCCGCTTTCAAGTGCAGCTCAATGGCTGCGAACGTCGTCTCAAACGCCGGGGCATCTTCGGCTGATCTCGCCTAGGGTGTGCCATCCCCGTAGACATTGATCGCATGGCCATACGGCAAATGCCCGTCCTCATTGTAACCCGACGTCGCATCGAGAGTGTCCTTCCAGAGGATGTCCGCCTGCGGATACGGTAATAAGCTGCGCACTTTGTCCTTTGCCCCGGCATCCACGGTGTCAAAGCTCGTCCTCAAACACTCAAGGCAGTAAACCCGGTATCGTGAGACCGACATGTCCGTATACTCACATCCCTGAACAGTCATTTCAAAGGAAGACTTACCACTCCTATAAGCCGACGCATTCGACGCAAGCTGCTGCAGGTGGGTCTCACAGACCTCCTTCAGGAGGGGAGCCATTTCCTCGGAAACCTCTGAGATGAAAACACCGTCCTCTAAATTCCGCGCCGTCCACATGCGGGCCACCCACTCATAGACCAGTGGCGCACGCGTCCGCATGATCTCTTCAGGGTCCGGATCCTGACTGAAGTGACGGAACATCGGGGCCATTAGGCCAAAATCGGCAAGAGACGGCTTTGTACCGAGGACAAAAGGCCGCTCGGCAAGTATCCGGCTCACGCAGTCCAGAGCATTGAGATAGCCCTGTTCAACATGGCTCCATGTCGCCGCATTGACACCGTCCCTCTTCGTGAAGAACTTGATCTGTCTCCGCCGGATCATCCGCCTCACCACAAATCGCGGAAGCGGCACCGGCGTACTGATCTCATCGACGAGAATGTTCGAAATCAACTCGCGGCTATATGGGTAGCTCCAGCGATAGTGCATCGCGGATCTCCACAGCCACTCATCTGCATAGTCCTCGATCAGCCGTGCGATAAACCCCACAATAGGGTCCGAAGGTACAATCGGGTTGTCCGGATTTTCCTTTTCCAGCTCGAGCAGAATGGGCGTCGTATCAGACATCCAACGCCCATCGCCTCGATCGACAATCGGCATCTGCACCGAGCCGACCTTTTCCTTCAGCTCGTCGGCTTTCTCATAGGGCATGCCGTGCAGCGAATAGGCGACACCCTTGTAGCGGAGATATGCTTCCAGCTTCCCCGTATAATAGGACACCCTCGACCCATAGAGTTTCATGTCACCACTCGCCCTTCGCGTGCTTTCCATTTGAATGGGCGCACATCAGGGCGCAGCAATCAATATCGCTGCCCCGCCGATCTACTATACAGGTCTCATCAGCAACCGCGCCATCAGGTCATCCCGAAACCGATCATTATCCACTGAGGGTAAGTAGATAATGTCACGACCATCTATAGCCTGATCTGCATGAAACAGCGGTCGTTCCGGCGTAAAGAGCACCTCAGCCGGCAACCGGCGCGCCTCGAACAGCTCAGGCCGCAAGAGCCAGCCCACGGCCAGCGTATCAAACGGCGTGAAGCCCGGAGCCTTGAAATTCGCGACCCAGTTGTCAAGCCACGCTTGTGACTGGTCGGCGAGCCACTCGGCCACTGCATCGCCATCCCCGCGTAAGGTTTCCAGATGATCATTCGTCAACCACATGGTCGAGCTGACCTCCCAGCCCGCAAGCGTCATCGGCACGTTGAGCTTCAGAAGCTCGTCCGCCGCCTCGGGGTCCAGTTCGAAATTGAGATCGCGAAACGGATCCGCCTGATCCGGCGTCGCCCGAAATTCGAGACCTACGCGACGACCGCCCACAAAGACGATCTCGTCGACATGATAAAGTTCCGCACCCGTCTGCCCGAGTGCCGCCGCCACATTCGTTAGCGGCCCAAGGGCGATGATCGTCAACTGCGACGTATCGAGAGCTGTAAGCAGGGCGTCCGTCGCTTCGTTCGCCCCGCGCTCTCCCCTTGCACCGTGACCCCGATATACCGGCACATCCTCACGCCCGGCACGTGCCAGAATCTCCTGTGCCATCGGGTACGTGTTATCAATATCGGTATTGCCGAACACAGCCGACACCCCAACCACATCGAGCTCCGGTGATCGCAGCGCCTGTAACAGCGCATAGCCGTCGTCGACCTCGCCATTGCCGGAGGTGATCGCGGGATCCGTATCGATCCAGACCCGACGTCGTGTCTCACTCAACGCTTTTGCCCCAACACAAGCTCCCGCGCAGTTTCAAGCAAGGCAGTCTTCGCAGCGAGGTCCAGCTCCAGCGGTAACTGCGCGACGCCAATCAGCCGACGCATGATCTCGATCCCGGTAATCTCGTCCAGCAGAGCCCCATCCAAGGCCCGGCCATATCGCGCCACCAACCGCGCTCCCAAATCCGTAGGCTGACCACTCAAGTGCAAGTGGGCCATCAGCACACCGACATCCCATTCCGCAGGTCCGATGAAGCAGAACTCAGGGTCAATCACGAACAGCCCATCATCCGTCGTCAGCCAGCTTCCGGGATAAAGATCTCCATGCAGCAGAACGTCGCCAGCTTCTGGGGACGCCGCCAGATACCGCGCGCCCACACCGCGTATCACATCTACAAAGGCTGCATCCTGCTTCAGCGCATCACCAACAGCCTGCAGGCCTGGCGTGATATCATCCAGCGGAAACCCATTCTCCAGGTCCAGAGGAAATTCGAAAATATGCACTGCGTTCAGCTCGCGCATCGCCCGGTTCGCAAATCGCGCCTGCATCGCCTCGGTCACCTCGATCCCGTGCAAGCTGGCCGTCCAGTCCGCCACCGCGTCCAGATGCTCAACGGGCAGCTCCGCCCCGCCATAGACAAACATCCCGTCCCGGCCCTGCCCGAGATCCTGCAGCAAATTGGTGGCGTCCGACGGATCAAACGCCAAATGACGCGGCATCGCCTTGCCCGCATCCGTCCCGCCGACGCACGCATAAAAGGCCGCTTCGACGCTTGCCCGCTCGATCGGAGCCGGAATTTCAGGGTACTTCTCTACCCAGCCCCGCGCTCGTTTCAGGATCAGCGACGAGCCGTCATCAAGGTGCACACGCTCGACGAGGTTCATATTCCCCGCCCCGGCAATCTCCGTACTGACGACCTGTCGTCCGTCCGGCAGCCAACCCTTGGCGCGCAGCACCTCCTCCGCCCCCGGTGTTGAATGATCTAGCATCGGACACTCCAGCTATCTGATCGACCTTCGCCGCACCAATGAACAGGCCAGCCCCGGATGCAACTAACTTTTGTGTGTCTGGAGGAGCAGGAGCCTATGTCTACTTTCTGGTCAGAGGGAGATAAAGAGTAACAATTGAGGACTTGAGCTTTCTATGGATAAAATCACCTAATGAATCACACCTGTTTACTTGTAATCGATATGCTCAACGACTTCTTGGACCGCTGGGATACACCCACGCGCGATAGCCTCATTCAAAAGACAAATGAGCTGATTGGCGCGTGTAGAAAACGCGACTTGCCGGTCATCTGGGTAAGACAAGAGTTCAAGAAGGATTTGTCAGATGCGTTTCTCGAGATGCGAGATAAAAAAATCTCTATGACAATATCGGGAACTCGAGGTGCGCAAATACATAGTGACTTAGATTATCAAGAGACCGACAGACTGTTTCTAAAGAAGAGATATAGCGCCTTTTTTCAGACCGGGCTCGATGAAGAATTATCCAAGTTACAAGTCGAACGGATCATTTTGGCTGGTGTAAACACCCACGCGTGCATTCGGATGGCTGCGATTGACGCTTATCAGAGGGATTTGAGGGTAATTCTGGCAACCGATTGCATCGATTCAATAGACCAAGAACATCACGAAATTTCGTTGCGATATATGAGCGGCAAGATAGCTATTACGAGAACTAACGCCCAAATCGACGCTACGGAATTTACTTAGATTTGATATCTCCAAAGCCGCCGAAAGCGGTCGTCCAGACACTAAGGGTCCATCTACATCACTGAAAATATTCAGCTTTCCCAGACTGCCACGCCAAAATTCCGGACACCATCCGGACACGCCCTCTCGAATTCCGGACACTCTATCCCCGGTTTTCGGGTCGCCAATCCCCGAACCTATCCAACAGCTTCGAGCGCCGCGTGATAGGCCTCCGCGGCCTTCTTTTCGCTGCCCTGATAATTCCCGATCGCCTTAAAAAGCCCGAGCTTGAGGTCGGGCTCCAGCCCGTCGCCCATGCGCAGAAGCTGCGAGCAAAACCAGCCCTGCTGACCCCACCCGGCGATCCCTTTCAGCATGTTGATAGGGGAATTCACAGTCAGGAACCGCGTCGGCCCGAGGCGGAGCGTCTTCTCCCACTTCGGCGCTTCGGCAAGCGCACCGGAAAGCAGCTTCTGGGGCAGATCCGGGTCGGCGCAGAGCGGTCGCCCAAGCCCGATCAGATCGGCCTCGCCATCGTCGAGCGCCGCATTCATCGCCGCCACAGACCGAAACCCGCCCGTTACGAGAAGCGGCATGGTCGCCTTGTCCTGCACGCTCTTGGCATAGCTTGCAAAATAGGCTTCCCGCGCCCGAGTTGAGGCGCGCTCGCCCTCCTCGAATTTTGGTTCCATACCATCGATGCCAGCCATCTGCGGCTGCTCGTAGTTCCCGCCGGAGACCTCTACGAAATCAAGGCCCTCACCATTGAGCATCTCGATCACGGCAAGACAGTCCTCATGGCTGAAGCCGCCCTTCTGAAAGTCCGTCGAGTTCAGCTTGATCGACACCGAAAAATCGCCGCCGCATTGGGTTTTCACCGCCCGGATGCTTTCCAGAAGCACCTTCGCCCGGTTCTCGAGCGACCCGCCCCATTCATCACTGCGCCGGTTCGAGAGCGGCGACAGGAATTGCGATAGCAGATAGCCGTGGGCCGCGTGCAGCTGAACGCCGTCAAACCCGGTTTCCCGCGCCACCTTGGCGGCGTGACCAAAGCCCTGAATAACCTCGAGAATATCATCTCCGGTCATTTCGCGCGGCGTGCCGAACATCGCCCCTGGCATCTCCACCTGAATTGGGCTCGGCGCATTGGGCGTCTCATTCACCGTTTTCGGCGTCTGCCGCCCGGCATGGGACAACTGCATGATAACTTTGCCGCCGCCGGATTTCGCCGCCTCTGCATAGGCTGCAAGGGCTGAGCGCTGCTCATTGGTCTGCTCACCTTCGATGACCACATTACCGGGGCGCTCAAGGTTTCGGCGATTGATCTGCACATTTCCGGTCAGCTGAAGGCCGATCCCACCCTTCGCCCAGCGCTTGTAAAGCGTTGCGTGGCGGGCCGTCGCACTATTCTGTGGATCTGCGAGGCCTTCCGTCATTGCCGCCTTGACGAGGCGGTTCGGCAATGCGAGCCCCGACGGTAGAGTTAAAGCGCTGTTAATCGTAACGGCCATCTTATGCCTCCCTGAATGCCCGAGTCGGTCTAAGGGAGTAACATGGCCCGTTCAAATCAAGCAAAACTGTTCGACGAGATGACACCAGACCCCACCTATAGCGCCAAGGATATCGAGGTCCTCGAAGGCCTTGAGCCCGTGCGCAAGCGGCCCGGCATGTATATCGGCGGCACCGATGAGCGCGCCTATCACCATCTCTTCGCCGAAGTGCTTGATAATTCCATGGACGAGGCAGTCGCCGGCCATGCGAGCCGGATCGAGATCGAATTAACCGCCGACGGGTTCCTTAGCGTGATCGATAATGGCCGCGGCATACCAATCGGCGAACACCCGAAATTTCCCGGAAAATCAGCCCTTGAAGTGATCATGACAACGCTCCACGCGGGCGGGAAATTCTCAGACAAAGCCTATGAAACCGCTGGCGGGCTCCACGGGGTCGGCATATCGGTCTTGAACGCACTGTCCGAGCGCGTCGAAGTTGAGGTCGCACGAGACAAGAAGCTTTATCGTCAATGTTTCGAACGCGGCGTTGTGACCGGCAAGCTGGAGCGCGTCGGCCCGGCACCGAACCGGCGCGGCACAACGGTTCGTTTCAAGCCAGACGCTGAGATTTTCGGCGACAAGATCCGCTGGAAGCCCGCCCGCCTGTTCCAGATGGCCCGATCCAAGGCCTATCTCTATCGCGGCGTGGAAGTCCGCTGGTCCTGCGATCCGCAGCTCCTGCCGGACGACTCCAAAATTCCCGCCAAGGCCACGCTCACCTATCCGAACGGCCTGGCTGACCAACTCGCAGAAGTCTTCGACGGCAAGAAAGCGATTACGTCGGAACCGTTCACAGGCCTCGTCGACACCGGCGACGGCAAGGTCGAATGGGCGATCAATTGGACCGCTGCCGGGTTCGGCGAGGCTGATGGCTTCTCGCGGTCCTACTGTAATACGATCCCGACGCCCGACGGGGGCACCCATGAGGCGGGCTTCCGCTCCGCTGTCACTAAGGGCCTTCGCAATTATGGCGAGCTTACGGGCCAGAAGAAGTCCAACACGATCACCGCTGATGATGTAATGGGCCACGCAGGCCTACTATTGTCTGTCTTCATCCGCGGACCAGAATTCGTCGGCCAGACGAAGGATAAGCTGTCGACCACCGCCGCCTTCCGCCTTGTTGAAAACGCTGTCCGTGACCGGTTCGACCACTGGCTCGCCGGCTCGCCCAAGGAAGCCGACAAACTCTTCAACTGGGCGATGGAGCGGGCTGATGAGCGCGCCCGCCGCCGCAAGCAGAAAGAAATCAAGCGCCAGTCCGCGACGAGCCGCCTGCGCCTGCCCGGCAAGCTCGCAGACTGTTCGGAAAAAGGTCCGGAAGGCACGGAGATCTTCTTTGTCGAGGGCGACTCGGCGGGCGGCTCAGCCAAACAGGCCCGGGATCGGAAGACACAAGCGATCCATCCGCTACGCGGGAAGATCCTCAACGTGGTGAGCGCCACTGAGGACAAGCTCCTGAAGAACCAGGAAATCTCCGATCTCGCCCTCGCCCTCGGCATCAAATTCGGCACGCGCTTCGACGCTGATGATCTCCGCTATGAGAAAATCATCATCATGACCGACGCCGATGTGGACGGCGCCCACATCGCAGCGTTGCTGATCACGCTGTTCTACAAGCTCACGCCGGGCCTCATCGAGTCCGGCCGCCTCTACCTCGCTATGCCGCCGCTCTACAGCCTCAGCCACAAGGGCAAGACAGTCTACGCCATGGATGATGAGGAACGGGCAGAACTCCATGAGAAAGAATTCAAGAACCACAAGGACGTGAAGATCGGCCGCTTCAAGGGCCTCGGCGAGATGAACCCGGCACAGCTGAAATCCACCACGATGAACCCCGCAACCCGCACCCTTGCCCGCGTCACTCTCCCCGATAGCTTCGATGAACTCACCGAGATCAAACCCGCCGACCTCATCGAAACCCTCATGGGCAGGAAAGCCGAGCTCCGCTTCAAGTTCATCCAGGAGAATGCTCAGTTCGTTGAAGAACTAGACGTCTAGGCGTGTTTATCGGCTTTGTAGCTCTTCGATAGGCACATAGTCGAAGTCGAAGCCGAAATGCCGCGGACCCATCAGCTCTATACCCTTTTCAGTTCGCCATTTCGCCGACGCGGGCACCCCGACCATCGCGACTTTCTCACCGACGACATAGCCGCCAAATCCAACACCCAGCGTTGACTCGCCCGTGTCCGGATCAAGATTGTAAATGTAATCTGGAGACACAGCGCTGAGCTCACCGTCTAGCCAGCCGATGATATTCTCGTTCTTGACGTAGACCCGGTAGGATCGCCCCTCAAATTCGTCAACGCCGTCAAACTCAGCTTCAACCCAATTAAAGCCGCGCTCACCGCGTTCCTCTGTCCTGGTAACCACACCTTCAAAGAGCTTGTAACCGCCAGCAACTTCAGTCAGAGCAGCGATCGGATCTTCACCGGTCTCCCGGGCCTCACGAACTGTCCGTCCATAGATTTCTGCCTCAGAGAGATTCCCAGCGATGATTCCCGTCTCGAGCTGCACGCCGGACATGGGCGTCATGCTGATCCACGCGTCTCCCGCGCTCGCAACTGCAATCGCCCGCGCAATGTCCTCCACCCGATACTCATCAATAGCCTTCTTGATGATGATCTCGTCCCCCCATGGAGTGATGATCGCCGTGGGCACAGATGCAATTCCATTGATCCAGGGGATCGACTGCTGGACCTCCGGAACGGCGCGCCCGGTAATACCTCCGTCCAGCGTCGGAATACCCATTTCCGCCCCTAGAATCAGGGCCGTGGCCGTTGCGCCAGCTGCTTCGGAGCGAACGAGCGCAGCCACGTCGTTACCGGTAAAATCAGCAAAGAGTTCGACAACGCCTCGTCTTGGATCTTCGATGAGAGGCAAGCCCTGCTCGGTGGCCCGATCAATGACATGCTGCCAGGGGCCGCCACCGCCAATACCCTGCACAGCTATGACCATCCCGTCGCTCGGAACATCTTGCGGAAGAATTGTGCGGAACACATTACCATCTGCAAGCGAGGCCTTCACTTCGGTAATGGACTCGCTCGGATCACAGTTCCGGGTTGATTGAATGCAGGAGCCGACAAGAATATCGACGAGGTTTTGCTCTGTCAGTATTCGCACGTCAGGCTCAGAAATATCTTCGGAACAAGCCGCAAGAACCAATAGCGAGAGGGTACCGGCGAACAGGCCGATGCTGTGTATACTGAAGCCAGAGCTCATGATGTGGTGTTCCGAAACGGTTATGCTGCTGCAGCGTCTATCATGCCGACACTTTCTCGAACGAGGCAACAGATTCATAAAGGCAGCGTACGCCGAATATTTTTCGGATGTCCGCTCCGTCGGCAATTTGCAAATCTCCGGAGTTGGGCTTGCCTGAGCAGAAAATCCGGTTTCTATCCAAATTGTAGAAAGGCTGGAGGTGACATGGGACAGCTAAAATCCGGATTAGCGGCGCTTGCGCTTGGGAGCCTTCTCGCGGGATGTGGTGGCGGCACAGATGGCGACAGCGGTGAAAAAGTCGTCATCGACAAGAATCCCTATCCCTCGACGTACACGCCGCGCCCGTCCGAACCGACATTGATTACAAACGCCACTATCCTCGACGGGCTTGGCAACCGGATCGACGCTGGCTCGCTTTTCATGGTGGACGGCCGCATCATTGCCATCGGCACAGACCTCGAAGTACCTGAAGATACGCTCGAAATCGACGCGACGGGCAAATGGCTGACACCGGGTATTATCGACAATCACTCACACCTTGGCGTTTATCCGTCGCCAGGCGTCACCGCTCACAATGATGGGAACGAGATTACTGCGCCGGTGACGGCCGAAGTCTGGGCCGAGCACGGCGTATGGCCTCAAGATCCCGGCTTCACCCGTGCACTGGCCGGCGGGATTACGGCACTCCATATCCTTCCGGGCTCTGCGAACCTATTTGGAGGCCGAGGCGTCACGCTGAAAAATGTCACCGGGCGCACCGTTCAGGACATGAAATTTCCGGACGCCCCCTACTCGCTGAAAATGGCCTGTGGTGAAAATCCGAAGCGGGTCTATGGATCGCGCAACCAGGCCCCGGGATCGCGAATGGGTAACTTCGCGGGCTACCGACAGAGCTGGGCGAGAGCTGTGGAATACAAACGCGCCTGGGACAACTACAATGAAGAAGGCGGTGACCCTCCGGCACGGGACCTCGAGATGGAAACGCTGATGGGTGTTCTCGAGGGCGATATCCTCGTTCACATGCATTGTTACCGTGCGGATGAAATGGTCCAGGTCCTCGATATGGGCGAGGAGTTTGGCTACGAGGTTGCCGCGTTTCACCACGGCACTGAAGCCTACAAGATCGCAGACCACCTTGCAGAAACTGGAACCTGCGCCGCTATTTGGGCCGACTGGTGGGGTTTCAAGATGGAAGCCTATGATGGCGTTCCCGAAAATCTGCCCATGGTGCACAACGCCGGAGCTTGCGCCATTGTCCACTCCGACAGCGACGTGGGTATCCAGCGCCTGAATCAAGAGGCGGCAAAGGCATGGTCCGATGGCCAACGGGCAGGCCTCGACATCAGTCAGGAAGAGGCCTGGACATGGCTCTCAGCAAACCCCGCCCGGTCCCTCGGTATTTTCGAGGAGACTGGCTCGCTTGAACCCGGCAAAGCCGCCGACCTTGTTCTTTGGACCGGAGATCCCTTCAGCGTTTACTCTCGTGCTGAACAGGTTTTCGTTGACGGTGCAAAACTCTACGACCTCAACGACGACACGCTGCTGCCTGTTACTGATTTCGAGCTTGGTCAACCAGGCGAAGGAGACCGCAAATGATCCGGACACTGCTCTTCAGCGCGGCTCTGACCGCCTTAGCATTATCGACTGCCGCCAATGCCGAGACGATCGCCATAACTGGGGCATCCGTCTGGACCGGGACAAATGATGCGCCCATCGAAGAAGGCGTTGTCATCATCGAGGACAATCAGATCGCCGCTGTCGGGCCGTCCACATTAGCAGTCCCAGAGGGAGCGACCGTCATCGACGCAACGGGTCAATGGGTAACGCCCGGCATCTTCTCAGCCTTCTCACGAACCGGACTCGTTGAAGTGAGCCTTGAAGTCAGCACGAATGACACTGCAGCAGAGATGACTGTTTATTCTACGTCACTCGATGCCCTTGATGGGTTCAACCCATCTGCCACGACGGTGCCGGTGACCCGGCTACAAGGCGTCACCCGTATCGCGGTCGCGCCCAGCGCCATCAACAGCCCATTCGCCGGTCAGGGACTGATCGCTGACACGTCAGGATCGGAAGACTCGGTCACCACGCCACAAGCATTTCAGTTCATCGTTCTGGGTGAAGGTGGGGCCACCGTATCTGGCGGGTCCCGACCCGGTGCATGGGCGAAACTTCGCGCTGCGTTCGATGACGCAAGCAGTTTTACCCGCCGCTATTTGACGACGTCTGAAGGT
>JBCCIW010000029.1:0-20575 GCA_039028055.1 Pseudomonadota bacterium | reverse complement strand
GGAAAACCCTCCAATGCTCGGCGAGATGGAGCGAATGCAAGGGTGCTGTGGGGTCAAGGTCTTTATGGGTTCGTAGACGGGATCGCTTCTGGTCGATGATGATGAGGGCGTCGAGGCTGTCCTGAGAGCGATCAAGCGGCGCGCCGCCTTCCATTCCGAAGACGAGTTCATGCTGAAGGACCGCGCGCACCTCGCAGAGCAGGGCAATTGGCACACCCATCCCATCGTGCGGGATGTGGAGACGGCAGTGTCTTCAACGACGCGGCTTATCAACATTGCGAGGCGCACCGGGAAACGCATCCACGTGCTGCATATCTCCACGGCGGAGGAGATGGATATCCTCGTTCACAACAAGGATGTGGCGTCCGTCGAGGTTTTACCGAACCACCTCACCTTTGCCGCTCCTGACTGCTATGATCGCCTTGGAGCCTATGCCCAGCAGAACCCACCGATCCGAGAGGCTCGTCATAGGGAAGCGATATGGCGGGCGCTCAATGCGGGGATCGTAGATGTGCTCGGCTCTGACCATGCGCCCCATACGAAGGACGAAAAGAACCGGCCCTATCCTGCATCGCCATCTGGCACACCGGGCGTTCAGACCATGGTGCCGGTGATGCTGACCCATGTCGCAAACGGAAAACTCAGTCTCCAGCGGTTCGTGGAATTGACCAGCTATGGCCAGCAACGCGTCTTCGGTATCGCCACCAAGGGGCGTATCGCCGAAGGCTATGATGCCGACTTCACCGTGGTGGATCTGAAGCAGAAGGAGACCATCACGACGGAATGGTCCGCTTCGAAATGCGGCTGGACTCCCTATGACGGTTTTGAAGCCACGGGCTGGCCAATGGCGACGATCATTCGCGGTCATATCGTGATGCGCGATGGAGAAATTGTCCGCAAGGGTGGCGGCGAACCCGTCCGCTTCAATGAGACGCTGGAGCCCGTCGCCGTTTAGCGCTACCCATCAAAACAACAGAACATATTGGGAGACAGACGCACCATGGCGGATACGGAAACAGAGCAGATGACCGGTGCAGAGGCGCTGGTACACACCCTGGCCGATAACGGCGTCACAGCCTGTTTCTCCAATCCGGGCACATCGGAAATGCACCTTGTCACAGCTTTTGACAAGGAGCCCCGCATCCGGTCGATCCTGTGCCTGTTCGAAGGGGTTGCCACGGGTGCTGCTGACGGCTTTGCGCGTATCGCGGGAACACCGGCCATGACACTCCTGCACCTCGGTCCCGGTTACCAGAACGGCGGGGCAAATGTGCACAATGCCCGGCGCGCCAATTCACCCATGATCAATGTTATCGGCGACCATGCGACGGACCATCGCCGACACGATGCGCCTTTGGGGTCGGACATTGTGGGACTCGTCGCGCCGAATAATCACTGGGTAAAATCTGTGGAAAAGGTCAGCGACGCCGGGAAGCTGGCTGGAGAAGCCTTCGCGGCGAGCTTCGGGCCGAAGCCTGGCCCGGTCTCGCTTCTGCTGCCCGCTGACAGCGCTTGGACCATGGGCGGAACAAAAGGTCCGTCAGTTGACCGCCCGGAGCTCTTGCAAGCGGATGACAACTTAATCAATGCGGCTGCCGCGGCTCTAAAAGCCTCCACGAAGCCTGCGTTTCTCGTGAATGGAACGGCACTTCTGGACGGCGGGCTTGAGGCACTCGCGCGGCTTCACGCTGCAGGCATTATGGTTTTCACGGACACATTCGTGCCGAGGCAGGCGCGAGGGGCAGGGCGCTTTGCACCAGACCGGCTGCAATACTTCGGCGAGATGGCGCTGGCCCAACTGGACGGCGTGGACTTGCTGTTGCTCGCTGGTACGGATGCGCCGGTCGCTTTCTTTGCTTATCCGGACAAGCCGGGCCTCCTGGTGCCTGAAGGGTGTGAAACTCGGAGCCTCGGCGGAGCGGACCATGACAGCGCGGCGGCGTTGACTGCGCTTGCCGATGCCATGGGCGCGACCAAAGCGTCTCCCGCAACGGAGCTAATGATCCCGGATGCGCCGACAGGTGAACTCAACCCCGGCACCATTGGCGCAAGCATTGCCCGTCACCTGCCGGAAAATGCCATCGTTGCCGATGATGGCGTGACAGGCTCGCTCGCGGCCTTCCTGCCCACCGGAACGGCGCGTGCCCATGACTGGCTGATGCTGACGGGCGGTGCCATCGGTATGGGCATGCCTCTGGCTTTAGGAGCCGCCGTAGCAGCCCCCGACCAGAAAGTACTTTGCCTCTCGGGCGACGGTGCCGGGATGTATACGAACCAGGCGCTCTGGAGCTTTGCGAGAGAGCAAGCGGATGTCGTAACCGTCGTCTTCGTGAACCACTCCTACCGCATCCTGAACATCGAGCTTTATCGCACGGGCGCTGGTAATCCGGGGCCCGCTTCACAGGCCATGCTGAACCTCAACGGCCCCGAAATCGACTGGGTGAAACTCGCCGAAGCGCAGGGTGTGCCTGCAACGCTCGCGACAACGGCAGAAGCGTTCGATGCAGCGCTGGAACAAGCATTCTCAACGAGTGGCCCTCATCTGATCGCTGCGCTTGTGCCCGGCTAATTCCGCCTTGGAAAATAGTGGGCCGCGAGGCGCTCGGAGATATCCCGTCCTCGGTCCGCATACTGCGCTTCGGAGTCAGCGGTTCCACTGTCGCAAGTGCGCGTGCGGCGCTGCTCGCTCTGATAGCCGCGATTGAAGCCATCAACCATGCTTGAGCGTAGTCCCGAACGGTTAGGTGCTTCCAGGCCGAGAAGCTGCTGCATGTAGCTCCGCCAGAATTGGTCATCAACGCCATTGCAGACGACTCTGAGAGCATGCGCCGACCCCATGATTTCAGAAAGAGAGACCAAATCGCGCATATACGTCTGATCCCGCGCCGGGAGGTCTTGTCGTTCTGCCGATGATTGGGCAAGGACGGGCGTAATCATTGAACAGATCAGCGCGGTCGCGCAGATCGATGCCCGGAGATGTCCATGCATACGCTTCTGATTCATGAAGGTACATTCGAACGACTTGGGGACGAACTCAAGGCGCGGACAGCAGATGTCAATCTTGTCATCTTAGGCAATGATGGCAGCTTCCGAAACGCTACGGGCGAGACACTGGATGGAGATATCAATCCGACCATCGGTTATGGCACGCCGGATGTATGGTTTACCCGAATCGCCCCGAAATTCGTTCAGACGCTTCTGGAAACCGAACGCCTCCATTGGTTTCAATCAAGCGCGGCTGGCCTGGAACATCCAATCTTGCGGGCCATCGGAGAGAAAGCAGAACTTTATACCAACTCCCATGCTCAGGCGGATGCGATCGCCGAATGGGTGCTCTGGGCTGGATTGGACTGGCTTCAGAGCGGCCCGGCGCGCCGCGCTGCGCAAGTGGGAAAACGATGGGATCGCCTGGAATTTCGCGAGATCGCCGACACACATTGGATCGTGGTGGGCTTCGGTGCTATCGGGCGGGAAACCGCCAAGCGCCTGCGGAAACTGGGATCAAAGGTGACCGGCGTTCGGCGCACTCCTGGAAAGGATCCCGACGCCGACCGAATCATTCACCCTTCCGACTTAATAGAAGCGCTCGCAGGTGCCGATGCGGTACTCCTTTGCTGCCCCCATACAGAAGAGACAGAAGGCATGGCCAATGCCGAATTTTTTGCTGCAATGAAGCCAAATTCGCTGTTTTTGAACGTCGGCCGAGGCAAGCTGGTAGATGAATCGGCCCTTCTGGCAGGGTTAAATCATGGAAAGCCCGAACATGCCGCGCTCGATGTGGTGGATACTGAGCCGCTTCCCGCTGACAATCCCATTTGGACGCACCCGGCGATCACCCTGACACCGCATATTTCAGCAAATACAATGGGTTCAGCCCATCGAACGGACGAGGTGTTCCTGCAAAATCTTGAGCGATTTCTCGCAAAAGGCGAGCTTAAAAACCTTGTTCCGCAATCTGAGTTCGAAGCGGCGTCTTAATTTCTACGGCATCAAAGCCCTCGACTTGCCCCACTTTTGGCGCCATTGAATCGCTCTAGTAGAGTTAAGTTCTTGTTTAGGTTCGTGAGTCGTTCACGGAAAGGATGGTCAATAATGATCAGAACAAGCTTAATAGCTGCAGTCGGTGGTGTGCTCAGCATCGGTCTTGCCGTTGCTCAAGATACCGAAAATGCTGCCCCGACGGAGCAAGCGGAAGCACCTGCCATACTGGTCGAAGATCCTGAGCAGGGCGAAATCGAGATATTTGAAGCACAGGGTGCAGTAGAATCCGAGATCGTTACGCCCGCGGACATGGCTGCGGAAGCTGAAGTTACTGCCGTTATGGAAAATGACATCACCGGTGATATGGCGGCCATGCCGGAGGTTGCCGAAGATCCCGAGTGGTAGGCCTGCATCTTGCACTTGGTGGCGGCAGACTCAGCAGGTAAACGATTGTGAGTTTGAAAAGAGTTCCTGCAGATATTAAACCGAAACTTTGATACTGCGAATATTATTGTTCTAAACTTGAGAGGGGTATTGAACATGAAAAACATATTGATTGCAGGCGTTGCCGCGATTGCTCTTGCTGCTTGTGGCGGCGGAGAAACCGGAGACAGTGCAGAGGCTGCTGATACAGTATCTGAAACCGTTGATAGCGCTGCAGAAGCTGTTGTTGACGCAGCTGAGGCGACTGGCGACGCCGCTGAGGCAACCGGTGACGCCGTTGACGCCGCAGCTGAAACGGCTGGAGACGCGGTCGATGCAACAGTAGATGCTGCGTCCGACGCTGGTAATGCCCTATTGGATGCCGCAGAAGATGCCGCTGACGCCGTCGACGAAGTTGTCGAAGATGCCGGGGAAGCCGTTGAAGAGGCGACCAGCGACGGAAGCTAACCGACGACTAACTGAATCCAAAAGGCCATCCTCCGGGATGGCCTTTTTTGTGTGAGCAAGCCTTAGAAGATGGCGTATCCGCCATCGATCACGAACGTGTCGCCTGAGTGATATGTCGATGCGTCCGATGCGAGATAAACCGCGACTCCGCCGAAATCCGATGGTTCGCCCCAGCGCCTAGCCGGGACCCGGGAAATCACTTTCGTCGTGAAGACCTCATTGTCCTGCGCTCCGCTGGTCATATCGGTTGCAATCCAGCCGGGCAGGATAGCGTTGGCACGAATACCATACCGCGCGTGCTCAACGGCGATTGATTTCAGCATAGAAATCAATCCGCCTTTCGTAGCTGCATAGGCCTGGTTCCGACCCGCTCCCTCAATGGCGGCGAGAGAGGCGACACCAATCAGCGATCCACCCGGATCTCCGGCTTCTGCCCGTCGAACCATTGATTTGACCGCTTCCCGGAGCGTCCAGAATGCGCCTTCCATGTTAATCGACATATTGTAGCGCCATGTCTCGGTGGTCATGTCGGAAAAAGAAGTAGCCCCGCGACCGACGCCGGCGTTTGCAAAGCACGTATCAATCCGCCCAAACGCAGCTTCGGTTTCCTGCATGGCCGAGATAACGGCGTCTTCATCTGCAACATCCACAGCAAACGATTTGACATCACCGTCGCCCAGCGGATCCAGTTTTGCCGTGGCGGCTTCATTGTGTTCAGACCGTCGTCCCCAAATGGCAACATTGGCCCCAGCTGCGGCGACCGCTTCAGCCATGCCGAGACCTATCCCGGCATTTCCGCCAGTAATCAAAACGGTTTTTCCAGAGAGATCGAATGCAGAATAACCCATATCGTATCGTTTCCTTCCTTTGTTCTCGGCAACTTTGGCAGTTTATGAACGGTCTGAACACGCGCCACCAAAATAAGAGATCAATAGAGGGCGAATCGCTCTCGCGAAACGCCGCGAATTTATGCCAGTTGAAGTGGAATTCGAGAAAGCTGCGTTAACAAATAGAGCACGGGATTTAGCTCAAATGCGACAAAAACATGTGTATTTTCTGGATAATAGCCATAATTATAGTTAATCTGTTGCACGAACAACGCGGCTTAACGGAAAATCATTATTAACTGCGCGTTTATCCAGAAATCAGGCTCGCCAACCCCGAAAAAACCTCGTAACCTAAACCACGATCGCGCGAGTAGTGCGTCAAGATAATTTCCTGCAGCTAGCTGGCAATGGTGCTTGGCTAGCACCACAAGGGGATGGGTATGAAAAAACAACTATTTATGGCGAGTGCCGCTATCGCTCTGGCAGCGAACGGCGGACTTGCTTTTGCTGAAGACGATGGTTGGTACGTTCGTGCTGACCTGGGGGCGGTTCTGTCGGGTATCCTCGACACGGATCCGGCCACGTCAACAGCTGGTTCAATTTCCGAGCGTCAGGATGTTCGCACTGGTTTCGGTGCCTGGGCTGGTGCCGGTTATGAATTTGGCGATGGCCTTCGCCTCGAATCAACCTTCGGGTACCGCGGTTCTGACTCCGACGTTGGGACTGGCGTGCTCGGCACACCACAATCAGCCCTCGGACCGCTGAGCCCGATCAGCGAGGACGGTGGCGTTCAGGTTTGGGACGCAATGGTCAACCTGATCTACGATGTGCCTGTGGAGACGCCACTTGTGCCATATGTTGGTGGTGGTATCGGTCTCGCGCAGGTCAAGGCGACCGCCGCCAACCTTGCTGCTAATGCCGGTGCAACAAATCAGATTTCGGTTAACCGACTATCAGATGAAGATACCAGCTTCGCATGGCAAATTCTTGCAGGTGTCGGCTACGACATTACCGAGAATTTGACGGCAGACCTCGGCTGGCGCTGGTTCAACGTGACGGATCTGGACTTCACGTCTGATACCGCTCTCGGATCCATTCCATATAGCGCGGATTATGATGACCACACGGTCACCATCGGCCTGCGGTACAAGTTCGGCTCAACGCCGCCGCCTCCACCGCCTCCGCCGCCACCACCTCCGCCGCCACCACCACCTCCGCCACCACCTCCGCCACCACCACCGCCTCCGGCGGAACTCGTGGCTCCAACGCTTGCTGAGTGTTCGACACTCAACCAGCAATTTGTGGTGTACTTCGAGTGGGATCGCGCGGACCTCACAAGTGCGGCGACGGCTGTTGTTGATGAGGCAGTGTCCAATATCGGCAGTCGCACAGATTGCGCGGTTGGCTCGGTCTCTATCGTTGGCCACACGGACGCATCAGGCGCATCCGCTTATAACCAACGATTGTCCGCACGTCGGGCTTCTGTGGTCAGAGATGCGCTCACCGAACGCGGCGTAGACGCGACGGTGATCTCCGAGGAAAGCAGGGGTGAATCAGAACTCGCCCGTGCAACCCGCGACGGTGTTCGTGAGCCTCTGAACCGGCGTTCAGAAGTCACAATCTTCGTGCGCTAGCACGAAGGAACAATATCCAGGAAGGGCCCGGCCAATGGTCGGGCCTTTTTTATGGTGCGGTCACAGCCGCAGTAATCACAAGGCTTGCCTCCTCTGCGAAGCCATGGAACAGGGAAGACCATGGATCGATTAGAGGACCTCAGCCACGAAGACCGAGCAGCGATTGAACGTCTTAATGACCGTCAATCGGATATGGTTGAGCAAACTGTCTCGTGGGCAGAAGTGAATACCGGCAGTTTCAACACTGATGGGCTTAAACGTCTGGCCCCCACTCTGGGTGACGCTTTCAGCAGACTGGAAGGGGACATCGCTCTGGTCGACGCTGTGCCATTTGAGACGGTCGATCAGACGGGAAACGTTTCAACTGTTGATACGGGACCAATCATTCGAGTCGATGCTCGGCCAGATGCGCCTGTTCAGATCGTGATGAGCGGCCACTACGATACGGTATTCCCGAAAGAGTCCGATTTTCAGTCCATTTCAGATCTCGGCGACGGTCGCCTGAATGGGCCGGGCCTCGCCGACATGAAAGGCGGTTTGTGTTTGATGCTCGAAGCGCTGTCCGCATTCGAAGCCGGACCGCTCAAGGACAAGCTGGGATACAAGATCGTCATCACGCCTGATGAGGAGATTGGCAATTTCGCGAGCGCAGGGGCCCTCCATGAGGTTGCTTCCTCTGGAGCGCAAATAGGCATGACATACGAGCCCTGTATGGAAAACGGAGCCATGAGTGGAGCCCGCAAGGGATCCGCGGTGTTTGACGTGGTTCTTCGGGGGAGGGCAGCGCATGCGGGGCGCGCCCACGCCGAGGGTCGGAGCGCCATTGCCGCTGCCGCGGAGTTCGTCGCCGCCCTCGAAAATCTCAATGGATTACGTGAAGGGGTGACCTTCAACACGGGCAAGATCGAGGGTGGCAACGCCGTCAATATTGTCCCGGATCTGGCGATCATTCGATTTGGCGCGCGCGCGCCCGATGCAGAGTCAGCGGCCTGGGCCAGCGCGGAAGTTGATCGGCTTGTTTCCGAAGCTGGCAAGCGCGACGGAATCTCCGCCCACAGGCACGGTGGCTTTTACCGTCCGCCAAAACCGCGCAATAGCGCGCAACAGGCCTTGTTCGATGCTGTCCAGAGCACCGGCCGCGCAATCGGTCTGGAGCTGGAATTTATCGACACAGGTGGTGTTTGCGAAGGTAACAATATTTTCGCCGCTGGTGTGCCCAACGTGGACACGCTTGGTGTCCATGGTGGTCGCATTCACTCAGACGAGGAATATGTCCGTACAGAGAGCTTTTCGGTACGGGCCTCTCTTTCGGCATTATTGTTGAACAGGTTGGCTGACGGCCGAATCGATGCGTCTAGTATCAAGGCGCTCATGTCATGATCCAATACGTTATGCGCCCGTCCAGGCTTTCCGACCTGGATGACCTGATGGAATTGGCGGAGTTATCTGGGACGGGGTTTACCAGCTTGCCCGTGGATGAAAGGCGCATGAATGAGCGCCTGACCAATTCAGATCGCGCTTTCACGGAAGCAGTACCAGAGCATGACAGCGGCCGGTATCTCATGATGATGGAGCACGTGCCCACCGGAAATGTCGCCGGGTGCTCCGCCGTGAAGGCGGGCGTCGGAATTCATGAGCCATTCTTCAATTACCGGATCATTACGGTTGCCCAGGCCAGTCAGGCTGCGGACAAACGCCATGATATGGATGTCCTTGTGCTGACAAATGAGTTTGTTGGATACACGGAAGTCGGTACCTTATTCGTTCGTGCAGAGCATCGAGGCGGCGGAGTTGGCCGCTTGGCGGGCCAGTCTCGCTATCTGCTTATGGCCAGTGATGAAACGAAGTTTGGAGACAATGTCCTCGCTGAGCTGCGCGGTATTGTTGACGATGAGGGTCGAACACCTTTCTGGGACTGTCTGGGGCGACATTTTTTTCGGATGCAATTCGAAGAAGCTGACTATCTAAGCGCCGTCACAGATAATCAGTTCATTCTAGATTTGATGCCGAAATACCCTGTTTATATAGATCTTTTGCCCGATCGAGCGATTGAAGTTATCGGGCAGTGCCATCCCGATGGCGTGGGAGCCATGAAGCTTCTGGAGTGGGAGGGATTCAGGTACGAACGCACCGTCGACATTTTTGACGGAGGTCCGATGATGGCAGCGGCGCGCGAGAACATTCGGACAATTCGGGAAAGTCGAGAGGTAAGGGTGGAATTGGGGTCGGACGGTACTCCCGTTTCCGGCTTGATTTCTAATGACAGACTGGGTGACTTTCGGTGTGCAATGCTGGACGGCCATTTGCGTGGAGATGATGTAATTGCTCTTTCCACTGAAAGTCTTGATGTGCTGCGCCTCAACGCTGGTGACACAGCGCGCGTATGGGTGAGAAAATGACAGACAAGCATGTTTTTCTGAACGGGGTTTGGCACTCCGGGAAGGGTGCAGCGTTCGAGAAGACCTGTCCCGCCACCGGTGACACGTCGTGGTCCGGAATGGCCGCAAATGCCGCGCAGGTCGAAGCGGCTGTTATTTCTGCACGCACTGCTTTTCCAGATTGGGCCCGTCGTCCGCAGGCTGAGCGCTCAGATATTTTGACAAAGTATGCGGACGGCCTGGAGGCACGCCGCATGGCACTCGCTTCCGCGATCAGCCGGGACATGGGGAAGGCAGCATGGGAAGCCAACGCCGAAGTGGGCGCGATGATTGGCAAGGTTGCTATATCTATTCGTGCACAGAATGAGCGGGCAGGAGAAGTGGTTTCAGACGCCGCTTTCGGTCACTTGCAGCTTCGTCATCGACCCCATGGTGTCATGGCCGTGTTCGGGCCGTTCAATTTCCCGGGTCACCTTCCGAACGGACATATCGTTCCCGCACTCCTGGCTGGCAATACGTGCGTATTCAAACCATCCGAGCTTGCTCCATCCGTGGCAGAAATCATGGTCGAAGCCTTTGTTGAAGCCGGGCTTCCGGACGGTTGCCTGAATGTCGTTCACGGCGGACGGGATACTGGCGCAGCGCTTGTTGAAAGCGATATCAATGGAGTGCTGTTTACGGGATCGGCTGCAACAGGGCTTTTCTTTCATCGCCATTTTGCGGGCCGGCCTGAAGTTATTCTGGCCCTGGAGATGGGGGGAAATAACCCGCTAATTGTCTGGGATGGCGATGTGGATGCAGCGGCCGATATTGCAGCGCAGTCGGCGTTTTTTACTACCGGCCAAAGATGTTCCTGCGCGCGTCGCCTGATCTTGGCGGAAGGGGAGTTTGGTGACGCCGTCATCGAGGCTGTCATTGAGCGGGCGAAATCCCTCCGTATCGGGACCTATGATGAAGATCACATCTTCATGGGGCCGCTGGTTTCTGAAAAGGCGGCCGAAGCGGCGACCGAGTTTCAAGCCATGCTCTCTAGAGCGGGCGGAAAACCCCTCCGCAGACTGAAGCGGATGGATCGTGGCGGCGGCTTTGTCACGGCCGGGGTCATAGATGTCACTGAGGCATCGGATATACCGGATGAAGAACTCTTCGGGCCGCTCCTGCAGGTTTACCGTGTGCCGAGTTTCGATGCGGCCATCGAACGGGCTAACGCGACCAGGTATGGGTTGTCGGCGGGTCTTGTTAGCAACGATGACGATCTCTGGACGGATGCAAATATTCGACTGAAAGCAGGCATACTCAATCGCAACAGGCCGACCGCCGGCGCCAGCGGAGCGATGCCGTTCGGCGGTCCAGGGCATTCCGGAAATTTCCGTCCGGGAGCGTATTATGCCGCTGACTATTGTGCCTGGCCGCAAGCCAGCCAGATTGCGCCGACGGCGGAGCGTTTGTCAGCCCAGGGATTTCCAAAATGAGTAAAGCCTGGGAAGTCAATTTCGATGGGCTGATCGGTCCGAGCCATAATTATGGCGGTCTCTCCGACGGCAACCTTGCGAGCGCCAATAATGCTGGCGACGTCTCACGCCCACGGGACGCGGCCCTTCAGGGGCTTGAAAAAATGCGCTTGCTAGTGCGGGCAGGGCTGAAGCAGGGTGTCCTGCCGCCCATGGCCAGGCCAGATTTCTGGTTTTTGAACATGGCTGGCTTTTCAGGTGCGGAGCACGGCAATATGGTCGTTTACAAAGTGGCGGAGAAAGAACCGCACCTGCTGAAAATTGCATATTCGGCAAGTGATATGTGGGCTGCAAATGCAGGTACGGTGTCCCCGTCTGCGGATACAGAGGACGGACGCGTGCACATATCTCCAGCGAACCTTTTCACCATGTTGCATCGAAATATGGAATCAAGTTCGGCATCAATCCGATTGCATTATTCCATGTTTGGCCCAGACTTCTTCGAAGAGCTTGATTGGAGAGATCATCCGAAGTTCGCTCCCGGGCGTCAGTTAATTTCACACCCAGACTTTTCCGATGAGGGCGCAGCGAACCATGTTCGCCTATGCTCCGATCACGGAGCGCAAGGCGTTGAAATATTCGTCTACGGACGAGAGGCAGGCGAAAGCACGACAGGGTTTCCAGCGCGCCAAACAAGGCTTGCTAGCGAATGCATCGCGCGTTCCCACGGGCTCCGGCCTGAGCGCACCGTCTTCGCGCGGCAGGCCCGCAAAGCCATTGATGCCGGAGCATTTCACAATGATGTCGTCTGTGTGGGAACGTTAGACACTCTGTTCTTCCACGAGTTTGCTTTCGAGAATATCGAGGCGACGTTGGAGGACATCCGCCGGGCTGCCGACGGCCTTTTCGAGTTGAAACCTTTGATGGTGCCAGACGAAGAAGTGCCGCTCGCTGATGCAATTTCATCCTATCTCTTCAATTCACAGCTACTCCAGTGGCCGGGTGAAGACCGGCTCGTTCTGCTCGCGCCGACAGAGACGCGTGATACGCCATCTACTGCCCGCTATTGCGAGCGCCTCGTTGAAGGAAATGGCCCGATTGGCCGCGTACAATACGTCGATGTGCGCCAATCCATGCGTAATGGCGGCGGGCCAGCCTGTCTTCGCTTGCGCGTCGTGATGACGGAAGAAGAGATCGCTGCTGCGCATCAGGGCGTCTTCCTGAATGAGGAAAAAATTGATGCACTTCAGTCAGTTGTTCGGGAAACCTATCGCGAAGAATTAGCGCCTCGCGATCTTGCCGATCCGGTATTCGCTATTGAGTGTCGTAAGGCACGCGATGGTCTTCTGAAAGTGCTCGATCTGGAAGCGCTTTCCTGAGCGGAAAGTCCCGAAGCGTTTCGACCGTCAATTCAGCTCCGGTTCTCGCCCTTGACGTAGCATAGATTTGCTTAAGCGTCGGCGATCCGACCACCGGCATCGAAATACGCTTGCGTACCCCGTGTGATGACTTGGTCGATGTCGAGTACATCGCCGGGTTCATTGGCGAACTCGCCGTGCAGGGAGTCGTAGAGTGGAGCGAAGTCGGTGCCGACTGTGGCATCGAAGAGTTGTTTGTAACTATCGATTACAAAGTACGTCTGCTGAAAATCGTCAATCCGGTAGTCCGTGGCCATGACGCGGGTTAGGTCAAAGCTGATACGGTTTGGTGACGGGGCCTCGAGGGCAAAGATACTCTCTGTCCGTGAAGATACGATACCTGCCCCATAGATCCGCATTCCATCGGGTGTATCAATCAATCCGAACTCAACCGTGTACCAATAAAGCGCCGCGAGGTTTTTCAGACTGGCGTATTCCAGCGATCGTAATCCACCTCTGCCATAGGCTTCCATGTAGTCCGCAAACACTTGATTTGTCAGCATAGGAACGTGACCGAACACGTCGTGAAAAACATCAGGTTCTTCGAGGTAATCGAGCTCTTCGCGTTTTCGGATGAAATTGCCGGATGGGAAACGCCGGTTGGCCAGATGCTCAAAAAAGACTTTGTCAGGCACCAGGCCGGGCACCGCGACCACCCGCCAACCGGTAAGAGCTTCCAGTTCATCCGACATCTTTTCGAAATCCGGAACGCCGCCAGCGCCGAGATCAAGCGCATCTAGGCCATTGAGAAACTCGTCGGCGGCCCGGCCGGGTAGCACATCCATTTGGCGCTTGTAGAGGAGATCCCAGACAGCGTGATCTTCGGATGAATATGACGACCAGTTTTGAGGAATTATGTAGTCTTTTCCATGCTCTAAATGGGTTTCTTCTCGCGCTGCCATCGCTATGTGACCTCGATTTTCTAAGGATGCCCGAAGGAGATAGTTTCATTTGAAACTTTTCTTAAAATGCGTCAAAATGGCGAAGAATGCAATACCAACAGCATCACACCTCGTTGATGCATAGGGGGGCCTTTCAGGTGAAGCTCTACTCATACTGGCGGTCGTCCGCCGCATATCGCTTGCGCATCGCCATGGCGCTGAAGGGACTCGAGTTCGAGACACTTGCCATAAACATAGCACCCGCTGCGAGCGAGCAGACGGGAGAAACGTTTAAAGCCACAAACACTCAAATGCGGGTGCCGGTTCTCGATGCCGGAAACGGACCAATGATTCAGTCCATGGCTATTCTGGAATGGCTGGAGGAGACGTACCCGGCCCCGTCATTATTGCCCGGCAATGCAAGTCTGCGTCAGAAGATAAGAGCGTTCGCGAATGTAATTGCCTGCGACATCCACCCACTCAACAATCTCTCTGTGCTGGGAGCTCTGAGAGCCGATTTCGCGGCTGATGATGCGGCTATTTCAAACTGGTACGCGGACTGGATCCACCGAGGATTTTCGGCTCTGGAGCATATGGCACCGTCCAACACGTCACATCCGTTTCTGTTCGGAGATACGCCAACGCTTGCCGAGATCTGTCTCATTCCTCAGGTTTACAATGCCCGTCGTTTCAATGTGGATCTCACCGCATTTCCGAGGCTTGTTGAAGTTGACGCAAATTGTCTTGATCTGAAAGCGTTCCAGGCCGCGCTGCCGGAAAACCAGCCGGACGCTGCCTAGGCATGTCTAGTTCGAGATGTGCTGCTTAAGTTCATACTCGCCATTCCGGAAATCGAAAAAGTCAGTGATTTCGGGATGCTCAACCGGGTCCGGATTATCATCAATCAGAAGATTTTGCTCCGATACGTAAGCGATGTAGTGGGTTTTCTCATTCTCTGCGAAGAGGTGATAGTAGGGCTGGTCCCGGTGCGGGCGAACCTCCTCCGGTATGGAATTGTACCAGTCTTCCGAATTTGAGTATGTCGGGTCGACGTCAAATATCACACCGCGAAATGGGAACATCCGGTGGCGAACGACCTGGCCAATCTGAAATTTCGCTTCGCGGATTTCGCGGTTGGGTGGAGCGATATCCTCAATCTTTTCCTCAGGGTCTACCACCGGAGTTTCGCCGGAAAACGATCGAAATATCTTCCGGAATGGATTTCGCCCTTCGGTCATCACATTTCCCTGTGTTAAGAACAGGCCAACGCATATCAGATTGGGCTTGCAGATGCCTAGAGAAAATGCGCAGCGCAAACCGAATACCGATGCGCAGCGCCGAAAAAGAAAACCATCGCTCTACGCAGCGGTGGATTTGGGGACGAATAATTGCAGGTTACTTATCGCCCAGCGAAGGGGCGATGGGTTTGCAGTTGTGAATTCCCATTCGCAGATCGCTCGTCTTGGCGAAGGACTTGTAGCTACCGGCGAACTCTCCGAGGCTGCGATGGATCGCGCCATTGATGCCCTTACGGCGATCAAGCGAAAATTACGCCACCACAAGGTTAGCAACGTTAGATGTATCGCGACAGAAGCTTGCAGAAAAGCGACGAACAGCGACGCATTTATCCGTCGGGTTCGCGATGAGACAGGACTAACGTTCAAGATTATCAAACCCTTGGAAGAGGTCCGGCTTGCGGCCGTCGGGTGCCACGATCTCATTGATGCCGAAGCGGATCTGGTGATGGTGCTGGATATCGGGGGAGGGTCTACGGAAATTTCGTTTGTCGATGTTTCCGACATTGGAGACTCAACGCTCAAGTCTCTTGTGCATCGTGTACCCATTCGGGCCTGGGCGTCTTTTCCCCTGGGCGTCGTAACTCTGTCAGAGGCGTTCTCTCATTATAGCGAGGAAGACGCATTCCCGCTCATGCTGGCCGAGGCAAAGACGACTTTTGAACAGTGGACGGATGGAATTGCATTGAGTGAACAGATGCTGGCACCGGAAGCGCGAATGATTGGAACATCTGGCACGGTCACCTGCCTTGCCGGCGTCCATCGCGGCTTGTCGCGATACAGGCGAGACGCCATCGACGGCGTCAAGCTAACGCGTAACGACACATTCGAAGTGATACAGAAATTGCGGGATGCAGGACTGGAGGGACGCGAAAAACTGCCGACCATTGGCAAAGAGCGTGCTGGATTGATGCTGTCGGGCTGCGCCATACTTCAGGCAGCACTCGACATCTGGTCAGCTCCGGAGTTGTGCGTAGCCGATCGTGGCCTGCGCGAGGGATTACTCTTGTCTATGATGCATCGCAAACGATCGGATAACGGGCGAAACCGTCGACATCGCAGAAAGCGAGCCGCGTCTAAAAGAGGCTCGGCAGCAGAGGCAAGTAATCCGGTGAATGCGATGGAGGGAGCTGGTCATGGCGAATGATGAAAAGCGTCGCTGGAAGGGGCCCGATAAATCGCAGAAGAAATCCTCTGGCCGCCGGGTCGGTGAGCGAAAGGTTACAGCTTATAATGCGAGCTCCGAAAGCTCGAAACGCTGGATTGAGCGTCAGCTGGCAGATCCCTACGTCCAGAAGGCGAAGAAGGAAGGATATCGTGCCCGGGCGGCCTACAAACTGAAGGAAATCGACGAGAAAGCTTCTTTGCTCAAGTCAGGTGCGACCGTGGTGGACCTCGGCTGCGCACCAGGTGGTTGGCTGCAAGTGCTGCAGGAGACGAAGGCTGCCGAGATCGTGGGCATTGATCTGTTGCCCGTCGAGCCTCTGTCGAATGTTCACATCGTCGAGGGGGATATCAACAATGCCGACGATGTCGCGGAGCTACTGAAGGGGCTCAGTCGCGCGCCGGACCTTGTCCTCTCGGACATGGCTGCGAACACCACCGGACATCGCCAGACCGACCATCTGCGTACGTCGGCGCTTGCCGATCTTGCGCTCGATTTCGCCGAGGCACATCTCACGGCTGGCGGAGCGTTTTGTTCCAAGGTCTTTCAGGGCGGAGCCACAGCCGAAATGCTTGAGAGACTGAAAGACGGCTTCCAGACCGTCAAACACATCAAACCCGCGGCCAGCCGATCTGGTTCACCAGAGATCTATGTGGTCGCTAAAGACTTCAAAGGATCAACGCTCGACGAGTAGGCCGCATCCTAGCATTAGCTCAGCAGAATTTTCACTTCACAAGCCCCTGCAACTCCCTTAGGAGACCAAAAAGGGAGCTGCCCCCATGAAAATCCGACAGGCGATGACCTTCGATGACGTGCTGCTTCAGCCCGGTCCAAGCGAAGTTTTACCTGCTGACGTCAACATCACGACGCATCTCACAAAGTCGATTCCGCTGAATATTCCGCTTATGTCCGCGGCAATGGATACGGTCACCGAAGCCCGCCTCGCCATTGCCATGGCTCAGGTTGGAGGCATTGGCGTGATCCACCGCAATCTCTCTGTGGAAGAGCAAGCCGGAGAGGTCGCTCAGGTCAAAAAATATGAGAGCGGCGTGGTGATGAATCCGTATACGATTTCACCAAGCGCCACCCTCGCCGATCTTCACGAGTTGAAGCAGCGCTATGGCTTTTCCGGCATCCCGGTTGTCGAGGCCGATGGAAAACTCGTCGGTATTGTTACCAATCGCGACGTTCGCTTCGCCGAGAATGAAACCCAGCCTGTCTCGGAGCTGATGACGCGTAAACTGGTGACCATAAAGGAAGATACACCGATTGAAGAAGCTCGGCGCCTTCTTCACCAGAACCGGATCGAGCGTCTCATTATCGTTGACGGCGACGACAGGTGCATCGGGCTGCTCACAGTCAAGGACATGGATAAGGCGCAGCTGAACCCGAATGCCGCCAAAGACAGTCAGGGTCGCTTGCGAGTGGCGGCCGCTTCGACCGTGGGGGAAGAAGGTCTGGAGCGGACATCCGCTCTGATCGAAGCGGGTGCCGATGCCGTCGTCATCGACACGGCACACGGTCATTCTGCGGCCGTCGCCAAAGCCGTTACTGCAGCCAAAAAACTCTCCAATTCCGTTCAGATCATCGCAGGCAATGTGGCCACGGGCGATGCGACCAAGGCCCTGATCGATGCCGGTGCCGATGCCGTAAAGGTAGGGATTGGCCCCGGGTCCATTTGCACCACCCGCATCGTTGCGGGCGTAGGTGTGCCCCAACTGACGGCCATTGAGGACTGCGCCAATGCGGCATCATCTTCCGGGACGCCTGTTATCGCCGATGGCGGCATCAAATTCTCCGGTGATTTCGCAAAAGCGCTTGCCGCCGGAGCATCGACGGCCATGATGGGGTCGATGTTCGCTGGAACCGAAGAATCCCCCGGCGAGGTGTTCCTTTACCAGGGCCGGTCTTACAAATCCTATCGCGGTATGGGCTCGCTCGGTGCCATGGCACGTGGGTCCGCCGATCGCTATTTCCAGAAAGAGGCGAGCTCGGAAAAACTGGTTCCGGAAGGAATTGAAGGCCAGGTGCCATTTAAAGGACCTTTGGGACCAATCGTTCACCAGATGGTCGGCGGCCTTCGTGCTGCCATGGGGTATGTCGGGGCGAAGACCATGGCTGAGCTCCATGAAAAGGCGGAATTCCTCCAGATCACGGGAGCAGGTCTCCGCGAAAGCCATGTCCACGACGTGACGATGACCCGGGAAGCGCCGAACTATTCAATCCCTCGGGGTTGATAGATTATCGCCATCGAAAAAGTATTGACGTTCAAAGTGTCAATATATGGACCTTTTGGTCTCAATTCGGTTATGTTTAGTGTCAAAGAAAAACATATCTGGAGGGAGACAGGCCATGAAAATAAGGATGATCACCGCTGCGTCAGTGTTCGCGCTAGCGGCTTGCGGAGGCGGAGACCCGTCGACATCTGGTGACAATACGACGGACAGCGCGAGCTCGGAAAGTAGCGACGTCGCAGCACGACCTGCGGCCAATCCTGACCGAAACGCCTATTTCGGCGATCTCCACATCCACACGCGCAATTCTTTTGACGCCTACATTTTCAATGTGCGGCGGACAGCCGATGATGCCTATCGCTTCGCGAAGGGAGAGACCATTCCCCATCCCTCGGGCTTTGATATGACCATTGCTGGCGGTCCACTCGATTTTTACGCCGTGACCGACCACGCGGCCTACCTCGGAATTCTTCCGGAGATGGATACGCCTGGAACGGCTCTGTCGGAATCTCTGCGCGCGCAGGAGATGTTTTCATCCAACCCGGAAGCGATCACGGCAGCTTTCCAGGGCGTTGGCGCCTCGGTTCGATCAGGTGAGCCGCTGGGCGATATTTACGATCAGGGTGTCATGAACAGCGCTTGGGCGGAAAATGTCGCCGCTGCGGAAGCTCATAATGAACCTGGCGTATTCACTACCTTCTCTGCCTACGAGTACACATCTGTCACGACCAACGAAGAGGATGGTACTTTCGGTGGCGGCAACCTGCATCGCAATGTCTTCTTCCGCGGTGCGGCACCGGATCGCCTGTTCTCGACTCTCGACTCTACCAATCCCGAAGATCTCTGGAACTGGATGGATGAACAGCGCGAGCTAGGCTTCGAAGCGATCGCCATTCCCCACAATTCCAATGTGTCGGATGGCCAGATGTTCCGTCTGGAAACATATAATGGTGAGCCGTTAACGGCTGAATACGCAGCGCAGCGTATGCTGAACGAACCGCTAGTGGAGATCACGCAGGTGAAAGGCACATCGGAGACCCATCCAGATCTGTCACCAAACGATGAATGGGCCGACTTCGAACTCTACGACAAACTCCTCGCTTCCTACGACGTGTCCAAAACCGAAGGGAGTTTTGTACGGGAGGCCTACCGCAACGGGCTACGGCTTCAGGCGGAAGAAGGCTTCGACCCGTTCCGCTTCGGCCTGGTCGCGGCCTCCGACAGTCATGTCGTCGGCGGATCCTACAATGAGAACGATTTCTGGTCGAAGGTGGGCATCGTTGACGGCACCGCCATTACTCGCGGCTCGGTTCCCTTTCTTGGCACATCCGGGTGGGATGACCAGCCAGATAATCAGATCGTCAGAAATGCCCGGGAGTGGTTCTCCCGATGGAGTGCTTCCGGCCTGACAGGTGTATGGGCTGAGGAAAACACGCGCGAAGCAATTTTCGATGCTTTCCGCCGCAAGGAAACCTACGCGACCACGGGCCCTCGGATCAGGGTTCGTTTCTTTGGCGGGTTTGGTTTCGACGAAGCCCTCGTTGAGGATTCAGAACTTGTCTCAAAAGCCTATAAAGGCGGCGTACCCATGGGCGGTGACCTTGTCGGAGAAGGCGCAGAGCCGTCCTTCGTCGTCTGGGCGCAGCGCGATGCAAATGGCGGCGCGCTACAGCGGGCCCAGGTCGTGAAGGTCACAGCCGATGGCGAGCAGGTCTATGATGTCGCCTGCCACACCGGCACCCCCGATCCCGACACATACAGATGCGCTGACAATGGCGCATCCGTTGATATGGAGACCTGCACACCGACAGGCGAGGGTGCCGCCGAGCTGAAGACGCTGTGGCGAGACCCTGACTTCGATGCCTCATCGAGGGCGACCTACTATGTTCGCGTTCTGGAGAACCCATCCTGCCGCTGGAGCACATGGGATGCCCTGCGCGCTGGAACGCCACCGCGTCCAGATGTCCCCCAGACTTTGCAGGAGCGGGCCTATACATCTCCAATCTGGTACATTCCCCCAGGCTGATAGATGCCCAATATCCTGAAAGAGCCCTTGCTCCATTTTACCCTGGCGGCAGCGTTACTGTTCGCTGTCTACAGTCTGTTTGACGCAGCGCGAGCTGATCGTGACCAGACTATATACGTCCCCTCGGCGGAAATGGATCGGCTCGCTGCTCTATACGCCGCCGAGGCCGGAACCCTGCCGGGCCCTGACGATGTTCGCGGACTGGTCGCCGACTATGTCCGACGGGAAGCCCTGACCCGCGAAGCGCGTCGCATTGGGCTCGATCAGCATGATCTCATCGTCGACCGCCGTCTCGAGCAGAAGATGGCGTTCATGTTGGCGGATCTTGTGGATCTCCCCGAGCCTGATGAGGCAACACTTCGCTCGTGGTTCGGCGATAACGCAGAGCGCTTTG
>JBCCIW010000028.1:0-20603 GCA_039028055.1 Pseudomonadota bacterium | reverse complement strand
TTCACAGCCTTGGGACTAACGGCAAGGCAGGCTCTGAAATCGCCAAGCATTTTTCTTTTGTGGGCTCTACCAGCAAGCATTACACTAACAGCATTCGCGTTCCTCTGGATAAATGCTGGCTGGTTTCCTTTGGTGAGTTGGGCCTGGTGACGCAATGAAGGTATTTATTACAGCCGATTTGGAAGGCGTCGCCGGCGTCGTGTCCTGGGATCAGACGCTCCCAAGCGGAAGCGGCTACGGGCAAGCCTGCCGCTGGATGACTGATGAGGTTGCTGCCACATGTACCGCGGCTAAAGCCGCTGGCGCTGAAAAAATTCTGATAGCAGACTCCCATTTAAACCGTGACAATATCGACCTCGACCGACTGCCGCCAGATGTTCGAATCGTCAGAGGAGGCCCCCGCCCGCTTGGGATGATGCAAGGTATCGACACTGATGATTTCGATATCGCGCTTTGCATAGGTTTTCACACGGGTGCAGACAAAGTCGGCGTCCTCAATCACACCTGCAACGGTGCCGGGTTTCAGCGGCTAGTCCTGAACGGCGAGCAGGTGGATGAACTTGATATCTACATTCGTGTTGCAGAATACTTTGGTGCACCGGTGGGCCTTGTTACCGGCGACAAAGAACTGTGCACGAGTATAGCAAATCGATATCCTGGCATTCATACCGTTTCGGTAAAGTCCGCAATCGGACGAACAAGCGCACAGTCCATCTCGCCAAAAGCGGCACAAGACCTTATTCAACAACGAACTGTTGAGGCGTTATCTGATCTCGGACAATTCTCCACCCATAAGGAGGACGGCCCATATCAGCTCGATGTTGAATTTAAATGGCATCATCCCGCTGAAACGCTCGACTACTTGCCTTGCTTTTCACGCACCGGCGCGAGCTCTGTAAGATTTAATGGTTCAGATATCCTCGAGACGGTTCGCGCCTTGGAATTTCTAAGCGCTTATAAATTAGTGCCGTACCCATGAAACTGCCTTATCCATACTTACTCTTTCTGGGCGACATTGACGCTCCTAATAGAGCCAAGACCGCATTAGGCCTCGCGCATTGGGCACCCGAAAAGTGCCTAGCTCAGATCCGAATGAACGGATGCGCAGGCGACACTGGCCTTAAAGACATGAGTTGCGCCGAGGCAGCAGCGAATGGTGCCAAGGCGATGGTCATTGGCGTGGCACCGCAAGGTGGCAGCATTCCAGTGAGCTGGCATCCCGCGCTTCTCGAAGCGCTGGATGCAGGTCTGGATCTTATCAGTGGGATGCATGACCGATTGAGTGATATACCTGGCATCGTGAAAGCGGCAGCCCGACAAAAAAGACATTTATTTGATGTGCGGCACTCTCAACTCGCGATTCCGTCAGCAAACGGAAAAAAGCGGACTGGCCTGAGGTGTCTCATGATCGGTCTGGACTCAGCACTCGGAAAGAAATGGACAGCACTCGCGATCACCCGCGAATTGAAAGACCGAGAAATTAAAGCAACCTTCCGAGCGACAGGACAAACTGGCATCATGATCGCTGGCGAAGGAATTGCCGTCGATGCCGTTCCCGCTGACTTCATTGCCGGCGCTGCGGAAATTCTCAGCCCCGATAATGAGGACGATCACTGGGACATCATCGAAGGACAAGGATCCATCTATCATGCTGCGTACGCAGGTGTGTCCCTTGGATTGCTGCACGGCAGCCAACCGGACGCCATGGTCCTTTGTGGGCATGCCACACGAGAGCACCTCGAGCTTTTGCCGCATATTCCTCATCGAACTTACGAAGAAGCCATCCGAACGCACGAACATCTCGCACGCGTCACAAATCCCAGCGCTCGTGTTGTGGGGATAAGCATAAATACTTCAGACCTTGGTCAGGATGCCGAAGCGCGAGAATTTCTCCAGAGAGTCGAAACGCGAACGGGGCTTCCAACTGTAGACCCCATTCGCTTCGGCTGCACTCCAGTCGCCGAGGCCCTTCAGGAAATGATGCGAGAAGCGGTATGATAAAGCTGACCGCCCGTACCGAGCAGTTCAAGCTCCACGAGCCTTTCACGATCGCGGGGTTTGTGTGGAACAAAGCAGATGTGTGCACGGTCGAATTGGAAGAAAACGGAATTGTGGGCCGTGGCGAAGGCGTTCCGATATTTTATCATGGTGAGACGACAGATGATCTGGTTCTGCAAATTGAACAGCATCGGTCGGAAATAGAGGCCGGGGTAACGCGTGAACATGCAGCCACACTATTAGGATCAGGAGCAGCGCTTTGCGCTCTTGATTGCGCCCTTTGGGATCTGGAAGCAAGAAAAGCCAAACTGTCAGTTCACGAACTAGCTGCATTGACCAGCCCGACTGAACTCGACAGCGCGATTACAATAACGCTCAAAACCGTGGATGAGATGGCTGAACGAGCCAGGCGTTTCGCCAACTACCCACTCCTAAAGGTAAAGTTGGGCGGCGATGACGACGCTGACGCAATTCAAGCTGTTAGACAGTCGGCACCCAATGCTCGGATCACCGTGGACGCGAACACTGCTTGGTCATTCGAAACTTTAGAACTTATGGAGCCTCTGCTGTTTGATCTTGATATCGAGCTTATCGAACAGCCTTTGCCGCCTGAAAATGACGATGCCCTCATAAACTTCCAGTCCCGCATACCTATCGCAGCAGATGAGTCATGCCAGACCGCGGCCGACGTTCCAGAACTTTTAGGCAAGTACCAAACGGGTGTTATCAAACTCGACAAGGCGGGTGGTTTGACCGGCGCGATAAAGCTCATGGAAGCACTCCAGAAAGCGAATATGGATTTGATGGTATCGTGCATGATCGGAACAAGCCTCGGTATGGCCCCTGCCCGACTAATCGGTAGCTACTGCAAAACTGTCGATCTGGACGCGCCGATGAATGCCGAAGAAGATCGAGTACCAGCCATTGAATTTGATATGGGCCGTATGAAACAGACACCGCCTGAACTTTGGGGAGGATAGACCGACAATGGGCACGAAAGGCGACATTGCTGAAATCGAACCCGTAACGCGAAAGCGTAAGGCAGAGGCAACACGGCTGAAACTCGTTCGCGCCGCAATGACCTGTCTGGAACGCTATGGATATTCAGGAGCCTCCGTTAGCCGGATCATCGAAACGGCCGACGTCTCCAGAGGGGCTTACCTACACCATTTCAAGGCTAAGCACCTGATCTATCGTGCAGTAGCGCTACAACTTGTCTCGGATGTTTTTCGGCGTCTGAGTAAAGTAAAGTTCGAGAACAGAAACCCGGAGGAGGCCCTCAGATCAATCTTACATACTCTTTGGGAAGATATATTCGAAGGACCAGAAGGCCGAGTTTTCACTGAGCTGATGCTTGCCGCTCGAACCGATGAAGTTCTGGCAATGCATATGCGCCGCCCCGCCTTCAGGGCGCTCCGAATTTTCGGTTGGGCAGCAGCCCGGCAATTACCTACGCGACCAGAAAGCTCGCTCAGGGGGATAGATATCGCGCGCATCGCGCATTGGTCCCTGCGAGGAATGTCGCTAGATCAACCACTTGCAGCAGATCCGCTATTCTTCCAAAAGCAGGTCGATCTAGTGGTCGACTGCCTGGCACCACATCTCGCAGACCATCCGGTCAAACCTTGACCAGGGACGGAATCCACAAACACGGCGTTATTGCGTCGCTCTCGATTGCCCATGAGGTGCCAGCTGCTTTGGGCACGATCATGGCGCCCACGATCTTTGTCAAAGAACTCGGCATGCCGGTGTCCTACCTCGGCCTGTTTGCACTACCACTCATAATTACGGCGCTTAAGTGGGTGTGGGCCCCGATGGTAGATAAGTACGGCTCGAAGAGCTTTGGTCGGAGGCTCAGCTGGATCGTTCCTTCGGCGACAATCGTCGCAGCATTGTATGTGGCAATGGCTGCGGTCACACCCTCTATGCAAACACTCTGGATCGTCGTTACATTGTTTGCTGTTATCAAAATTTTCTTTTCCACCTACGAGATAGCCGCCGACGCTTATGTTGTAGAAGCGCTGGAACCGGATGAACAAGGAAGCGGCTCGGGGGCAGTCTGGTTCGGAAAAGAGCTGGGGCAGGTTATTGGACTTGCGGGGCTCCTAATTGTAGCAGATCGCTTTGGTTGGATGCCTGCTTTCCTCTGCGCTGCGGGCCTCTTTGCGAGCATGAATCTTATCGCGCTGAGTCGGCGTGAGCGACCTGTCACCATAAGACCGGAAAACAAAACCCCCTCTGTAAGAACCTACCTCAAGGAGCCTATCAACCGACGCATACTGCTTCTTATCTTCGCATTTTCCTTCGCCGTTCAGATTCCATCAGCTGTTATTGGCCCCTTTCTCAGCAGCAAGGGCCTGACACTCAGCGAGGTCGGAGCGACGATCGGAATCGCCGCGAGCGTGGGCGCAGGCCTTTCGCTTTTCATCGCGACTGCGGCAATTAGAAAGCTCGGTATAAAGCCGATGGCGAAAGTCGCATTTGTATTGTCTGTCTTGGCACTTCCCCCCTTTCTCTGGCTTGCGGGCAGCAATGCTCCAGGCCTTCCAGCGGTTATTGGCGTCGTGTTCTGGGGTTCCTTGATGACGGCTCCAGTACGGATGATATTTTACGCAGCCCGTTTGAAGTGGACTGGCCCGGACCAGGCAGCAACTGACTTTACGCTGCAGCAATCCACCTGGTTTCTAGGTTACGGGGCAACTTTGGCGATTAGTGGGTTGGTCGCATCATTCATCGGTTGGGTGGGCGTGTTTCTTCTGATGGGCATCCTGATTGCGGCAGTTATGATTGTTTTCATAAGCTCGCTGGATTCATTCAATGCACAAACCGAAGCGCTGCATGCGCGATCAACTGATGTTTCAGTTTCCGCTGAGCTCGCAGAGTAGCGTTCCTTTCAGTTTCAACCCTATCCGCTATCATTGCTAGCGACTGATATTCGCGGCTGCTGAAACAACGTTGTATCCATACACGCTATCTTGTCTCATCAGGCCAATCTTCGGAGCGATCTTCCCAGCCAGCCAAATGGGCCCGTAAGTCTTGATCCTTCCAACTAGCTCTCTTTGATGGAATGTCTGTGCATTGGCTCGCGAAGCCGCCTGAATTGAGGAGGCACGGTCGAATCTCAATGAGCGATACTCTGCCAAACCTTTTTGCACTGTTTCGGAATAGGTAACCCGGGAGGCGACTGTCCAAGCATCCTCTATCGCCATGGCTGCACCTTGAGCCATAAATGGCAGCATTGGGTGTGCTGCATCACCCAAAATGGCGACACGCCCGTCTGTCCACTTAGCTAATGGACGACGATCAAACAAAGCCCATCGGAACAACGCGTCGCTTTCCTCCATGAGTCGAAGAATAGTGGGATGCCAACCTGCGAAGTCCTTCAAGGCTTCTGCACGGCTTCCAGTTTCGACCCAACTCTCCACGGTCCAGTCATCTCGTTCGACGACAGCTACGAGGTTTGCGAGTTTCCCGCCACGAAGCAGGTACGTCACGGCGTGCTTTCCACGCCCCATCCAGGCACACGCAACGGGATCCGGCGCACTACGCCCCAAGCGTTCAACTGGAACAACACATCGCCAGGCAACATTTCCGGTAAATACTGGTTGATCTGATCCGAGCATTTGTGACCGTACGGCGGAGTGAATGCCATCGGCCCCGATAAGGACGTCGCCGGAAGAATACTCGCCGTTTGCAAGAAATGCCCTCACCTCATGATCATCATGCTCATATCGTTCCAGGGTTGCTCCAAGCTTCAAGGATTCTGAGGCGCATTCCTGAAGCGCCAATTGCAACACCGAGATGAAATCAGCACGATGGATGTGAAGGTAGGGGGAGCCCCACCGCTCCACGGCTGCTTCGGCAAGAGGCGTCCGAATGAGGCGCATACCGCTCTCTCCCATTCGAATTTCTATCGCCTCAGGCAGAAATCCCACTTTCTCGAGCGCGCTGGCAAGCCCAAGCGCTTCGAACACCTTCATAGCGTTAGGGCTTAGCTGTATCCCGGCACCTACCTCACTTATCTCTTGAGCCTGCTCAAGGACCTCGACATTCCAACCTTGGTGTATGAAGCAGAGGGCGGTGACCAATCCGCCAATCCCCCCACCAGCAATGATAGCCTTCATTGGTCGTCTCCGTGACCAAGGCGGCACCGCTGCCAGCTGATATGAATCTGCTCCATAGCGAATGCGATCAGCATGTTACCCCTGTGATAAACTCCGCATATAGAGAAGACACACAAAGCGTTGAAATATCAGAGCTCTATTCTCTGGAATCAAACGAATTCGTGTTTTTGCTCTAAAACACCACCTCGTGTTATACTTTATTCTAGAACCGCTATTCTCAAGGCCGCTTGATATAAGCACGACCTATACTAAGTCGTAACCCATAAGGGCTTAGGAAGCATCTGAGATGGCCGGAAAACCGCGCATTGGAACTTAATGATGACACTACGAATCATCCTGATCGCGACAGCGCTTTCCTTTTCGATTGCTTCGTCCGAAGCCCAAGGACCAAGACGCCCAGCTCCGGTGATTGCCGAGACCCCTCAGCTTAGCGAAATCTCCGATGACATTGAGGGTATCGGTACGTTAGCACCGAAGGAGCGCGTGGCATTGACCGTCAATGCAGCAGACCGCGTAACCGCCGTTTACTTTGAAGATGGTCAACGCGTGAGAAGGGGCCAAACTCTACTCGCGCAGGCTCAACGAGAGCAGTTGGCGGCTATAGAGGGAGCTGAGGCAACAGTACGAGAGGCCGAAAGTGTTGTGCAGCGTATGCAAAGCCTCGTTGCTGACGGCGTCGTCTCCGGGTTGGAGTTCGACCAGGCAAAACGCGATCTGCAGGTCGCTGTATCCGAGCTGACATCTGTCCAGACACGGCAACGAAACAGAATACTGATGGCTCCCTTTGATGGCGTCCTCGGATTTCGTCAAGTCAGCGTAGGTGCCTACCTTTCTCCGGGTGATCCAGTTGCTACCCTCGTCGATGACAGCGAAATGTACGTCGACTTCTTTGTGCCGGATACAGCACTCGCAAGCATACGTTCGGGATTGGACGTTCATGCAACAACAAGTTCTCTTCCCGGCGATGTCTTCGAAGGCACGCTCGTAAGTACTGACAACGAAATAGACCCCTCGACGCGGTCCCTACGCGTTCGCGCATCGCTTCCAAACGTAGACCGGAAGCTTAGGGCGGGATTATTCATGAATGTCACGATCCTCTCGGCACCACGGCAGGGATTAACAGTACCCGAAGGTGCAATCGAACCTTTGGGATCGAAGTCATATGTTTATGTTGCAACTGAGCAGGCCGGGACGACACTCGCGCGAAAGTCAGAAGTAACTTTAGGATCTCGGTTTGACGGGCGCGTCGAGCTTGTATCGGGAGTGGCCGAGGATGATTTGATCATTATCGAAGGCCTTATCGGAGTGCGCGATGGTGGGCCCATCAACATCACGAATGAAGATATCGTCGCTGGATCCAGCGATGCCCTAGATCGTTCCGGTGGGGGACAAACAGTCTCCACCATCAGGCGATAAATCCATGATCCTGTCAGACGTAGCAGTCAAAAGGCCCGTCTTTGCATCGGTCCTGTCTCTATTGTTGGTTATATTTGGCCTTGTTTCCTTCGATCGCTTGCCGCTTAGAGAGTATCCGGACATCGACGCACCCGTCGTTACAATTCAAACAGACTATCCGGGAGCATCGGCAAGCATTGTAGAGACCCGGATAACCCAGATCATCGAAGACAGAATCGCCGGTGTCGAGGGCATTCGCACGGTTGATGCGAGCTCCCGCGATGGCCGGTCCGATATCAGCATCGAATTCGCTATAAATCAGGACATCGACGTTGCTGCAAATGACATAAGAGATCGTGTATCTAGTGTGTCCGACCAATTGCCCGTAGACGCTGATCCACCAGAGATCACGAAGGCAAATGCCGATGACGACGTAATTATCTGGCTCAATTTGGCCAGTGACTCGATGACCACTCCTGAACTGTCTGATTACGCAGATCGTTTCCTAGTGGACCAGTTTTCAGCACTTGACGGTGTTGCGCGCGTCCGCGTGGGTGGCTCCAGGAATTATGCCTTGCGCGTCTGGATCGATAGAAAAGCGCTGGCAGCGCGCAATCTGACGGTTATCGATATTGATCAGGCTCTGCGACGCGAAAACATTGAATCTCCTGCAGGCAATCTAGAAAGTGATTCTCGCACATTTGTTGTCAGACTGGATCGCCCTTTCCGCTCGCCGGACGACTTCGCGGGATTGGTTCTTCGAGAAGGCTCAGAGGGCGACCTTGTCCGCTTGGGAGATGTTGCCCGGGTTGAAAGAGGAACAGAAGAAGACAGAAACCTGTTTCGAGGTAATGGGGTCCCAATGGTCGGATTGGGCGTCGTCAAACAGTCAACCGCAAACACTGTCGAGGTCGCTGCGGCCGCTCGAAATTTGGCCGACACACTCAACCAGACCCTTCCGAACGGCATTCAGATCTATCAGAGCTTCGATAGCTCCGTGTTCATCGAAGCCTCAATTCGCGAGGTTTACATAACCCTCGGAATTGCCGTTGGCCTCGTCACGCTCGTAATATTCCTTTTCCTGGGAAGCGTCAGATCAACCATCATCCCAGCGATAACAGTTCCAATTTCCATAATCGCGACATTTATCCTTCTCTTCGCGCTTGGCTTGTCGATCAATCTGCTAACCCTCCTCGCGCTTGTTTTAGCCATCGGCCTAGTAGTCGATGACGCAATTGTGGTGCTGGAGAATATTCATAGGCGCATGGACGAGTATGGAGAAACACCGCTCGTAGCAGCCTTTAGAGGGACACGGCAGGTGGGCTTCGCGGTCGTCGCCACGACAATGGTTCTGGTATCAGTTTTTGTACCGATCACATTTCTGCAGGGCGATATCGGACGCCTTTTCTCCGAGTTCGCACTAACGATGGCGGCGGCCGTCGTTTTCTCAAGCCTGATCGCGCTAACGCTGTCACCAATGCTCGCTTCGAAGGTCCTCAAACAAGAGAAATCAACAGGCATAATGGCACTCCTGCCTTATCTGGTTGGGAAGGTTTTCGATGGCCTGCGCTATGTGTATGGCGGCGTCCTGTCCGTCCTGACCCCACGCCCAATACTGGCTCTGATCGCTATGGCGATTATGATTACAAGCGGCTATTTCTCGTTTCAGAATCTCCGTTCCGAATACATTCCCCGAGAGGATCGTGGAGGCTTCTTCATACTCGTCCGAGGCCCGGAAGGCGCTTCTTTCGCCTTCATGGAAAGATACATGGACGAAATCGAACGGCGACTGTTACCATATGTGGAAACGCCGGACGTGGACCGTCTGCTCATGAGAGCTCCGGGCTTTGGCAGCAACTCCTTCAATCAGGGCTTCGTCATCGTAAACCTGGAAGACTGGGGGACCCGGCGTCCGGCAGATGATATTATTTCTGAAGTGAATCAGAAGCTGTCAGACCTTCCTGGCATTCGCGCTTTCGCTATCATGCGGCAGGGGTTGGGCGGTCGTCAGAGCAAACCGGTTCAATTGGTCGTTGGCGGCCCCTCTTACGAAAAACTCTCCGCATGGAGTGACACATTTATCGAGGCACTTGATCAAGCAGACATTGGCTTGATCGACATAGAGTCTGATTATCAGGAAACGCAGCCCCAATTCCGCATAGCGATTGATTATCAAAGAGCCGCGGATCTCGGCGTGACGGTTGCGGATATTGGCACGACATTGCAAACCATGCTTGGGTCGAGACGCGTGACCACGTATCTTGAAAATGGCGAGGAATACGATGTGATCCTCGAAGGCGTGCGAGAAGACTATTCAGCGCCTAACGATATTCGCAACATATTTGTGAGGTCGGCTCGCACCAGCGAACTCATTCCGTTGTCAAACTTGGTCTCCGTGCGCGAAGCGGCCGGGAGCGCTTCTCTCAATCGATACAATCGGGTTCGCGCGGTAACCATTGAAGCAGGTCTTGCCCCCGATGCGGCACTCGGAACCGTGCTTGATGAGATGATCCAAATAGGCAGGGAAACGCTTCCCGATGAAGCCGTCTTTGATTTCAAAGGGCAGTCGCTGGACTACAAGACGACAGGCTCGTCGATACTCTTTGTTTTCGCAATTGGCTGCGTGATTGTATTTCTCGTGCTCGCCGCTCAGTTCGAGAGTTACATACATCCGATCGTAATTATGCTGTGCGTACCTGCTACATTGGCTGCCGGTTTGGCCGGTCTATACGTTTCTGGACAGACGCTGAACATTTACACGCAGATCGGACTGATCATGCTTGTCGGCCTCGCGGCCAAGAACGGCATTCTGATTGTTGAATTCGCGAATCAGTTACGCGACGAAGGCATGGATTTTCAGGAAGCCCTAAGGGAAGCCGCTCTAGCGCGCTTTCGCCCCATTCTCATGACAGGCCTTACAACCATGGCAGGAACCCTACCTTTGATCTTGTCATCGGGTGCGGGCGCGGAAACCCGTCAAGCAATCGGAGCTGTCATTCTTTTCGGTGTTATAGGCGCAACTTTCGCAACACTCATTCTGGTTCCGCCGTTCTACAGCTTACTTGCTCGTGGAACCGGGTCGCCCGGTGATGTCGCTCGAAGGCTCGACCAGCAATCAACCACCAGCCCATCCGCACAGCCTGCTGAATAAGCATCGACGACAAAACATCTAGCGGCTAGGGAGGCCGAGCCAATACTAGTCCTTCTGGATTTCGTGGAAGCATGGTGGGCCCGGAGGGACTTGAACCCCCGACCAGACCGTTATGAGCGGTCCGCTCTAACCAACTGAGCTACAGGCCCGATTACAACCGAACAAGTCTAGGTCTTGATCCCGCCGCAATGACGGTATGTGTTAGAGCGCCTATAGGGGAGACGCAACCGTCATGAAACACGTTATCAGCACCAAACTAATGCCAGCGCTTATTGCAGCAACAATCCTTGTCCAGGCAGCCTGTGCTCAGGTTCCGGGAACCGAGATGGTTCATCCAAACTCAATCCAGCCAGAGACGACACTGAACATTTCCTCACGCGCCAGTGTCGATCGAACCCCGGACCTCGCATACATCAACGCGGGTGTGGAAACAGAAGCAAGAACCGCGGCAGAGGCACTTTCCGAAAATGCCGAGCGAATGAATGGCGTCTTCGCGGCGCTAGAGGCCGCTGGAATAGAAGAAAAAGATATTCAGACGTCCAACTTCAATGTCTCGCCAAACTATGACTACAGCCGTGATGGACCGCCTCGACTGGTTGGATATCGCGCTACGAATCAGGTTCGTGCAAAGGTCAGCGATCTGGACAATCTTGGAGCAACACTGGACTCGCTCGTCAATGCGGGTGGAAACACGCTGAATGGAATACAGTTCGGATTGGAAGACAGTTCCGAGGCACTTAATAACGCGAGAGAAGACGCAGTTACCCAGGCGATTGAGCGAGCCGAGCTCTATGCAGGCGCAGCGGGATATTCAGTGGGTCGTATTGTTTCAATTTCAGAAGGCGGTGGCGATGGAAATTTCCAACCCCCAGTCGCCGCGCTATCACGCGCCGCTGCGGACTTCGAGTCTGCACGGTCTCCGGTAGCTGCAGGAGAACTTTCGTTCGCAGCCTCAGTAAACGTTATTTTTGAACTCACAAAAGAGTAATATCTATAACCAGTCAGGCTTAACGACATCCGCCGACGGAATATCCGGCTGCGGATGTCGCTTAAGCAACTCTGTCACAATCAGGTCGGCAACCCGGTCCGCCTCACGCAAGGGCTCATACGTCCAGGTATCAAGTGCGCGGTGCAGCCATTTTGCGCAGCCATGATCGATGAAACTCTTATGCAACCTATCAAACTTCGACGAAGAGCCTGTCAAACGCGCCATGTGGATCGGTAAGCCGAAATAGGCAGCGTCGGATAACATGTTTGCGCTATCCTCCGTTACAATTGCAGCGTCTGAGAATAGAAGCCAGGCGAGATACGGGTTCGGCCCGTCAGTTGGGTTCTCCCAAAAGCGTGCTCCGATCTCATCAGCCAGAGATCTGAAGTGAGCACGGGCAAAGACCGGTGTCCGCCGCGAGCACGTTATCCGAAGCCGCCACCCTGCAGATGCGACAGCACGAATATGAACGTCCAGACGCTCGGCTGAAGCGTTATCGAAGGTGTGGGCTTTGGAGTCTCCTCCCAACACCACGACCGCAGAGCGTCCGCGTTCATCAGCAAGGTCGGCGAATGCCAGTCCAGCCGCCTCAATATCGTCCGCCGAGAAATGAGCCGGTGACCCAACTGTCTGAATAATATTATCACCGGACATATCATCGTGCTGAGGCGCGACGATCAAATCGAATTCACTTGAGGGAAGGTCGGGCGTGAGTACGTGGACAGTCATCGTTTTCCCGCCAGACCAGTTTCTGACACCGGCACTAAAGCCCGCTGTGCGCCGACCAGCCGCAACCCAGAGCGTTGGCCAGGGCGCGTCTAACGCGGCCTTCTGATCAAGCGGCAGGCTCGACCGCGCGAGCTTGTTCCAACTCGACGGCAGCCAGGAAAAAGGTGGCGGCACCTCCAGCGTGAGTGCGCTGTTTCGATGACCATCGGCCTGAATGTGCGCGATACGCATCCAGCGTTGAGTTTCGTTCAGAGCCTGAACGATTGACTTAACCTGAGCGGCATTCCCATCGCGACCGTCGGACACCGCCCAGATAGAAGGCCCGAGCGATGCCGTGTCGTCGGTCACTTATAGGAAACGCTGGCAATCTCATATGCGCGAGGACCACCGGGAGCAGCAACTTCCGCTTCGTCACCCTCCTCTTTGCCGATCAAGGCGCGCGCGATCGGTGACGTGATAGACACCTTTCCAGACGCAACGTCAGCCTCGTCTTCACCGACAATTTGGTAGACAGCCTCTTTCTCAGTTTCGACATCAATCAATTTGACTGTCGCGCCGAACTTCACAGATGAACCAGACAGCTTGGAGATATCGATAACTTCAGCACGCGCGAGTTTGTCCTCTAGCTCGGCGACCCGCCCTTCAATGAAGCTTTGCTTTTCCTTGGCGGCATGATACTCGGCATTTTCCGATAGATCGCCGTGCTCTCGGGCTTCCGAGATCGCTTGGATGATCGCTGGGCGTTCCACAGACTTCAAATTTTTCAGTTCTTCGTCGAGGGCCGCGTGGCCATCGCCGGTCATAGGTATTCTTTGCATGGTCGGATTACCGTTCAGCTTTACTCACCAGCTTGGCTGGATTTTTAAGTTGGTCAAGATTGGAATTTGTTACGCCGATTGCAAGGGGCGAACGTCAAGATCTTGCGTTTTCAGAGCCGAAATCGCTTGAATCGCCGCAAGAGAAGCGGAAAGAGTTGTAAAATATGGTATTTTTCGTGACACGGCTGTCGATCGAATGGATGCTGAGTCCGACACTGACTGAGCCCCTTGCGTCGTGTTAAAAACCAGATGGATATCCCCATTGATCAATGCGTCAACGATGTGAGGCTGTCCTTCAATCACCTTGTTGATACGCTCGACCTCAATGCCCTCATCTTCCAGAAACGCAGCTGTGCCTAGTGTCGCAACAATGGAGAACCCTTCCGAGATTAGAGTTCGCGCGCCATCAAGGATAGACGGTTTGTCTCCGTCGCGTAGAGAGATGAACACTTTTCCTGACGTCGGTAGCGATACTCCGCCAGCAATTTGCCCTTTCAGAAAAGCTGCGCCAAAATCGTCTGCCCAACCCATCACTTCACCAGTAGACCGCATTTCGGGACCCAGAATAGGATCAACGCCGCTGAACCGTGCGAACGGGAAAACCGCCTCCTTAACGCAGATGCGGTTAGGCGTCGCATTTTTGAGATCGAACTCGGACAACGCCTTACCAGCCATGACTTTCGCCGCTATGGCAGCAATTGGCGCGCCAACCGCCTTGGCGACGAATGGTACAGTCCGCGACGCGCGGGGATTAGCTTCAAGCACATAAATTTCATCATCCTTGACAGCGAACTGAATGTTGATGAGCCCCCTCACCTTAAGGGCTTTGGCAAGCGCAATCGCTTGCTCAGACAACCGGCCAATAATTGAGGGACCAAGCGTATAAGGCGGCAACGCACAGGCGCTGTCACCAGAGTGCACGCCAGCCTCCTCAATGTGCTCCATCACACCTGCCACATGCACGTCAGAGCCGTCGCAAATAGCGTCGACATCAACTTCAATGGCATCCGAGAGGTATCGATCAAGAAAAAGCGATGGATCTTTCCGACCCGTTTTCATAGCTTCAACGAGTGCCTCTGATGCGAAGCGTTGAATGTCACCATCTGAATGGCAAATCTCCATCGCCCGCCCACCAAGCACAAAACTGGGGCGTAGCATCACCGGATACCCAAGCGACTGTGCAGCCTCGAGAGCTTCCTCTTCTGAGCGAGCGGTAGCTGATGGCGCTTGTTTTATGCCGAGTATGTCTAGCAACTGGGCAAATTGCTCCCGGTCCTCTGCTAGATCTATCGAATCCGGACTTGTCCCCAGGATCGGAATACCAGCATTGCTAAGTGGAGTTGCGAGTTTAAGGGGTGTTTGACCGCCAAACTGCACAATAACACCGGAGAGTTCGCCAGCGGTCTGTTCCTTCGCAATTATCTCGGAAACATGCTCCTCGGTCAGAGGTTCGAAATATAAGCGGCCCGACGTGTCATAATCGGTCGAAACAGTCTCTGGATTGCAATTGACCATTACAGACTCAACGCCAAGGTCCTCCATTGCGAAGGCGGCATGGCAGCAACAATAATCAAACTCGATACCCTGCCCGATCCGATTAGGCCCGCCGCCCAATATGATCGCCTTTCTGCGGTCAGATACACCTGCCTCGCAATCTGCTTGTGATTGACCAAATGCTGGGATTTCATAAGTCGAATATAAATATGGTGTCTTCGCAGCGAACTCCGCCGCGCACGTATCAATCCGCTTGTACACGGGTCGAATACCGAGTTGGTGACGCTTCGCCCGAACATCTGCTTCGGAAGAACCTGTAATCTCGGCCAACCGCGCGTCGGAGAAGCCCATGGACTTCAACGCGAGTAAGTCATCTGCAGACACAGGCAGCCCATCGCGACGAATATTCTCTTCGGACTCCACGAGTTCCGCGATCTGACGAAGAAACCAGAGATCGTAGGACGTGACCGCATGAACTTCCTCGACACTCATCCCGTGGCGAAACGCCTGGGCAACAATGAGTAAACGATTGGGGGACTGAACAACGAGAGCTGCCTTTAAGGCGTCTGTCGTTTCGAATTCGACCTCATCGAAACCTGTTAATCCTGTCTCAAGGGAGCAGAGCGCCTTTTGAACGCTTTCCTGAAAGGTTCGCCCAATCGCCATGGCCTCGCCAACAGACTTCATCGCCGTTGTTAGAACGGGCTCAGCTCCACGATATTTTTCAAACGCGAACCGCGGAATTTTCGTGACCACATAATCAATTGTTGGCTCAAAGCTCGCTGGGGTCACACCGGTGATATCATTGTCGAGTTCGTCGAGTGTATATCCAACCGCAAGCTTCGCCGCGATCTTTGCAATCGGAAACCCGGTCGCTTTGGACGCCAATGCAGACGATCGCGATACACGGGGATTCATTTCTATAACGACAAGCCGCCCGTCTTCCGGGTTCACTGCGAATTGCACATTCGACCCGCCGGTTTCAACACCAATCTCCCTGAGAACCGCCAGCGACGCATTCCGCATCACCTGGTATTCCCGATCTGTTAGCGTCAGCGCCGGAGCAACAGTGATCGAGTCGCCGGTGTGCACACCCATAGGATCTATATTTTCAATGGCGCAGATGATGATGCAGTTGTCGGCCTTATCACGCACGACCTCCATCTCGTATTCTTTCCAGCCAAGCAGGCTCTCATCCACAAGAACCTGCGCGACGGGAGAGGCCGCCAGACCTGAGCGAATAATTTCCTCATACTGCTCTTTGTTGTAGGCAACACCGCCGCCGGTGCCCCCAAGCGTGAATGCCGGACGGATAATCGCTGGAAGACCGATATCATCCAGCACGTCCAATGCCAGCTTGAGCCCCAGGATCCGATCGTAGTCTACAATTTCATTGGCATCATTCCTGATCTCTGGTGCCTGAATGATCGCGGCTCGCGGATTCTCCAGTCCGATACGGCCCATAGCCTGCCGAAACAGCTCTCGGTCTTCAGCTTTTTCAATGGCATCTGCTCGAGCACCGATCAGTTCAACATTGTACCGGTCGAGAACGCCCGCCTTCTGCAGATCCAGGGCACAATTCAATGCGGTTTGTCCGCCCATAGTCGGCAAAAGGGCATCAGGCTTTTCAGCGGCAATGATCTTCTCGACAAAGGCGGGCGTTATAGGCTCGATATAAGTTGCATCGGCCAGCCCAGGATCAGTCATGATCGTCGCTGGGTTCGAATTGACCAATATGACCCGATAACCCTCGTCTTTAAGGGCCTTCAAAGCCTGAACCCCGGAGTAATCAAATTCGCAGGCTTGGCCGATAATTATGGGGCCTGCACCGATAACGAGTATCGACTGAATATCCGTACGTTTGGGCATGGCGTCTCACCTTGTCGTCGCGCGCGCAGCCGCAGACGAGGGTCACCCTCGATGCAGCCAAAGCTTGAATTGTTTGCTAAGCGCGTCTCTTAGGCGAGGATTCGGGTTTGGGGAAGAGGAAAACCCGAAGCGTCGGCCACTAATGCACTTCGGCCCACGTATCGCCAGCAGCGGCATCGACCACCAGTGGCACAGAAATCTCTCGCGCTGGAAGCGGCGCTCCCTCCATGGTTTCACGGACCACCTCGATGGCCTTTTCTGCTTCGGCCTCTGGCGCTTCGAATATCAATTCGTCATGCACCTGCAGCAGCATACGCGTCTTCAACCCTGCTTTGTCCAGCGCAGCGGGCATCCTGACCATGGCACGCTTTATGACATCCGCGGCAGAACCCTGGATCGGCGCATTGATTGCCTGCCGTTCTGCAAAACCGCGCGACGGCCCTTTGGCATTCTTGAGATCAATGTTCAGCCGCCGACCAAAGGCCGTCTGAACAAACCCGTTCTCCGTGGCAAAGGATTTCGTGTCATCCATGTACTTCCGGATACCAGGGAATTTTTCGAAATATGATTTGATGTAGGTGCTCGCCTCATCGCGCGGAATGGACAACTGCCTCGCAAGCCCGAACGCAGATATTCCGTAAATAATCCCGAAATTGATGGCTTTCGCACGCCTTCGAACCATTGGATCCATTCCCTCAATTGGATCACCGAACATCTCGCTTGCCGTCATCGCGTGGATATCGAGTCCATTTTGAAAGGCATCTCGCAGGGCATCAATGCCAGCAATATGAGCCAGCAAGCGCAGTTCAATCTGGGAGTAGTCCGCCGATATGAGCACGTGTCCGGGCTCTGCAATGAAGGCTTCGCGAATCTTTTTACCTTCTTCGGTGCGCACCGGTATATTCTGCAAGTTGGGATCGGACGACGATAGACGTCCCGTCTGGGCCGCCGCCATGGCAAAACTTGTGTGTACACGACCCGTTTCGGAGTTGACCGCGGCCTGCAGCGCCTCTGTATAGGTCGACCGAAGCTTGGACAAAGACCGCCAGTTCAGAATGGTCTGAGGTAAATCGTGCCCCGCAGCGGCCAAGTCTTCGAGGACTTCAGCGCCGGTTTGCCAGGCCCCCGTCTTGGTCTTCTTGCCACCTTCGATGCTCATTTCGTCAAAGAGAATTTCGCCGAGCTGTTTCGGACTACCCATATTAAACTCTCGCCCAGCCTGCTCGTAAGCTTCACCTTCATAACCCGCCATTCGCTGGGCAAAATCCGACGACAGGCGCGAGAGCGCGTCTCTGTCCACCTTGATCCCGGCCCGTTCCATGTTCGCCACCACAGGCACAAGCGGGCGCTCTAGCGTTTCGTAGACCGTCGCGGCGTTTGCCTCTGGTAGCTTACGCTTGAACTGATGCCAGAGCCGCAGTGTTATGTCGGCGTCCTCGGCGGCATATTCTGTCGCCTTGTCGAGGGCCACTCGGTCAAACGTGATTTGCGACTTCCCGGTCCCGCACACCTCTTTGTACGGAATAGGCGTATGACCGAAATATCTCTCGGACAGTGTATCCATGCCGTGATTGTGCGTACCCGCATTAAGGACGAAAGACAGCAACATCGTATCGTCAACGGGGGCCATCCGGATACCAACTTTATCGAACACATTCACATCGTATTTGATGTTCTGGCCAATTTTCAGAACCGCAGGATCTTCCAGTAGCGGTTTCAAAAGCTCCAGCGCCGCTTTCATCTGAATTTGGCGTGGCGGATCGGCGTCAAACATGTCGCCATCATTGCCAGCATCGGGGTCGATATGAGCAAGCGGAACATAGCAGGCTTCATTAGGGGCCGTGGCTATGGAAATCCCGACTAGGTTTGCCGCGATCGGATCGAGACTGTCTGTCTCGGTATCAATCGCGAATACTCCGGCGGCCCGGCACTTTTCGATCCACGCCTCGAGCGCCGCCGTATCTCGAACCGTTTCGTATTTTGAGCGGTCGACCCCCTCCTCTGCCGGATCAGTTTCCTCAATCGCCCCGTCAAGTTCCAGTGCTTCGCGCACACGCCGTGTGATTGTGCGAAACTCCATCTTCTCCAGAAAACTAATCAATTCCTCCGGATCAGGATCGGCGATCGCTAGGTCCTCCATCTGCACCTCCAGAGGCACATCAGTTTTCAGTGTCACGAGATCCCGCGACATACGGATATTGTCCGCATGATCGATAAGCGTCTGCCGGCGCTTGGGCTGTTTGATCTCTTCGGCGCGTTCAAGCAGCGTCTCAACGTCTCCGAACTCATTGATCAATGTCGCTGCCGTCTTCACACCGATGCCTGGAGCGCCAGGAATATTGTCCACGCTGTCTCCCGCGAGCGACTGAACATCGATCACACGCTCGGGCCCAACGCCGAACTTTTCATGAACTGCGGCAATATCGAGTGTTTTGTTTTTCATCGTGTCGAGCATAACTGTTGTCTCGGACACAAGCTGCATAAGGTCCTTGTCGGAGGAGACGATCGTCACCCGCGCGCCCTTAGCTTCGGCCTGTCGGGCATACGTGGCGATCAGATCATCCGCCTCGTATCCCTCCATTTCCAGCGCGTGCGTAGCAAAGGCAATCGCCGCTTCCCGTACGATTGGAAACTGTGGACGCAGATCCTCTGGCGGAGCGTCTCGATTGGCCTTGTAATCGGAATACATGTCATTCCGGAACGTATAGGACCCCTTGTCAAAGACACAGGCAAAGTGCGTTGGTCGGTGTTCGCCTTTCAACTCCTCAAGAAGTTTCCAGAGCATGTTGCAAAACCCTGAAACCGCCCCCACCGGCAGGCCATCGGATTTTCGGGTGAGCGGTGGCAGCGCATGATAAGCCCGAAAAATATAGGCTGACGCGTCTATCAGATAGAGATGACTATCCTTATCGATTGGGGCTGATGGCATGGCGTCCGCTCCTCCAGTTGTCCCTGCTCTAGCGCGCTGGCAAGGCGAACGCTAGAGAGGTTAATCAAATCGAGGAGGAACCGCCCATGCCCACCAACCAAACCTGGTATTTGCGTAAACGCCCTGTGGGCAAACTCGCCGACGGTGACCTCGAGCTTGTCACCGAAGACATGCCTCCGCTTGCAGATGGTATGGTTCGGGTCCGCACGGTGTACCTTTCCATAGACCCGACCAACCGGATCTGGATGAGTGACATGGATGCTTATCTTCCGCCAGTTGAGCTGAACACACCCATGCGCGGCGGAGCCATCGGTATTGTTGAAGAGAGCAATCACGATGCAGTACCGACTGGCGCGATCGCAAACACCGGACTAGCGGGCTGGGCCCTCTATAACGACCTACCCGGTGAAGCGGTGAACGTATTGCCACAGCTGCCCGGCGTCCCTCTGACAGCCTATATGGGCCCACTCGGCGCAACTGGCATGACCGCCTATTTCGGGCTCATGGAGATTGGCCAGCCAAAGGCTGGCGACACGCTTGTTGTCTCGGCCGCCGCGGGTGCAGTGGGGTCTATGGTCGGTCAGATTGGGAAGATCCAGGCCTGCCGCGTGGTGGGTATCGCCGGATCAGACGACAAGTGTCGCTGGCTCACCGAAACGGCGGGCTTCGACGCAGCCATCAACTACAAGACAGAAGATATCGGTGCTGCGCTCGACAAGCATTGCCCCGATGGCATCGACATCAACTTCGAGAACGTCGGCGGCGACATTATGGAAGCGGTCATCGCGCGGCTGAACGATTTCTCCCGCATGCCACTCTGCGGCATGATCTCAACCTATAATGATGATCCAGACGCGAGCACAGGCCCGAAGAATTTCGCAAATCTCCTAATGCGCCGCACCCGTGTTCAAGGCTTCATCGTGATCGACTTCCTCGAACGGTTCATGGAGGGCATCCAGGCGATGGGTGGTTGGCTCATGGAAGGCAAAATCAAATACGAGACCGATGTGGTGGATGGCCTCGAAAACGCTCCCGGCGCGCTGGACCGTCTGTTCACCGGTGCCAATCTTGGCAAGCTCGTTGTGCGGGCGAGCGAAGAGCCGGGCTA
>JBCCIW010000027.1:0-20956 GCA_039028055.1 Pseudomonadota bacterium | reverse complement strand
CACCGACCGCGATCTTACCTCACGAGCCATATTCAAGCAGAACCGTTCCGCCGCTCTCCAAGAATGGCGCTGCCTCGGCGCAGCCTAAAGGGCAGCGTCTCTGCCCCAGCGGAGACGAATTCGTATTAGTCTGACAGCACCAGGTGCAGCGCTCGCCATAAGTTCCGCTCGGAGCCCAAAATGCCGGATGTTGCATGTTGTAAAGGGCACGGCGAAGCACACAATGCAGACACTCTTGGCGCTGCCGCAGTCCGAACTCTCCGCGGCAACTTCAGAGACTTGATTGCCACCGCTCCAATTGATGCGATGTCCAACGGGCAGCATCGCCTTTGAGCCGTCGGTACAACGAGATAACTTCGGTCTATGTTTGGGTGTGCAGCTGAGTGATTAAAACCGTGACACCGGCGAGGCAGATCATAGTTGGGAGGAAGTTTCTGCCTGCTTTGCGTGGCTTGGGCATAGCTGCCCAAGGGAGGCTGAGGTTTCTTAGGATCAATAGGTCGGCTCGATCACGCTGAAAGAAAACACAGGCTCCGAGATGACACCGGCAGCCGCCATCCCGTTGGCGAGTATGGGATCGGACGCCCAGGCGCGTGCGCGTTCCATCGTGTCCCATTCGAACCAAACGGTGACAAGCGCCTCGTTGGTCGGACTTTGGAGAATGGCGAACGTCATTTCGCCAGCGGCGCGACGGATCGGCAAGGCCTGATCGAACACTTGTTTCCATCGCTCGAAGTCTTCAACCTCGTGGCTCACGATCATGCGGGCCTCTTGGGCGGAAGCCGGCGTGTTCGATAGGACGGCCAGCAGGGAACTGGCTACAAACGCGAAGTCACGAAGTGCTGGAATAGACATGCTTTTGTTCCTTTAGGCTTCTACGACAATGGCGGTTAAGCGACCGCGTGATTGCAGCTAACCTCAAGCTTCCCTTGCGGCGTACCGGTGTTGATGCGGAACGGTTCGGCAAGGCCGCAGAGCAGGTCTCAGAACAGACAAATCTCCGGTATCGGGATGCGGCTGCTGCGCATTTGCAGAACGGCTGAGCATTTCAGCGCATATGCGGCTGAAGCCGGGCGACGCACGATCGATGTCATGAACTGCGAACAAAGGAGCAAGAACATGCAGTCCGCCGAAGTTCACGATATCGAAGCCCCCGTCAAAACGCGGGAGATGCACAATCACCACATCGACAGTACTATCTGGAACGATCTGTCCTTCCGAGACGACGACATCATCATCTCGACCTACGCGAAGTCGGGAACGACCTGGGTGCAGCAGATCCTGTCGCAGCTGATATTCCAGGGCGAAGAAGGTCTGCCGGTTGCCGAAATGAGCCCCTGGCTCGACCTGCGCGTGCCACCGAAAGAGGTGAAACTGCCGCAAGTCGAGGCGCAGACCCATCGCAGGTTCATGAAAACGCACCTGCCCGTCGATGCACTCGTTTTCTCAAAGAATGCCAAATACCTCTATATCGGCCGCGACGGTCGTGACGTTGTCTGGTCACTCTACAATCATCACAAGAACGCCAACGACTCATGGTATCACGCGCTGAACGACACGCCGGGTCTGGTCGGCGCGCCGATTGGGCCGCCACCGGCATCTGTCGAAGAATACTTCGAGCACTGGCTGTTAAATGATGGGGCTCCTTTCTGGTCGTTCTGGGACAATGTAAAAAGCTGGTGGGCCATCCGCCAATTGCCCAACGTTCGGATGATCCACTTCGCTGACCTGAAGGCAGACATGGAAGGCGAGATTCGCCAGATCGCTAAGTTTCTTGAGATCGATGTGAGCGACGACGTCATGGCGCGCGTGCTGAAACACTGCTACTTCGACTACATGAAGGCAAACGCCACCGCTTCTGTGCCGCTGGGCGGCGCTTTCTGGGATGGCGGGGCGCAGACCTTCATCCATAAGGGGACGAACGGTCGCTGGAGGGATGTTCTTAGTGCGCAACTGAGCGAAAGGTACGAGGCTGCGGCCTGGGAACGTCTGGGGCCAGCATGCGCGACCTGGCTGCGCAAGGGCCGAACCTGAAGCGCCTGCCTGGGCGTGGCAGCACGCCCGGGCCCGTACACATTATTGATCAATTTCAGTATTTCTTCAGGGTGCTTTAGGGAGGTAGGTATGTTCGAATGGAGCGATATCCGCATTCTTCTTGCCGTTGCGCGCTCGGGATCGACGCTTGGGGCGGCCCGAACTCTCGGCATAAACCAAACGACAGTCAGCCGCCGGGTTCAGTCGCTTGAACACGCGTTGGGGCTGGCGTTGTTTGACCGGGACACGCGCGGTTATGCCCCGACGTCGAACGGTAAGGCGCTGCTTGAGCTTGCCGAAGAGATGGAGCGAAGCGCCGACCAGATCGGGAAACGTGCGGTCGCGCTGAAACGCGGTGACAGCGGCTGCATCCGGCTGTCCATACCGACCGACATTTATGGCTTCTGGTTGAACCCGGTCATCACGGCTTACAAGCAAAAGCACTCCGACGTGACCTTTCAGATCGACGATACCCAGCGTCGCGCCAACCTGTCCGGCGGTGAGGCCGATATCGCGATCCGCGGGGCGGACGAGATCGACGATGAGTCGCTGATCGCCCGCAAGCTCGGCGACGCCGTCTGGGGCGTCTATTGCAGCAAGGCCTATCTTTCGGTCCATGGTCTGCCGCGCTCGGCCGACGAATTGGCGGGGCATCCTGTCGCCTTCTACGGCGAAACCATGGTTGCAAACGTCGCCCTGCTTAGAAGGTTCCTCGATCTTCTGGATCCATCCGCAATCACCCAGACCTTCAATTCCACGGCGGCGCTTTCGCAGGCCGTCGATTCCGGGGAAGCCATCGGTCTGCTTCCCCGCGTAAACGGTCGATCCCGGCCTGAACTCATTGAGTGTTTCTCACTACCCGACTTCCGATCGCCGGTATGGCTGGTCACATCCCGTGATGGCTACCAGGTGCCATTGATACGAGACTTTATGAAGTTCGTAGGGGGTTTTGGCATGAAAGACGATATCACGCTGGTCTGAGCGGTTGGGCACTTTCGCAGAACCGTTATGCGCTTTCGACCGTAGTCGGAAACGGTCGGATGTAACACAATAGACCCCACCAAGCGAAGGCGGTTATCGTTGCTAAATCCTCAAACACTGGACCTCCACCACAGCGCGTTGGCGGAGACAGACCGGAAGAGCATCCGGCATTCGGGCAGGAGAGACCGAGGACTCATGCCGTCGTTCTTTGTTCTCGATCCGCCTGGTACGCCTTTCGATCGCGCCACGGACCGATGTAAACCGCCAGCCGGCACAACTCACGCCGGTCCCGTGTTCGAGGCACGGGGGATCAGGAGCGTTGAAAAGCCAGTTTTCGCGGACGCATCTGGAAACCTCTGGCGACGCGGGTGCCAATCTCTTCCGCACATGAGATGGAGGTGTGAACTCTTGTGAGCGATATCGTTCTCTACGACTACTCGGGCTCCATTTGTTCTCAAATGGCACGATTGGCCTTGGTCGAGAAAGGCGTGTCCTTTCGCCGCCGGGAAATCGATATCATGGACAACAACGAGCAGTTCGAGCCCTGGTATGTCGCCCTGAACCCAAAGGCGGTGGTCCCCACGCTCAAAATCGCGGATGAGATCGCGACCGACACGATCAGGATCGTGAACCGGGTTCAGTCAATGGATGGGCCCGACCTCTCCGGCGATCAAACGACCCAGGCCTGGCTGCAGGACATCATGGCGCTGCATTATGGCGTCCTTATGTACCGACGTCGCTTGGACGCAGCGGGAACCGCGCCGCAGGTCGTTGCGCGCGGCCGACTTCTGGCAAAGCTGCACAATCAGAGACCGGATTTGCGCGACGTGCTTTCGGGGCGGATAGAAGGCAACTTACGGTTCCAGGCGCTATTGCGCGATCCGAAGAAAATCAATGAACACCTGGAGAAGACCCGGCTGCTGGTTGCGCGCTTATCCACGGCAGTTAAAAAACATCCCTATATCGCTGGATCGCATTATTCACTGGCCGATGTCTTCGCCACGGCGGCGATTGCACGTTTCGCAATTCACGGCCTTCAGGATTGGTGGGCTGGGACCGGCCTCGTCGACTACTACGCGCGGATGAAGGCGCGTCCAAGTTTTCAGGCTGCCTCGGTTCTGGACGAGGGCTCAGAAAGCGACCTCTAGTTGCCCTGGGGAGACCGAGATGAAAAACCTGAAGCTGCATTTTGACATCCGAACCCAGAGCCGGTGTCGCCTGAGATCCAAATAGCGTGTGCGTCTTAGTATTTCTTCGACGCAGGCAGAGGACTCCGGTGGCGGCCTTGGCAGACTTCTCGAACAGTTCGTGCTGAGTATCTCGGCTGGCTACTTTCGAATGGGACTGAGGTCCGGCCTCGGCGCACGAGAGAGATTTTTCACGCGTGTGGCGAGCTAATGGATTTGCCCCGCGTCGTTCTTCGCCGCCGGCGCTAAACGTACAAAGTGGACCACTGCGAGTAGAAATTGAAGGGCGGCTTTGTCCACTAAGTATGAGTTTGGTGCCATAGTGTCTTCGCACCCGCCGCGAATGGCTGGTTTGGTGGGCTGCGGTGCAGCATCGAACCAACAGGTTGAACGGCAACTTAGGGCCGTCCTCCGCAGCGCGCACCGTTCTTTGAAGTTTACGTGCTGCGACGGCACTGATGGCAGCTCCGAGCCCGAACCTACCATATTCTGCGCAGCAAACGAATGGCGGCTTTAAAAAAGCTAAGTCTATCGAGTTTTGCTAGAAGGTTTACCTTTCCAGGTGAATTCCCCAACGCAAACTACTCAATCCGGCGTGCTTGACCTGCGACCCGCACAGGTGCCCCAGGTTCATTTGTGAGCACCACGTCGATAATTGACGGCGCGCCCATGTCCTCGCCTTGGCGGATCGTGAAATGGCCCCGGTGTGGCCAGCTTCGGTCACGTAGGTACCCGGCGAAGGCCGCGGCCGCAGCGCCGGTTGCAGGGTCCTCTAAGACACCACCCGAAGCGAAGGCGTTGCGCACGACAAACGTCTGTTCTTCTTCGACATAGACCAGCATTATGGTCACAAATCTGTGCCGACGCATTACATCGCGGCCTTCGTCCAGATCGTACGTGATGGCCGCCAGACGGCTTCGATCTCGCAAAGCGAGCACAAGGTGGTCTGCTCCGCCATGGATGCGCGCGGGCGGCAGGAGGGGATCGAGGTCATCCTCCGCCAGGGCGAAGAGAGCTCGTGCGTTGCTTAACTCCGCCTCTTCGGCTGCACGGCTGTGAGTCGGTGGAGAAGACAGCGCGGCGGCCATGATGCCTGCCTTCAATTCCGCATCTAAGGTTATGGTAGCATCGTTCAGAGTGAGAGTGTAGCTCTGAGGCCCATTTCGCTCACCAAGTACGGCACCAAGCGCGATTGTTGCGTGGCCGCAGAACGGCACTTCGGATTCGGGCGCGAAGTAGCGGACCCGCCAATCCTTTAAGTTATTTCCGTTTTGAACCGCGAATGCGGTCTCGGAGTAGCCGACCTCCGCGGCGATCCTCGCCATTTCGGCTTCCGGGATGGGCTCGTCAAGCAGCACGACGCCTGCCGGATTGCCTCCCTGTCCGTCGTGACTAAATGCGGCGATGCGTTGAATGTCCATGAGTATCCCCATTATTGCAGATCATCGCTTAACGTATTCGCCGGGATGAGTGATGTCCTGAGGATATCAAAGGCTGGAGTGGTTTCTAGCCTTCACTATAGCGATCAAAACGGCGATAATGCCTACATGACCAAGGGACTAGACCGAATCGACCGAGAAATCATCGCAGCGCTTGATGTTGATGGGCGTGCCAGCCTTGCCGAGATTGGCAAGCGGGTCGGCCTGTCCGGTCCTTCGGTCGGCGAGCGCCTCCGCCGCTTGCGCGAAGATGGGGTGATCGAGGGCTTTGGCGTTCGAGTCGATCCACATGCTCTGGGCTACACGCTGGAAGCTATTGTGCGAATAAAGCCTCGATCCAGGCAAATGCATACGGTTGAGCAGATGATCAGGGATGAGCCGCGCTTCACCGCATGTGACCGGGTCACGGGCGATGATTGCTTTGTGGCACGGCTGGCACTCCGCAACGTCGCTGAGTTGGATGACCTGCTGCTTCCGCTGCATGAGCGCGCGGACACGCACACGTCGATTGTAAAATCCTCTCTCCTGCGCGGGCGTATGCCGGAGCTTGCGCCGCACGCCACGCATAAGGAACGACAATGACCTCTGATGCCTCGGCCCTTTTTCGTCCGCTAGACCTGCCTTGCGGGGCGGTCCTGAAAAACCGCATCGCGAAGGCAGCGATGTCGGACTCGCTCGGTGATGGCGAGGGGAGTCCAACAAAGGCCCAAATGCGGCTTTACGAACGCTGGGCGGAGGGCGGCATTGGTCTTTCGATTATCGGCGAGGTGCAGGGCGGCTCAGCGCACGCGGAGAAACCGGGAAATCTGGTCCTGCATGACGGCTCGGACACAACAGCTCTCACGGAGCTGACGCGCCGGGCCACCATAGGCCAGGCTCACCTTTGGGCACAGCTCGGCCATGCAGGCGCGATGACGGATACGGCAATAGGGTTGCGCAAAGGCCCGACCGCTCTGGATCTTCCCGGCCTCAAGTGCGACGTGCTCTCGGCGGCTGAGATCGCTGCACTGCCCGATACATTCGCCCGCAAAGCTCGGACCGCGCGCGAGTTGGGCTTCACAGGGGTGGAGGTTCATGCCGCCCATGGGTTCCTGCTGAGCCAATTTCTGTCTCCGCTCTTCAATCGACGCAGCGACGCCTATGGCGGATCCATCACGAACCGGATGCGCCTTCTTATGGAGGGTGTCGAAGCCGTTCGCGGGACCGTCGGCCCGAGTTTCCCGGTGGCCGTAAAGTTAAACGCAACAGATCAACTCGAAGGTGGCCTTACGCCAACGGACTCCCTGGAGGTAGTCGCGGCTCTAGACGGCACCGACATTGACCTTCTCGACATAAGCGGCGGGACTTACTTTCCTGGAGCGCAGTCAGCATCCGACGCAGGCGGGAGCGGTGCCTACTTTCTCGACTTCGCCTTGGCCGCGCGGGAACGGACGCGTGTGCCTTTGATGGTGACGGGTGGCTTCAAGACCCGTGCCGCAGCCCTCGCCGCACTGTCTGAAGGTGCCGCGGACGTCGTCGGTCTCGCTCGTGCGCTCGTGCTCGATCCGAATTTGCCTAATCATTGGCGGATCGAAAACGACAGCGACCCAGTTTTTCCACGTTTTTCCGATCCGCCCGAGGGGGGCATCACGGCGTGGTATACGATGCGTCTTACCGAATTGGGTGAGGAAATCGAAGGTGGGCAAGTGAGCCTTCTAGATGCTGTGGAACGGTATAATGCCCGCGATGCGGAAAGAGCCGTTCGATGGCGGACGCGGTTCTCGGAACGCAGCTAGGATGCTGCGCGCGCAAAAAATTGCCCTGCTGCCAGTTGGCGGACGTTGAAACCGTAATCAGGAAAGGCAGGAAAGTCCGCAGTGCCGTCATTAGCCAACCCGAGCAGCGTGCCGCAGCGCCGTAAGTCAGCTAAGAGCCCAAAGGAATGGGTGCTGCATGGCTCACAAATGTCGGCTTATTGGGGCGGCCAACTGAGCAGACTTGCCATTGAATATTCTCAAGAATTTACGGAACTTTGTGCTGAAGGAGACTGACAATGGCAATCTGCGGTTACCGAACCGGCGTTATTTGGGATGCGTCACGCTCTGACTGGCACAACAATTCCGAACGCCCAATCGCATGGTCGGCATGGTATCCAACAGACGCCTCAGGGAACGTAGAACAGGCTTCCGAACATTATTTTGAGCTTGGTGATGTTGCCTTAGATGCCGCGCTAAACGCCCAGCGAAAATCGCCGGTCGTACTTCTATCACATGGAACTGGCGGGACAGCGTAGAGTCTCGGTTGGCTCGCGCGAGCACTTGCTTGCGAGGGCTACGTGGTCCTGGGTGCAAACCACCATGGCAATACTGGTTTGGAACCGTATCTCGCGGAGGGTTTTCTGTGCTGGTGGGAACGAGCGACCGACCTTTCCGTAATGCTGTCGTCGCTTGGAACGAGCGGTTTCTTTGCTGACAGGTTAGACTTCGCTCAGGTTTCCGCAGTCGGGTTTTCTCTTGGAGGTTATACGGCTATGGCCCTTGCTGGCGCGCAAACCTGCTTGGATGAGTTTGAAACCTGGCGCCGTGCAAACGGGATTACAGAAGGTGGTCCAAGAGAATTCCCAGACGCTGCCGATAGAATTCCCGCACTCATGGAAACCTCGAACGCTTTTTGTCGCTCACAGGCAGAACACGGACATGATCGCACTGATTAGCGGATAAAGTCGGTGGTGGCGATTGCACCGGCTCCATCGGTCCGAGCCTTTGTTCCGCATTCAGTTGCCGAACTTCAACTCCCAGTCGCAATCCTTACCGGCGGAGCGGACTGCGAAGCACCATCAGAGCGCTGCGCCGACTGGCTCGTCTCCCAGAACGACAAGTTTCAACGCCATCACCTAGGCAATGAAGTGGGACATTACACATTCCTAGATTTTCCCTCAGACAAGTCGCTCATTGGCAAAGAAGATATCTTTTCCGATCATGAGAGCGTTGATCGAAGCAAAGTCCATAAACAGACTACGGAAATCGTGTTCAAACATTTCATCGTGTCGGAAAGCAAGGACAGCACATAACGAACCTTTAGCAAGTAAGCAGCTGTTGGAGCAGCTGCAGCGAAAGCTCACTTTGTCCGCGCTGCGGTCGTCCGGCGGTGCCCAGGCCGTGCGGTAGCAGCGAAAGTCCGGAAAGCGGGCTGCAACCGCAGCATCGGGGTTGGGTGGTGAAGGTCTCGTATGGGCCGTTGCTCAACTCTGGTGTCTGGGCTCCGTGGGTCTGATACTGCACTGCATCCGATGTCGGCGATGAGCCCATTTTGACTAATGCTGCGCATGCGATGAATGTCAGCTAAACTTGCGTCAACTATGTGCAAACCATCGGACTAATTCTTGTAAAAATGACCATGAACGTTTCCAAAATCCTCCTGTTTGCCTTCGTTGCGGCGACTGTTGGCAGTTCTTTACATGCTGCATGTTGGGATCGTGGCTTAGCATCTTTTGCTGAGCATGTCCCCGTCGTAGAAATCTGCGAGATGTCAGTTTGCAAAGAATCGAAGATGTATCGCCAGTGCGGGAATGTGCACTATTTTGCGGAAGAGTATGAAGTTGGGCCAGAAATTTGGCTTTTCAGAATAAGAAGTAACGATCCTGAAACCGTGATGGACGATGAGTATGCAGTCGAGGTACGACCTTCCGATCCAAACGACATACCGTTGGAAATCGTCGATGGACGACCTGTAAGGTTGTTGGTTGGCCGTCCGATCCAACAGACTAGAGCTTTGCAAATTCGCTGTATTCCGGTTAGTCACCCCGATGCTTGTGAGTTTGTCGATAGAACACTCGAAGGGCTAAACTAGGCTTTGTTTTTTTGCTTCAGGTACCTTTACCTTAATATCTAGTAGCTGCCTTTGGTGCTACTGCAGCGAATTGGCGCTCTGTCCGCGTTCCTGACATTCTGCACCGCGACGATTGAGTGCATGCAGCGAACATCTGCTTCGAGCCCGAAGCGGCCTTTGAAACTTGAGGTTTATATGCTGCTAGGCAGCGAGTGATCATTTCCCGATTAGCAAGAACTGTTGGCTCCGGTCGAACCCGTAGTTGTAGAGGGCGCTCGGTCACGGCGAGAACTGACTTGGGGTATGGATTGACCAGTAATTCTCCAAACTCGCGTAGCCACACCAAAAGCAAGCATGCCAGCCGATCAGGTATTGGGTTGATTGTGTCTCCATCACAATACAGCGAAGTGTGAATTACACTCATTGCTCTGCACAATAGTCGATCATCGCAGGTGTCCCGGTGTTAACCGGCGCCCGGCAAACCGGGCGCCAGTCACAGCGTGTCAGTTGCAGACCCACTTCATGGTGTGGAAGTTGAACTCGAAGCTCTGCATGGGCACCCAAGTGAAGCCGTTGAGGCATTTGTGGAACGCCTGCTGGCTGCGCTGGGTGAGGAGGAACACGCCGACCTGGTCTTCAACGAGCTTGTGCTGAAGGTCCTTGTAGATCGCGTTCTGCTCATCGACGTCTGAGGTTGCCCGCGCCGCATCGATCATCGCGTCGACCTCCGGGTTCTGCACCCATTCCATCGAAGCCCAGGTCCCCGCCGCGCGGCCGTGATACTGGGTGAAGAAATATGTGTCCGGCGACGGGTACGTCGCGCCGTAGAAGACCTGGTTAATCGCAGGGGTGGTCTCTACATCACCGGCAAGCTCAGTCATCCTGTTCCACGGCTCGGGCTTGAGGATCACGTTGAAACCGATGGTGTCCATGATGGATTTCATCAAGAGGCCTATTTCTTCCTCAAAAGCGAGACCAGCGACATACATGATCTCGATGTCGATCGGGCCTTGGCCCGCGTATTTCGAGGCGTTTACGTATTCCTGGGCTTTGGCGAGATCGAAGACCGGGGCCTCGATTTCGTCGGGATAGGCATCCGCGAAGATCGGTGGCATCGGCCCCGTGAGCGGCTCGCCGGGCAGGATCACGTCGCGGATCGTCTCGTAGTCGGTCGCGTAGGCGATGGCCTTGCGGATATTGACGTCATCGGTCGGTGGCCGCGAGTTATTGAGCTTGAAGTAGAAGTTCGTCGCGGTCGGGTACTCGATGATCCGGTAGTCTTCGAGCGCACCGATGCTGTCGTAGGTTTCCTGCGCCTGGGCATCGGATGACATCGAGAGTGTGCCGGATGCGGCGAGCGCCTTCACAGTGGCCTCTTCGTTGGTCACCACGAAGCGCACTTCGTCGATGCTGTCGTCGTCCCAGCCTAGGTGGTAGCCTTCGTAGGCCTTGATCGTCATCGTGGCCCCGCGCTCCCAACTGTCGAGGACAAACGCCCCGGCCCCGATGGTGTTGTTTGCGATGTAGTCCTGCGCCCAGGGGTCATCGTCGGTGGCATTTTCGGCGGCGAGATCGGAGTTGACCACGAAGAGGATCGGCGTCGTGGTCAGGAACGGCGCGTAGGTCTGCGAGAGCACGAACTGCACGGTGCGGCTGTCGAGCTCGGTGACGGCACCTTCTTCGAGGACGCCCTCGAAGAGGTATGACGGGCCTTCGTTGATCGCTAGAAGCCGGTTCACTGACCAGACGACGTCCTTGGCTTCGACGGGCGTGCCGTCCTGGAAGGTGGCGCCTTCCTTGAGGGTGAAGGTCCAGGTCAGGCCGTCCGCGGAAGTGATCCAGCTTTCGGCGAGAAGCGGCTGGATCGCACCTGTGCCGTCAAGCGTTGTGAGCGCCTCGTAGAGGTTCACGCCGGCCATGTACTCGGTGTAATCGTTGATTTTTGCTGGATCGACGGTGCCGAAGATCTGCACCGCGTTGACCGTCACCACGTTCTGCGCCGTGGCCGCCCCTGCGACGAGCGCCGTCGCGAGGGCTACCGCCGCACTTGTCAGTCGAAGTGTTTTCATTGGTCTTCCTCCTTGCCTTCAGGTCTTTCTGTTAAGGGTTTCAATCGGTTGGTAGTCGACGTCGTAGCCGAAGTAGCGCGGGCCCACGAGCCTGAGCCCGTGTTCGCTACGCCATTTCGGGTCGCAGGGGAGGCCAAACACGATCACGCGGAAACCATAGGCCATGGTTTCGGTGGTGATCGGTTCGCCCGTTTCCAGGTCGAGCAGGCAGATGAGGTCGGGCGTCATCGCCTTTGGCATCCCTTCCCCGGTTTCGGCCATCAGGAACTCGTTCTGGAATTGCAGGGTGAAGGTCTGGCCTTGGTAGCGGTCGAGACCCTCGAAGGTCGCCCGCCCGCGCGCAAAGCCGCCTTCGGTGCGCCGGTCGACGTCAGTAACACGGCCCTCGAAAAGACGCACACCGTTGAGTTCTTCGGCGAGCTTCTCGGCGGGGTTGCGGTTAGCGGCCTGCTCGGCGCGAATAATGCGGCCGATATCGGCGATGAGCGACATCGAGCCACGCAGGATCGCCCGCTTCGCCTCGGCTGCGGTCATCGGGTAGAGCGCAATCAGCCCCGCCCCGCCCATCTCCACGGTAATCACACGGGCGAATTTCTCGGTGGATAGGTTGTCGACGGTGTTCAAAACCAGCGCATTGCCCTTTTCGTCGGCCATGGCCATCGGGCATGCGTGGATGTCGAACATCGTCATCGAAACCATCTGAAGCTCGGGAAAGGCGCGGCCCATGCCGTCGCCGTCAACGATCGGGAGCCCGGCGGTGGCCGCGACTGCGATAGGGATCGTCGAGTTGAGGCCACCGGCCTCGATACAGAAGATCGCATCCGCCTTGCGGCCCAAAACCGCTTCGAGCGAGCGCAGCGCCGCCATAGCCTCGTCGCCGCGCGGGAGCTTTTCGAGCATGACGGTGGGGGCGCCCATCATCGCGACGGGGACGACAAGGGCGTCGTCGTCAAGCGCATCGACGTCAATCACCTTCACCGGGCCCGAGGCCTCGATGGCCTGTTCGGCCATGCGCCGCCCGATATAGGGGTCACCGCCGCCGCCGGTGCCGAGGAAGGCGCCGCCGAGGGCGATGGTGGCCATGTCGTCGCGGGTGATTTCGGTGATCGTGCTCATGGCGTTTCCTCCATCGGGCGGAAGGTGATCTCGGGGTAGCCGAAGGCCGCGGGGCCGACGACCTTGAGCGCTTCGGGCGAGCGCATCAGCGGATGCGCAGGCAGGCCGAGAACCGCGATGCGCTGGCCATAGCGCAGCATTTCGGTGGTGATCGGCAGGCCGGTGTCGCTGTCGAGCACGACAATGAGGTCTGGCGTGCAGACCTCAACGCAGTCGTTGCGGCGAAAGACCAGGAACTCATTTTGCAGCTCGATCCGGCCCGTGTCGCCCGTGAAGTCTCCAAAGCCCTCGAGCGACAAGTGCCCCACAGCGAAGCCGCCTTTGAGGTGGCGCTCGAGGTCGATGATCTTGGCCGTCATCAACAATCGTCCGCTCTCGCTGTCGATCACAGTCTGCACAGGGTCAGCATTGGTCTTATGGGCATTCAAGACCGCCCGGCCGAGGTTCAGCGCCTGGGTGATCGTGTTCGGCACGGCGGCGCGCTTGACGAAGTCGCCCCGCATGGGCTGGGTGGCAAGGCCTGCTGCGGCGCCCATCGTCACCACGACCGACCGCGCGATGCGTTCCAGCCATACGTCGTCGACCGTGTCGCGGATTACGACGATGTTGCCTTTCTCGTCGGCCATTGCCCCCGGCGCCTCGCGGTGACCGTAGATCGACCATGTGCACATCTGCATCTCTGGAAAGGCGCGGCCCATGCCGTCACCATCGACCACGGGCAACCCGGCCTGCGCCGCCGTCAGCATCGGCTCCATCGAGTTCGCGCCACCGATCTCTGCAGAGATCAGCGCGTCGACCTTCACGTCGAGTTCCTTTTCGAGGGCGCGCAGTGCCCGGAGGCACTCTTCGCCCTCTTCAATCTTCTCGACCCCGACAACTGGGGCGCCGATTCCACCAAGCGACACCACGAGCGCGTCGTCGGGCAATTCGGCGAGCGGGATGACGGGAATCTTCCGGCCCTTCTTCAGCTCCTCTCGGCAGCGCAGCTTGCCGATATAGGGGTTGCCCCCGCCCCCGGTGCCGAGGATGGCCGCACCGATTTCGATGGCATTAAGGTCGGCGTCAGTGACTTCTCTCAAGGTGTCAACCATGCATGTCGCCCACGACCTTAAGGCGGATTCGGGTGGCGTTGCCTGGCAGGTAGGCGAGCGGCACGTCTTCCTGGTCGAGAAGCTCGATGCTCTCCGGCGCGGCTCCAGCCGCGATGGCCTTTTCGGTGGCCTCCTTGCGAGCTGTCGCCAACGCCTCCTCTCGCGAGGTCTTCTCCAGCGAGAAGATACGGTCGACTTCGCCCGAAATTTGCCCGATGGCCGCACCAACTGCATTGGCGACGGAGAAATGACTAGGTCGGATTACCTCGAGATCACCCACTTTATCTGGGACGAGGATCGAGCCGCCGCCAACCGCCAGCACCGGGATCGGCTCGGGTGAAACCCGCATCCGCTCGACGGCGTTAAGAAGCATCTCGTCGGTGCGCGCCTTGACGACTGCAAGATGCGCGGGTTCGAGGCCTGCGACGGCGGATCTCTCGCCGAAATCGGCAATTCCGAGGCCGACAGCCACGTCAGACGTGGTGAGGGTATTGCCACCGAAGATGAGCGCATCCTGAGTCAGCCGGTAGCCGACCGACTGAGGCCCGACCTTGAGGCTGTCGCCTTCGCCCGAGACGATCGTGCCGCCCCCAAGCCCAATGGCGAAGACATCGGGCATCCGGAAGTTCGTGCGAACCCCACCTACATCGACGGTCGTGCTTGCCGGCCTCGGGAAGCCTTTGACGAGGGCGCCGACGTCGGTCGTTGTGCCTCCCACGTCGACGACAATCGCGTCGAACTTGCCGGAGAGAAACGCCGCCCCGCGCATGGAGTTCGTCGGTCCTGAGGCGAAGGTCAGCACCGGATAGGACTGCACGAACTCGCGGCTCATCAGCGTGCCGTCGTTCTGGGTGATGTAATAGGGGCAGGTCAGCCCCACCTTCTCGAGCGCCTTGCCGAAGGCAGCGACCGTCCTCTCCGAAAGCGCACGGAGCGAGGCATTCATGATTGCGGCGTTCTCGCGTTCGAGGATGCCGAGGCGGCCGATCTCGCTCGACAGGGTGAAGTCGACCCCCGGAAGCCGCTCGGCGAGCCGCTCCATGGCCTTGCGTTCCATCTCGTCGCTCACCGGCGAGAAAACGGAAGTGATCGCCACGGTGGAAATACCCGCCTTGCCGATCTCGGCGGCGATGTCGTCAAGCTGGGCCATGTCGATCTCGGAGATCGCGCGCCCGTCGAACTCGTTGCCGCCCTTGGCCATCCAGTAGGCGCCGCCCACCGCTTCGCGCATGTCGTCGGGCCAGTCGACCATGGGCGGCAGGCATTGCGCGGCCGGAAGGCAGAGCCGGACGGCGGCGGTGCGCGCGAGGTGGCGTCGCTCCACCACGGCGTTCGTGAAGTGCGTCGTACCGATCATCACCGCATCGATGGCGTCGGTACCCACATCGCTTTCGGCCAGCGCCCGAGTGACCGCATCGACGACACCGCTCATGACGTCCTCGGTTGTGGGCGATTTCACGCCGGAGAGCACCTTGTCGCCCTGCATGACGACCGCGTCGGTGTTCGTTCCGCCCACATCCACGCCAATGCGATACATGTTTAGTCCTCCAATTCCGTCGATGTGGCCAAAACCCTGGCGCGTTCTTCTTTCGTGACTTTCGGTTTGCGGGCCTCTTCCTCGGGCGAGATCACTGGGATCGCCGAGAGAAGGGCGCGCGTATAAGGGTGGTTCGGGTCATCGAAAATCTCGCCCACCGGCCCGCTTTCGACGACCTCGCCGCGCAGCATCACCGCAACGCGATTGCAGAAATTGCGCATCAGGCTTAGGTCGTGGCTGATGAAGAGGTAGGTGAGGTCGAATTCGTCGCGCAGACGGTTGAGAAGGTCGATGACCGTCGACTGGACGAGCACGTCGAGAGCGGAGGTGGGCTCGTCGAGAACCAGAACGCGGGGGTTGACCGACAGGGCGCGCGCAATAGCGACCCGCTGTTTCTGGCCGCCGGAAAGTTCGTGTGGGTACATCGAGGCGTAGGACTGCGGCAGGTCGACAAGCTCGAGAAGCTCACCGATGCGCCTATTGATTGCGGTCTTGTCCTCACCAGTGAACTTCAGTGGCACCGCAAGCTGGTCGGCCACGGTGCGGCGGGGGTTCAGCGATGAGCCAGGGTTCTGGTAGACGATCTGGATGAGTTTGCGGAACTCGCGGGTTCCCGCGAACTCCGAAACGGGGCGGCCGTCGATTGAAATCTCGCCCGAGGTCGGGGCGGTGAGACCCATGACCATCTTCGCCAGCGTCGTCTTGCCCGACCCGCTTTCGCCCGCGACCCCAAAGATGTCGCCCTGCTCGACGGCAAGGCTGACGTCATTGACCGCCTGCACCTCTCCGGTGACGCGGTTGAAGAGCCCGCCCCGCGTGCGGAATGTCTTCGACACCTTGTCGATGTCGAGGATACCCCGCGTCGCGGCATGGGTGACCGTGCGGACCTTATGGCCGTATAGCGGTGGCACAGCGGCCATGAGTTTGCGCGTGTAAAGGTGCTGAGGCGCGTCGAAAATCTCGTCGCGCGTGCCCGTCTCCACGATATGACCACGCTCCATAACGTAGACCCGGTCGGCCATCTCGCGCACCACACCAAGGTTGTGGGTGATCAGGAGAAGCGAAAGCCCCTCCTCGGCGACAAGCTGGTTCAGGAGCGCTAGGATTTCGTCCTGGGTCGTGACGTCGAGCGCGGTGCCCGGTTCGTCGGCGATGAGAAGGCGCGGCTTGTTGAGGAGCGCCATGCCGATTAACACACGTTGCCGCATTCCCCCCGACAACATCATCGGGTAGCTCTCGAGCACGCGCTCGCCGTCCTTCAACTGAACCTTCGCCAGTGTGTCGATCATATGCGCGCGCCGCTCGGCACGGCTGCGGGATTGGCCGAGACGGATATCGGCATAGCGGACGATGTCGTCCATCTGCCGCCCGATCGTTAGGACCGGATTGAATGACAGCATCGGGTCTTGAAGCACGATCGAAATGCCCGTGCCTTTCAGCCGGTTGCGCGCCTGCTGTGACAGGTCGAGAAGCGACTGGCCATCGTAGTGGATGCTGCCCTGCTCGACCTTACCGGGCGGAATCGGGAGGGTGCCGATGATGGTACGCATGGTGACGGTCTTGCCCGAGCCCGACTGGCCGATGAGCGAGACCCGTTCGCCCTCGTCGACGTGCATGTCGACGTTGTGCAGCACCCGGCGGTGCTTGCCGTAGGAGGTGAACCCGATGCAGAGGTCGCGGATATCGAGAAGCGGGCTCACAGTTCGACGTCCAACATGTCGCGCAGGCCATCGCCCAGCAGGTTGAAGCCGAGGATCGCGTAGAGGATCGCGAGGCCCGGCATCACCGCCTGCCACCACATCTCGGGCATGTATTCCGAACCGGTTGCGACCATCGTGCCGAGGTCGGGCGTGGGTGGCTGCACGCCGAGGCCAAGGAACGAGAGCGCTGCGCCAAAGAGGATTACGAAGCCCGCATCGAGCGAGATCTTGACCGCGACCGCGGAGAAGCAGTTGGGCAGAAGCTCGCGGAAGAGTATGTGGGCGTGGCTGGCACCCGCAACACGGGCGGCTTCCACGTAATCCTCGTTCATCTGCGCCTTGACGATGCGGTAGATGAGCCGGGTATGCCATGTCCACCAGAGAAGAGTGATGGCGATCATGGCGTTGATAAGGTTGGGCGACAGAACGGCGGTGATCGCGAGCGCCATGGCGAGCGGTGGCAGGGCAAGCATGATGTCGGTGAACCGCATGATGATCGTCTCGGTCCAACCGCCGAAGTACCCTGCAACGAGGCCCAGCACGACGCCGAACGGCACCGCGACACCCAGCACACCGACCACGAGACCTAGCGAGATACGGTAACCGAAGATCACCCGGCTGAAGACGTCGCGGCCAACATTGTCGGTGCCCATCGGGTGATGCCAGGAGGGCGGTGCGTGGCGGTTGCGGAAGTCGACGAACGAGCCGGCACTTTCCGGCGACGGTGCCAGCCAGGGCGCAAAGACTGCCACGAGGACGACGCTGAACACGATAAGCGCGCCGATCACTGCAAGCGGGTTGCGGGTGAAGCGGTAGAGCGCCATCTGCCGCGCGTTCAGGCCGCGGTTTGGGGCGTCGGGGTCGTTGATCATGCTGCTCATGTGTCACGCCCAGCCCTGATGCGATGCCTTGGGTCGAGAAGCCCGAGAATCAGGTCGATTGCGAGGTTGGCCACCACGAAGAAGACGCCCGAGACGAGGACGACGCCGATCACCGCGTTAAGGTCTTTTTGCAGGATCGTGCGTACGCCGTAGCTGGCGATACCCGGCCAGGAAAAGACGAACTCGACAATGAAAGCGTTACCGATCAGCGATGCGAATTCGAGCCCGAGGATCGTCAGGGGTGCCACCGAGGCAACGCGGAGCATGTAGCGAAAGCGTACCACGCGTTCGGGGATACCGTAGGCGCGGCTCGCCTCGACGAAATCACGCCCGGAGACCTCGATCATCGCGGTGCGTGTGATGCGCATAACCTGCCCGATCCCGGCCGCAGCCAGTGCGATGGAGGGGAGAAAAAGGTGGCGGATCGCGTCGCCGACGACGTCGAAGCGCCCCGCAAGCGTTCCGTCGATCAGCAGAAGACCCGTAATGTCGGCAGAAAAATCGATGCCGCCGTCAAGGCGCCCTGTGACGGGAAAGAAGCCAAGATAATGCGCGGCGATGAGCTGTAGGATGATTGCGAGAACAAAGCCCGGTGTCACGACCCCGATCAGCGAGACCACGCGCAACACGTTGTCGACCCAGGTGTTACGATAGATCGCGGCCAGCACACCGAGAGGGATCGAGATCGTGATCTGCAAAATGATGGTGAAGAGCACAAGCTCGAAGGTTGCCGGAAGGGCCGCGCGGATGTCGTCCATCACCGGGCGCGAGGTCAAAAGCGACTTGCCGAGGTCGCCTTTCACAAGACCGGAAAGATAGGTCCAGAGTTGGACCGGGAAGGACTCATTGAGCCCCATCTCCTCGCGCAGTTCGGCCACTTGGTCGGCCGTCGCCAGCGGCCCGAGCGCGATGCGCGCCGGATCGCCCGGCACGATCCGCGCGATCACGAAGATCAGGATCGCCAGCCCCAGAAGGACGAGCATCAGGGTGATCGCGCGTTTGACGAGATATGTGAACATGCAGCCCTTTCCCCGCCGACCATGGTTGACGGAAAGGCACGGACTCCGTGAATCGAAAAAGGTCGAATTTCTGACAGAAACGTCTAGGAAACAGAAAGTGTTAGTTTTTCACTAGCATAATCAATGAGCTCGTGCCGCCGTTGTGTTCCGGTCAGTTTGTAGAGCGAGGTCAGGTGATATTTCACGGTCGCCTCTGTCGTGCCCAAATGGCGGGCAATCTGCTTGTTGGTTGCCCCCGATTGCAGCGCCGCGACGACGCGGTACTGACGGCGACTGAATCCAGCACGCCGAAGGGTCTCGGGAACGACGTAACTGTCCGACACCATCTTCAGCACCCTGTTGGCCATGCGTGCCACCTGACCCTTTGCCTTCAGCCCACCCCGACCCGCCAAGGCATTTCCAGCGCCGAGAAACACATCCCTGTGCTCCAGGAACGGTGCGATATGGCCCTCGTCGAAGCCCAGCCGCAGGGCTCTTTCAAGGGCGTCCCAACGCCTCTGCCCCTTTGCGGTCCGGGCATGCTGCAATGCTTCGACAATCCGCCCTCGAGGCGTTGACGGCGTGGTGGCTTCGGCAAGCCCGAGCGCGACCCCAAGCTCTCCCGCCAGCAACTCGCCGACCGCGCTTTGCGCCGGGACGTCGCGCAGCTGCTCCCAAGTGCGCTCCGCCGCTCCTGCGTGCCAATCGAGATGCCAAATGAGCGCCTTCAGCCCGTCCATCGCTGCCGCTTCGCCATTGTGGCGGCGGGCGTAGTCGGCCTGAAAATCGGCAAGTTCGGCAAAGGCCACCTCACGTCCATCAAGGAAATAGGCGCTGAGAACCGCGATACGGGTTAACTCGATAAAGAGCTCCGACCAGCTGTCGCCGATGAGCAGGCTGTTACGAAGGTCGGCCGATCGGCGGCGCACCAGCGCCAGCTCGCCACGTTCGTAGTGGATTGCAAGTCGAATGATTTCGATGACGGCGTCTTCGTTTCCGTATCTCAACCCGGATTGGGCGAGGCAGCCCTCGGCTGCGGAAACCCGCTGCGTCGCGCGGTGCAGGCGGCCCTCAATGATATCGAGATCGGCCAAATGTATGTGGATAAAGTGTTCGAGGTACACATGACTGGCCTCGCGGTAGCATGAGATCGCCTGTTGACCGGTGACGCGGGCGTCTGAGATGCGGCCAAGCCTGACATACATTGCCATCATCGCGTTGTAGTAAAGCCCGATCAGCAGGGGGTCCGACAAGGGGAGTGTTCGCTCAAGCCTACGCCACGTGCGCAGCTTTCGCTCGCTTACAGGTTCGCCGAGATGCAGGGCCAGCAACAGCTCCAGCACGATGAACCGTTCCGTCTTCTCAAATTCTATGTCGATTGCAGATAGATAGGATTTGGCCCGCGCGGCCTGTCCTCGCTTTACCAGCAGAAGGACCTGTCCGCCCAGCACGTCCTCGTCGCGGCGCCAGGCTTCACTGGGAAGGCGCCGTAACAGAAGTTCAAGGGAGTCGTATCCATTAAGGAACGGATAGAGGAGACCGCCGCCGGCGCGGAGAACTTCTATCTCGACGGTTGTTTCTTCAGAATGGGCGAGTTCTGACATTGCCGACTCCTCGCAACAAGTGAACCAAATACCTTTGCCCAGCGCTAGCCATAGCAGGTTGAAAAAATACTCAAGGCAGCCCTCCAGCCCTAAGGCTTCTCGGTCTAAACGGCGGTGCCTTGGAGCCATTTTGAGGATCCGTTTCAGACCCGTGGTCTACGCACGGTTCGGCTCTGGCAAAGCGCGCGGATGGGCTAGGCCCGCAGTTTGTCCCAGCATTCCCAGCCTCCGCTTTGTCCGCACCTTCCCCGTTCGTAGCTCTCGAACTCTCGCTATGGAGGTGTCAGACTAAACCGACTTGAACGGGGCAAGGGGCGTGGCTAGCGTCTGCGGATGACCAAACCCAATCCGTTTCGTCGTTTTAGTACATACCCTGAGATCATCCGCCTGGCGGTGATGCTCTACGTCCGGTTCCCGCTTTCGCTCCGGAATGTCGAAGATCTGCTGCATGAGCGCGGCATCGACGTCTCCCATGAGACTGTCCGGTTCTGGTGGTATCGGTTCGGTCCGAT
>JBCCIW010000026.1:0-21127 GCA_039028055.1 Pseudomonadota bacterium | reverse complement strand
GAGCGCCACCGTGCCTCGCTCAATGATCCTGTTAAGTGCTCCCGTGCGCCGCGTCTGGTGAAACCCTAGAGAAAGGTGCTGAGCGTGCCGGAACGTATCGACTGCCATTACGCGCTGCGCGTCCTGGCTTACCGGCGCGAATAGCCACTCTCCCGCCTGCCGCAAACCAATCGCCAGGAACCGCCCACCCGCAAAAAGCCCCAGGAAAATAAGGGCCGCCGTAAGAGCCTCATCCATCTGCACGCCATCACTCAGTGCATTGATCGCCTGCTCCAGATAAAGCGGCGCGATCACCGAGACCCCGCGGGATATCAGCGTCACCGCAACCGCCAGAAGCATAATCGGTCGCCATTTCGCAAGATTGCGACCAAGCAGAATGCCAAGCACCCGTGCTAGGGCCATACCGATGCCGCCATCGGCTGTCTCTATTGCGTCTATATTATTTTGATTTTTTGTCTTCGCCATGGGGGAGAGATAGGCCGCCACGCGGGGCTCTGCCAGACACTACAGGAAATTTGAGTGGTCCTGATAGCAAACCTGCCCTTATGTTTAGCGCTCTCGTCGAAAGATTCGCACCATGTCTGATTTGAAATCCATCTGTGTTTACTGCGGCTCATCAAATGATGTCGCGCCTTCCTATCTGACACTGGCCACAGAGCTGGGGCGGGAACTCGCAAAGTCGGGCATTCGACTTGTCTATGGCGGCGGTGGTGTAGGTTTGATGGGTGCGACCGCGCGCGCCGCTCACAATGAAGGAGGCAACGTCCTCGGCATCATGCCACGTTTCCTGTTGCAGAAGGAACGGATCTTCGAAGAGGTGGAACACCGGATCGTAGACGACATGCATACGCGCAAACAGATGATGTTTGACGAGTCCGACGCCTTCATCGTTCTACCGGGTGGAATCGGAACCCTGGAAGAGGCCGTTGAAATCCTGTCCTGGGCCCGCCTCGGCATTCACGCAAAACCGATGGCGTTCCTTGATGAGGACGGTTTCTGGGAACCCCTCTTCGATCTCATGGACCATATCATTGACGGGAAATTCACCCCGGAAGAGTTTCGCGCTATGCTTGTCCATACGGACACACCAGCACTGGCTATTCAGGCCCTGCAGGATCGCTGCGTCGTCGTCTAAACCACCGTCTTCGACATCTTGAACGCTGCAAACAGAAGCGCTGAGCCTGCCGTCCTGTTGATCCAGCTCACCACGCCTTTCTTCACACCGCTCGATGCGATCATCTCACCAAATCGCGCATAGAGACCATAGACGACGAAATCGATCGCCAGCGTTACGCCGCCCATTATCAATATCTGAGGCAGTATTGCCCGGCTCGTGTCGATGAATTGAGGCAGGATGGCAGCAAAATACAAAAGCGCCTTCGGGTTTGCAAACTCCACCGCAAACCCTTTCAGAAAAAGTGCTGCGCCCTTGCTCGCCTGACCCTTGGTGACAACAAGGCCGCCGCCCCGCGACGTGATGGCTCCGACGCCAAGATATACAAGATACGCCACGCCCACCCATTTGATGATTGAGAACAGTACGTTGGACGCTATGATCAGAGACGCGATGCCCGTCGCTGACAAGGCAAAGTAGACGGCATTGGCCATTGCTATTCCAAACACGCCCAACATGGCGCGCCACAATCCATTTCCAGCGCCCTGGGCTGCCGCCGTAATGGCGGCCGGACCCGGCGAAAACACCACAACAAAGGTTGTCATCGCGAAGATCAGGAAAGTTTGCGCGTCCATAAATGCCTCCATGGTTGCCGATATCCGGCAGTAAAGGAGACCTAGAACCAGTCCCGTCCTGTTTCATCTCGCCAATCGTTCGGTTTCGCCGGAAACTTTCCGGTGTCCGGCCGCATTGCTCGACAGGTCAAGTCGATCCCGCCATAACGCGGCCATGCAGACACTGGACGAGAAAGACGAGGACTTGCTTTTGGCGCTGCGGCGGGACTCACGTACGAGCCTTACGCGTCTCGCACAAAACATAGGCCTGTCAAAAAGTGCTACCCACGACCGGGTCCGACGTCTTGAGGAACGGGGATTGATTCTTGGCTACACAATCGTGGAGCCGTCGAGCCTTCGACAGATCAAGGCATTCATGACCATAAAACTTGATCCGACTGTGCGCGATAAAGACATCGTTCCGCTTCTCACCCAAAAGCCCGGTGTAGAGGAAAGCCACTGTCTCGCAGGCGATATCGATATTCTTGTACGGTGCGCCTGTAGCACTCCGGATGCATTATCGGAGCTGAGGGAAGAGATTGCTGGTCTCGACGGTGTTTTGACCGTTCACACGCGCATGATCATGAATTCGCGATAAGTCATTTCTGCTTTCTGCTGATTTATCACAACCGAAAGCGCGCAGCTTCAGTTATTATCCAAAGCATAAGCAATAAACATGATGAGGATGAGCGATGACACGTATAAGCCTAATCAGTGCCACAGCGCTTCTGGCGCTCTGCTCAACAGAAGCCCAAGCGGAACCACCTGAAGGCACGGCCGTAACCGGCTTTGGCGGATTTTTCTTCCGCGCCGAAGATCCTGCAGCATTGGCCGAGTGGTACAAGGGCAATCTCGGCATCGACAAAACACCGACATCCTACGATATCGAGCCATGGACACAGGACGCGGGATACACAGTGTTCGCTCCATTTCCTTCCGGATCAACAGAGTTCGCACCAGAGGGAAAGTCTTTTGTTCTTAACTTCAGAACAGATGATCTCGATGGTCTGGTGGAACACCTGCGTGCTCACGAGGTTGAAGTAACAGTGGACGAACAGCTTTATCCGAATGGACGATTTGCCAGTCTATCGGACCCCGAAGGCAACCCGATCCAGCTTTGGGAACCACAGGATCCAGATGAATGACCTATGCTAGTTATCTAGAGCAGAGATTATTTGGGCGGTTGGAATCACGAATTCTTCAGAATATCTGACCCGCTGAAATAGCGCGTATATCCCCCTAACCGAACGAAGACGCGCACATAAGTCGCCTTCCAAATTCTGTGGCAGCACCTCGGTAAATACATCGTCATTCGGATCATCGTTTTCGTCTGGAATGCGAATCCGAAGGAAAGCATTATTCAAATGAAGAAATAAACTTGGTTGAACGCCATCCATGTAAAACTGCGACGATTGTAACCATCGAAACTCTCGTTCTGAAATTTCACCGTCGCCTAAAATTTCTTCCTGATCAGCATTAACTTGAAACTGAGATCCAAATCTTGGCCCTCCAAGTATAACCTCGTGACCTTCATAGGGCCATTGCAAACATTCGCATCAACGGAACTAAATATATACCATCGCCCTTCAAACAATTCGGTATTACCCAATTCCAATTGGACCTCGATATCCGTTGGATTGGTTCCTCTTCGACGGATATAATGGTAGTAGGCGATACCGCTGGGAAACGGCTCACCGACCTTGAATTCTTCAAAATCAAACTGATTTACGTCGACAATGCGCACCTTGGGCTGTGTCGCGCAAGACGCCAAAAAGCTTATTCCGAACAAACTGCAAATAAGTCTTCCGCGCACACAATTCATAAGCTCAAGCTGATTTACCTATCCCAACCGTGCCTTAACCCGCTCACGCCCTATCAACTGCAAAAGCACGGACATATCAGGTCCGTAGCTAAGCCCGGTGATGGCCTTGCGGAGAGGCATAAAGAGGCCTTTGCCCTTCCGTCCGGTTTTGTCTTTCAGCGCGGCTGTCCATTCCTTCCATGCGCCTTCACCAAACTCGGTCTCAGGCATCAGAGATCTGGCTTCACCTATATATTCCGTATCGTCACTATCAATGACCGGAACGACATCTCCGTACACGACGGCGACCCAATCAGAAACGTCACTTAACCTGTCGCAGTTCGCCTTCACGGTTTCCCAGAAACGAGGATCTTCCGCCGCACGCGGATCAATCCTGGCCAACCCTTCTTTCACAGCCTCAAAAGGTTTGTCGCGCAGGATTTGGGCGTTTAGTCCGTCCAACTCATTCTCATCGAAGCGGGCTGGAGCCCGGCCGATCTTGTCAAAGGAAAACTCCTTCGCAAGCAAGGCAAGTGAGGGTCGCGCCTCAACATTATCGCTCGTTCCGATCTTGGCGAGCAACGAACAGATCGCCATCGGATCCGTCCCATTGGCGCGAAGCTGATCCATCGACAGAGACCCCAGACGTTTCGACAAAGCTGAACCATCCGAGCCCACAAGCAACGGCGTATGGGCCATTTCTGGAGACGTGCCGCCAAGGGCACGAAAGATCTCGATTTGAGCTCCCGAATTCGTCACGTGATCTTCGCCGCGCACAACATGGCTAATGCCGTATTCAATATCATCGACCACGCTCGGTAGCGTGTAGAGATAAGAACCGTCGCCACGGATCAGGATCGGATCCGACAGCGAGCTTGTATCGATGCTTTGCGGTCCGCGCACGAGGTCGGTCCATTCAACGCGATCCCCGGACAGCTTGAAACGCCAGTGAGGGTTTCGACCTTCGGCTTCCAGTTTCGTCTTATCTTCCTCCGTCAGGTTCAGAGCGGCTCGATCATAAACAGGCGGACGTCCACGACTGAGAGCGATCTTGCGCTTCCGCTCCAGCTCTTCAGCGGTTTCGTAGCAGGCATATAAAAGCCCCAGCTCGCGCAATTTATCCGCAGCCGCGTCGTATTTATCGAATCGATCCGATTGATTGAATGTGTCGGCCCACTCCAGCCCGAGCCATTTAAGGTCTTCCTTCAGGCCCGCCTCGTTCTCCTTGGTGGATCTTTCCAGATCGGTGTCGTCTACACGCAGGATGAACCTGCCATTCCGCTCATGTGCAAACAGCCAGTTGATCAGCGCCGTGCGGACATTCCCCACATGCAGCTTTCCCGTCGGTGACGGTGCAAAACGGACGGTAACGGACATGGGTCTTCACTCTCTTGCGAATAGAGACCGGTCTTCGACACCAAATCGCCTGGAATGTGAAGGGGTGGTCATTGAAAATCAGTCGAGGACATCAGCGACAACGCTCGTATCACCTTGTTCATCGCGATAGGTGAGCCAGGCGATGAGTATCCATGTTGAGTGGAAAGCGAGGCCCATGGCGAATGCCAACCAGCCTGGAATTGGTCCCACATGGGACCGCTCAACAAACTCCGCGAAGCTCGTCACATCAGTTGGATGAATGGCGATCTTTGAAAAGTACGCAATGCCCTGTAGACCGAACAGATAAGCATAGTTCCGCCGGAGACGTCGCCCGACAGCCCTCGGAAAGCTGATCCGCATCTTCGGTTTCAGATAGTCGTCGGACAGGGCGCGGCCTCGATCAATGGGGATCTGCGCGCCTTCGCCGCGCAGCAGCGGGACATAAACAGCAATTTCCAGTATCCGCGCCCGAAAGCGCCAGACATTGAAATACTGATACCGACGCGCCTCCAGGATCAGGAACATCACCGTCAACAGGCCCGACAGCACCATGGGCAGCGGCGAACTCTCTGACGTCGCGAACGTAATCGACAGGGCCACGCCGGTCGTCAGCACCGCCCAGTTCGTCGTTGTATCAAGCCGCTGGCGCCAGATCGTGGAACGATATACCTCGCCCCGATAGAGGTGCGCGAGCGCCCCTATCTCCTTGGAACCGGAAATCGGTTCAATCGGATCCAGATCATCAAACGTGTCAGCCATGGTCAAATATTGCGCGAATCGCCATCTCAGGCAAAGCTGACGCAAGAATTACTCCAAACTGGCTGCCCCGTCACGCATATGTCCCCCATTCGCGCTCTCTGCTTTATCGCCCTGACAGCCTGCGCCGGTGCGCCAGAATCCCCTCCGGCCGAAACTCCTTCCCCACCAGAAGAGCCAAGCCCAACCACAGCGGAATGGCAGGCCACAGATAAGGGCCTCCTGCACACAGATTCCGGGATCACCTGCCCCGGTGCGGTCGCGGACTTCACCTTCACCGGCGAAGTCTCTTTCCCCGGCCAGGGTCCGAGCAAGGATGTCGCCTGCAACTACATAGCCGACTCCGGCGGGGCCATCCGCCTCCACATGACCCGCTTCGCCCGCACTGTCACAACCGAAGCCTACCTCAAGGGCTCCCTCGAGACCGTGAAGGCCCGCTACCGTCAATCCGTCCCAATCGCTCCGCCAGCGCCCGCCCCGGATCGACCCATCACCCTCGCCGCCGCAGCGCTCCGCACCGACGCCGTCTCCGCCAATCGCCCCGGCACGCCGGTCGACACAGCCCTCTGGATCGAACAGATCGGCGGCTGGCACATCAAGGTCCGCGCCACCTACGAAACCGACCGCACCGACACCGTTGCCACCGCCGTCGGTGCCCTATTTGGCTCTGTCCGCGCTGATCTCACCGATCTCACCGTCTACTAGCCCACCTGCACCTCACCCAGCGAGAGCCTTGGCCATCGGCTCCAAACAGCCTATTCTTCCTTCAGCAGGAGAAGCCCACATGTTCCTCAATTTCTTCAATGAGCTCCGCTCGGCCAAGATCCCGGTCACGCTTAAGGAGTATCTCGTCCTCCTCAACGCCATGGACGAGGACGTCATCAAGATGGACGTGGAGGAGTTCTACTACCTCTCCCGATCAGCCCTCGTGAAGGACGAGCGCAACATCGACAAGTTCGACAAGGTTTTTGGCCATGTCTTCAAGGGGCTGGATGGTCTCGCCGACGCGATTGAGTCCCAGGACCTCCCCGAAGAATGGCTCCGCAAGATGTCGGAAAAGTTCCTCACGCCGGAGGAAATGGAAGAAATCGAGGCCCTTGGCGGCTGGGACAAGCTTATGGAGACACTCAAAGAGCGCCTCGAAGAACAGAAGAAGCGCCACGAAGGCGGCAATAAGTGGATCGGCACCGGCGGCACCTCCCCCTTCGGCGCGAATGGCTACAATCCCGAGGGCGTCCGCATCGGCCAGGACAAGTCCCGTCACCGCCGCGCGGTGAAAGTCTGGGACAAACGCGAGTTCAAGAACCTCGACGACAGCGTCGAGCTTGGCACCCGTAACATCAAGGTCGCCCTGAAGCGCCTCCGCAAATGGGCCCGCGACGGCGCGCCGGACGAACTCGACCTTGACGCCACCATCCGCAACACCGCCAAGCAGGGTTATCTCGACATCGAGATGCGCCCGGAAAAGCGCAATTCCGTCAGCGTCCTTCTGATGCTCGACATTGGCGGCTCCATGGATCCTTATATCCGCGTCTGCGAGGAGCTCTTCTCCGCAGCGCGCACCGAGATCAAGAACCTCGAATACTTCTACTTCCACAACTGCCCCTATGAGGGCCTCTGGAAAGATAATCGCCGCCGCTACAATGAGCGCATCCCCACCTGGGACGTGCTCAACAAATACCCCTCCGATTATAAAGTCATCTTCGTCGGCGACGCCACGATGAGCCCCTATGAGATCACCTATGCTGGCGGCTCAGTGGAACACTGGAACGAGGAAGCCGGCGGCCTCTGGCTCAACCGCTTCGTTGAAATCTACCCGGACCTTGTCTGGCTGAACCCGGTCAAGTCAAACGCCTGGGACCATACCGGCTCGATCCAGCTCATCCGTGAACTGATCGGCCCCCACCGCATGTTTGAGCTAACGCTTGCAGGGCTCGAAGACGCGATGAAGGAGTTGGGGAGATAATTGGAACCAGTAGACTGGCTTCCAGATTGGCTTGCATACCCGCTTTATTGGATCTGGCTAAATCAAACCCTATTCGCGGGAGCTTTGGCAGCCTATGCTGCATGGCGGACCGTTACAGCGATTAGAGCGCAAATACGCCAAGAGAGAGAGCTCTTTGAACGTAAGCTTGTGCAAGAAAAGGAACAGCGTGCGGATGATCTTGATAGGAAGCTTCAAGCATCTATAGCGGGGCTGCCGTTAGCACTAACAGAAATCAATAAATATACAGAATTGTGTATATTACGCTTACTTCAATATGTCAGCGATGATGGGGACGTGCACGGTGACATAAATTTTGACGTTGAGTTTGATCGAGACTTACAGCAACTGGACAGCAGTAGACCAATATTCCCAATTGAAGCACTTCGCATCGTTCAATCTACTATAGAATACGCTGACTTATCCGACGCGAAAAAGATGCAAACCCTCATATCATTCGCGCAGATTCAAAAATCTCGATTTGAATCAACTCTAGACTCTCTTCACGGAGATAATCGATTTTGCTCAGCCATCACTAATATGGATTTGGCTAAGGATATTCGGGATGCGCTAGCACTCCAAAAAATTGTGAGTGCGGCATATGGATTTGCAAGAGCTAGGGATACCAATATTAGCAACCTTTGCTCAAACATAGTCGCTAAGGATTTGCTGTTAAACTACTATAATGCCCCTCCGCCAATCGTTGATTATGTTGAGAATAATTGGCCTCCCAATTCTATAACCGATTTTGACCTGTTGGGTCAGTAAGAAGTTTCAGAGAATTAGGCTTATATTACTCATCCTCCGCAGCCCCGCGCGAAAGCGAGGACCCAACTCGGATAGATGCCCACGAGTGCACGGGGCAAAGTTCCGAGCTAGATCCTCTGGTCAAGCCAGAGGATGACTCTCTTGGGGGCAAGATCAGCGCCGTTGGAGTCATTGCCCACCCCGAGTGGGCAATCCATCTCCCGCTATAACTCGAGGGCACAAGCCCTCTCACTGTCATCCCGGCCAAGCCCGAAGGGCGACGAGCCGGGACCCAGAAAATTACATGTACATCTTATCTACTGGGTCCCGGATCGCCTGCGGCGTCCGGGATGACAAAGCGTGTAACTTGGAAGAAGGATTAGCAACCCTGAGCACGACCCATCGCGAGGCCACCCGGCCGAAGCGGGGGTCAAAAAAAAGCAGCCCTGAGCGCGTCTCATATGAGCACCGCAAGGGCGATACGGAGACATTCAAAAAATAAATCTATCCAACCCCTCTCACGCCAAGCGCATACTCCCCCCATGCGCCCTGTGGACGACATTCTCCCCTTCGCCATCGAACAGGTGGGTGTGGTCATTTTCAATCTGATCGGTTGGACCGGCATTCACCTTTCCCTGCGCAGTCCTGTGAAATGGAAGCTTCGGAGAGCGGGCACACGGCTCAAAGCGCTCGAAGGTTTTGTTCAGCGGCTGATGCTTGTGATGGCCCTGCAGACAGACCTGCCCCCGGTGAAACCGCGCCGCACGGCCGACAAGATCGACGATACGCCAAACGTCCAATCACCAGAAAACCTGCGTGAAATCAACGATATCACGCTCGCCGAATTCCCGCGAGTTCGGCAGCCTAGCCTCACCCTTCTTCCGCCGCCGATGGACTATTCCGAAGGGATCGACCTGTCGCAATTCCCCCGGCGCAATACGCCGGTCCACATCATGGCGCGGCGATTTTCGCGCCGGATCATCGCGCTTCAGAAAGTGCTCGACGCACCGGACGTGCATGCCAGACGACTCGCCCGCGCCCTCCACAGGATACGGAAAGCTGGTGAGCCAAAGCCGGTATTATTCGCGGACCCCTTCCCCAATGGCTTCAGGCCCGAACTCAGCCTTCTTCATGTCGGCGTCAATGAGCAGCTCCGAGACGCGCTCAAAGCGTGGGATACGTCCTGAACTATCCCCGGATCAGCAGCTTTAAGCGTGGACCATCGCGCAGGCGACGCCAAGGCGTCGATCAGACATTATGCACGTCCTTTACCCAGGGCCCGAACGGTGACTCGCCGAGCATCGCCACTTGCGTCTGCGCGGAAACCTCGTTGATGCCTTCCTGCGGTCGCGCATCCGGGTGCACAGCCCGGCGGAGCGGTCGCTGGCCAGCTGGCATCGCGATGATCTCCGCAATTGCCCGCGGAATGTCCATCGGATCGGTCGATCCGCCACCGCCAGCAATGCCCATCCGCGCTGTCAGAGCGGGATAGTCCGCGATCAGCTCTTCGGGCAGCCGCGCTTTCAGTGCGCCGGAGAGCGGTTGCTGGTTGGCCCAGATCTTCGTCGGGTATCCGCCCGGCTCGATAATGGTGACATCGATTCCGTGCTGCACAGTTTCATAGGCGAGTTGCTCGCTCAGCGCTTCGAGGGCGAATTTGGTCGGCGAATATTGGCCAATGCCCGGAATGATCACGCGGCCAAGCTGGGAGGACACATTGAAGATCTGGCCGGATCCGGCGGCCCGCATACTCGGCATCACGGCCCGGATCATGCGCTGCGGCCCGAAGACATTGGTATCGAAGATCAGCTGGGTCGCTTCCATATCCTGCGCTTCAACTGGCCCGGACACGGCGATCCCCGCATTATTCACGAGCACATCGATGTTTCCGCCAGCGGCTTGGAGCGCAGTAGAAACCCCGGCCTCAACCTGCTCATCGGAGGTCACATCGATCTCGATCACCTGGATATCCAGGTTTTCCTCGCTCGCCAGCGTTTCCAGTTCTTCGGCCTCCGGACGCGGCAAATTCCGCATCGTGGCGAAGACCTTGGCTCCCAGCCGCGCGCAATGCTCAGCGGTCAATCGCCCAAATCCGGAGGAACAGCCGGTAATCAGAACCGATTTCCCGGCGAGATCGATCGGCGCATCGCTCTCCTGACTGATAGCGGGAGCCGCCGCTATCGCTGTTGCTGCCAAGGCAGCTCCGGTCATCAATTCGCGGCGGCTGAGAAAACTGGATTTAGACATGGGGCAGATCCTCCTGGGAATTTTCTATCATACTATAGCGGGCATGATCCGGGGACAAATTCTGTCGCTAATTCGTCTGCAAACCTTCGATCAACTCATCAAGACGTGCGTCTTTCAGAGCCGCGCAGAGCTCTATCGATTCCGCCGTTTGAGACAGTGCCCGCTCATGGCCGGGAGCGAGGTGCCCGACCTCCTCAAAGAGCGCCTTCAGCTCATCAACTTTCCCGGCACTGCAGAACGGACGCGCAAATGATGGCGTGCGCCGACGCCACTGACTCGGTAATTGCTGAACGAGTTCCGCATAGTTGAGCTGCAACCAATCCCATGTCGCTTCGCGCGTTTGCTGATTGAACATTTGTCCACGGATCAAATCGTCCGTTTCGCGGGGACCAAGCGATCCTTCTAATGCGAGATCGCGGACTTGCTCCGAAAGTCCTCGTTCAGTAGCCGCTCCGAGCGCGATTGCCCGGGCAGCATCAAAGCGTGGGTCATCGATGCTATCGCCGAGTTCTATGAGTTTGCCGAAGAACGCGCCACCGAGATCCTGAACGCCAGCCGTCAACGCCGCTTCGTAACGATCGGAGGACAAAGCTGCCGGTTCTCTTGGTCCGCCCAGACCAACAAATCTCGCCGCATCTTCCGAGAGACTCCGGCGGACGAATTCGTCCTTTGCGGTGAATGCCAGAAAGGCCTCAAGCTGAGCTGCCAGAACCCTGTCATCAACATTAGCGGAGTCTTTTACGGTATCGAAGTGCATGCGATACATAGCAGTAGCGAAGCGCCTCAATGATTCCTCACCCTCAGACCCTTCCAGCAGGGATGCCAAATACCGGATGGTCACGATTGGCGCGACTGCAACGCGACGATCGCGGGATCGGGACGCAGCGTTCATCACATTAATTAGCGTTTCGACATCTCCTTCACCTGCTTTGAACGCCGAAACAGCACTATCCATTATTGAAAGCGCTTCGCTTGTATTCAAGCGATCAAAGTTATCTACGAGCGCCGTCCAGTCATCCGGCGGTAAGGACCACCTATAATATCCGGCCGCATCGGCATTGGGCAGAATAAAGTCAGGGCAGGACAGGGCATCGAACTCCAGAAAAAACGCCTCCTGATTTTCCAATATGGTGCAGCTTCTTCCAATCGAGCCATCAGTATAGCCATAAGCGACACAGACGGGGATATTCCAGACGGTATTATTTCGGTTTACGCGAGATCCAATCGGCGCGTACCGAGACTGTTTTAACAAAACGCCCGAACGACTATCTGAACACGTCGGCACTGCTTCGAGGAGCGGCACACCCCTCTGTTCGATAAAGCTCTCGAAAACCTGCGTCATTTTCGGCTCGCCAGTTACGCGGCCAATCACCTCGTAGAAATCAGGACTGTCTGCTTCGCTGTCCGCATATTCAGCGATGTAACGACCGAGTGCCGGGCGAAACAGGCTCGCTCCAAAATAGGCATCAGCCATTGCAATCACTGCCATGCCTTTTGAATAGGTGATGGCGTCATAGGCATTACGGATATTTCTGTTTCGCAAAATATCTTCCCGAACAGCGCGGGTCGAAACGAGGCTGTCGAGATCCATCGCCGAAATTGCTCTTACAGCCGCATCAACTTCGTGCCCACCGTCTGGCTCGAATTGGGTAAGTGACAACGGTGTGCCCCACGTGGCGAATGCCTCCTTCAACCAGAGATCATCCCACCACGGAGGAGTCACCAGATTGCCGAACCACATATGTGCAATTTCATGAGTGTGTATCTGCAGCATGGCTCGATCAGCTGCAGGACCAGAGTTTTCATCGAGTAGTATGCGGCTCTCTCGGTATGTTATCGCACCCGCAAGTTCCGTAGCACCACTTGGCCAAGCCGGAGCCGCGACAATATCGAGCTTCTTGTAGGGGTAAGGCTGATCGAGGGCAGTTTCGAAGATGGTGACCAGCTCTGCCGTCGTGTCCAATGCACGCTCTAGATCATCGCCTCTGCCACGGCGCGCAATTCCCCGAAGCGGGATTGGATTAGAACGAACATCATTGGGCGGAATGTCCGGGTACTCCACGACATCGAACGGCCCGACAGCAATTGAGAGGAGATATGTCGATAGTGGGCGTGTTGTATCAAATACAACCGTTTCGAACCCGCTGCCCGTGGAGCTTCTTGATACGACCGGCGTATTGGATACAGCCTCATATCCTTCAGGAACCGTAAGTGAGATATCGAAAGGTGCTTTGAAACCTGGCTCGTCAAAACCCGGAAGGAAACGTCTCGCCTGAATCGATTCAGACTTTGCAAGAGCATAAGCATCCCCCTGCTCTTCCACCCTGAAAAGACCAGCGAGGTTCCGATCAAAGTCAGCCTCATAAACGATCTCGATATCGACTGTACCGGCTGGAATTCGCCGCCCGAAAACGATGCGGGAAACGCCAGTTGTATCCAACACCTCTTCATATGAAGCATTATGGCCATCTACGCTTACGGAGCTGACACGCAAATCATCACCATGGAGCCAGATGCCATCACGCTCGTCATCCAGCTCGACGACCATTCGCACAGTGCCACTGAAGACCGGCTCGCGCGGATCGACGTGCATAGCGACATCAATCGCAAGTGGGCGGACACCACCCGGCAGGCGACCGAAGGGCGCGTTCTCATCCACAATGGAAGAAGACAGCGGCTCTTGCGCCATCCCACAGGAGGAGAGTACTAAGGAAAGGACAAGCGCTAGCGCGCCACGAATGTTCATCAAATCCGGTCTCCTGGACAACAACATACGAGAAATAGCTTAGCGTCTCTGAGCCTAAAGCAAAACGCCAAGCTGTTTAACCATCATGAAATCAGGCGCAAGAACCGGGTTTTCTGGCAGATGAGCAGCTACAGCTTCTATCCAGTCCTTAAGCGCAGGAACACGCGCCGCGCTCAAGTCCTCTTCCAGACCAAACATGGCTCCGAAAACAAGCTGCGGGAATACTGCGAGATCCAGCATAGTTGGTTGGTCAAATCCTCCGATGAACGGACCCTCTCCGATATGCTGAACAAGTTCCATGGCAATTCTCGCCTGCATTGCCTCAGCCGTTTCGGACAAGTCCATCTCATCGCCCATTGCCTTGATGAATGGGGCCTGCCGCACAAAATCCGGCCACATCTGCCGAACGTTCTCGGGCATTGGCGTTTGTGACGATACGAGTTGCGCGAGTCGCCAGAAACGAAATCGGAACTGAAGCGTATCCGGCGCGTCTATTGCAGCTCGAAAAAACCCCCGCAGAAATGTGTCCGACACCCATCTATCCAAGGCGATAATGGCGTCGCGGTGCTCTCGAGGACAAAGTGGGCGATCCGGAAATTGTTCATCCAACCAGTGGGCGTGATCTGAGGACTCTCTTCGCCAGTCTCCGTCTATTTCCAGTACAGGCACCTGGGTTCCGCCCGTATGCTCAAGCGTTGCCATCGGATCGACCGGAGACACAGGTACGTGTTCAAAATCCAGCTGCTTGAAGTAGAGAAATGCCGCTGTTTTACGGACGTACGGGCTGGTGCAGTAACCGTAGAGCTTGATTTTGGACATTTCGGATACCCTAGAATTTGTTGGAGTGTTCAATGTATCTGAAGAGGTTTTGACACTGATACAAGCCACGCTTACGTCATTTCGTAGGTTACTCAGCCCATCACAGACGAGACAATTGAATGCCCGTGCCCGCACTTTCCATACTCGATCCGTCTCCTGTATTTGAAAACAGGTCGGCCGCGGACGCGTTACAGGAAAGTCGCGCTCTTGCTTTGGCTGCAGACGAGCTGGGCTATAGATCATACTGGGTTCAGGAACATCACAATTCTCCGAGCTTCGCCGGAACAGCACCGGAAGTATTTATTGCTGATCTCGCAACCCGAACATCCAGAATTAAAGTCGGGTCAGGCGGAGTCATGCTTCCCAATTATTCTCCACTCAAAGTCGCGGAACAGTTCGCAACCCTGGCAAACCTCTATCCTGACCGTATTGAACTCGGTATCGGCCGGGCGACCGGCGCAGATCCTCGTGCATCCGCGGCACTTCTTGGTCCGGGCGCTCGCGAATTTCCTCAGATGCTGAATCTCCTTCTTGGCTGGCTGCTTGATACGAGTGAGGAACAACCTATTCCAAAAGGACATCCGGCTCATGGTATCTTTGCTAATCCCAGAGGGCACAGACCTGATGTGTGGATGCTATCCTCAAGCCCTCAATCAGCGGCCTTTGCCGGCGCAATGGGATTGAAGATCGCCTTTGCCGATTTCCTGTCTCCCGGAAATGCAGCCGCCTCGATCGCTGCTTACCGGAAAGCGTTTGAGCCATCTGCATTCGCCCATGAACCCTATGCAGCGATAGGGTTAGTCGCACTCGCAGCAGATACAGAAGATGAGGCGCAACGCCTAGCAGCAACATTGCGCGCATGGTCTCTGGGGCAATCCTTTCGACAAGGCTCTCCATTTCAACCTGTGGATAAGGCTGTGGAAACTCTACAAAGCGCAAACGCCACGGATGTTCGAGGAACCGAGGCACGTGCAATTGTTGGCGACATGTCCACAGTCTGTGAAAAACTTGGGCAGACGGCTGTGGAAACAACGGCGGACGAGCTGTTCATCCTGTCGGTCGCAGAAACGACAGAAGCGCGATTACGGAACTACGAACTCATCAAGCGGGGCTTCGACTAGCCTGCGAAGCCGAGATCTTTCATGCGCGACCGCCAAGCACCAAGAGCTTCATTTTCCTCATGTGGTTTCCAGCCCATAACAGCTGAAAAGCCGCAACTTATGTACGCCGTAATATCGGCGTTGGTGAAACGGCCTGCCGCAACGAAATCATTCTCCTTCAGATGTGCATCCAGCCGTCTCACAAAAGCCCTGGCATTTCTCTCAGCTTTTTCAGCCGCCTGGGGAAGTTGAGGATTTTCCAGAGGCGCCATCATTGGATGGGCGTTTCGAAACCACATTGCGAACTGGAGCATCCACATCAATTCAATGCGTCGCTCCCACATCTCGATCTCGCCCTTTTCAAAGGGGTCTGACCCCAGGAGATTTGGCTCTGGCCATAAAGCTTCGAAATAGGTGCAAATCGCTCGGCTTTCTGTCAGCGTCCGACCATCATCAAGCACCAAAGCCGGAACCTGACTCATTGGACTGATCTCTCGATATTCAGGCGTTTTATGCTCCTGTTTCATGATCGAGATCTCTTCCAAGTCAACATCATCCAGCCGGCCTTTCGCCCGCAAGAAAAAGACAACGCGATCCGGATTTGGTGCTTTCGGAGCCTGATAAAGTTTCATGAGTTATCCCTTAAGGCATTTTCTTCTCAGGCTAATTGGACGAGTGGTGCAGAGCGCGCAAGCTCATTTCGTGAAACACGCGCCCTCCATTGGGCTCATTGGCCGAGCGTAACTAACAACTTCATATTCAAGCCCGTCATCGTCTAAGAAGTAAAAGCGGCGTCCGGGTTCATAATCGCCATGGCTCGACGTTTTAAAGCCGGCCTTCAAAATGCGGCGCTCTGTTGCCTCGAGATCGTCGACAACGAGGGCGATATGATTCAGTCCGCCAATCTCATGCCCCGTCCGGTTTCTCTGAAACGGCCTCAACTCGGAGCCCTCTTTCGGGCGATAGAGCGCTATGTACTCCCGCGATGTTCCAACATGCACAGTGAAGCCGCGGTCAAGCGCTTCACCTTTCCAGCGGATCTTCCAACCAAACAATTTGCAGAGGAGATCTGCCGTCCGATTTGGGTTTGGGACCGTGAAGTTGATATGCTCGAGATGTGCCTGTTCCATGTGGACCTCCTTGGCGATTTGCGTTTCGGTCCTTAAGCTTCTAATTCCTCAACCTAAGTTGAGGTCAAGGGATTTTTGGAGAGAATTTTGACGGGACTTTCTATAGGCAAACTCGCGGCCCGTACCGGCTTGTCAGTCAGCGCGATACGCTTCTATGAAGATAAGGGTTTAATCCATCCAGATCGAAACACGGGTGGGCAACGCCGCTTTGCCAGAGCCGATATTCGCCGCCTGTCGTTCGTCATAATTATGCAGAGGCTTGGCTTTTCCCTCAAAGAGATCATCGCGCTGATGTCTGCGCTTCCAGACACGCGAACACCTACAAAGAAAGACTGGGCAACTATCAGCAAGCAGATCACCGCGCGCATTGATCAGCAGATCGAGCAACTACAGCAAACCCGTACAAACCTAAACGGTTGTATCGGATGCGGCTGCTTGTCCTTAAAAAAATGCGCACTTTACAATCAGGATGATAAGATCGCCGTCAAAGGCTCTGGGCCGCGATACACAATGGGAAATCGGTCAAATGAGGTCTAGAAAACGAGTTTGATGCCGCCTGACACCGTGCGGGGCTGTCCTGGACGCGCCCGGCCGTCGGGTGCGAAAAACGGAGCATCTGCAAATATGGCAAAGTTGTTGTCCGTTACGTTCTCAATACGGAATTCAGTAGCCAGATTATCCGTCAGCCTCCACTCGCCAAGTAGCGTCCAGATAAACTCATCATCTGTAAACAGCGTATTCCCTGAATTGAGCGGCCATTGGCCGAGATGGCGGACTCGATTGGTGATGGTCACCCTATTATAGAATTCGGGCGTCCAGTTGATTGTCAAATTACCGAGTGTTTCCGGGGCTTCTTCAATCTGATTTCCGTCGAAAGGAGATCCCGGTTCGGCACCGAACTGGCGAAACTCGAAATCCTGATAAGCAAAAGCGAGCTGCGCATCGAAGCCATACGGTAAATCTGCGCTCGCGGAAAACTCGATCCCTGCGAAGCGTGACGAGCCTGCATTGATAGAGACATTTCCCGCCGCCGTCTGAACATCCGTAACCACACCGTCGCGGGTCACTTGCCAATAACCGATCAGCTCTGTGGAGAGACGATTGCCAAACCAGTTACCGCGCCAGCCAATCTCGCCGCTATCGGCTGTCTCAGGGTCGAGCACAAATTCTGCTTGTCCCTCCTCCAACTCGTATAGTTCGCTGGCACGCGGTGTCCTGAACCCGCGAGCATAGCGAGCAAACAATTGCTGTGTATCGGTAACATCCCAAAGCAAGCGCACCTTGGGACTGAACGCATCAAAAGTATCTACACGGTCTTCAACCTGAAACCGCGCATCCCCTGGAACTTCTTCGAGATTATTGTCGAAATCATACCTTAGCCGGTCATAGCGAAGACCAAGCGTCAGCGTCACTCGATCACTGAAAAGTGGCCGTTCATGCTGGATGTAAGGCGAGTAGGCATTGAAGCCGACATTGTAGTCGAACTGAACGCCCTGCAGAAACACATCGCCAAATACGACCGTATCCGGAGCAGTTTGATCGAGCAGTAAGTCGAAATCGGTGAACTCGAGATCCACACCGATAATGGTCGTCGATCCATCCGCATGATCAAAGTAGGCACGCGGCAGAAGTCCGAACGTATCTACATCTGCTGTTTCTCGTGGCGTGGTCGCGGGCTGGAAGGTCAGTGTAGACGCAACTTCCTGAGATCGGAGGTAAGGAGTAACTTCAAATCGCGTATCGCCTAAGGCCGTTTCTGTCTCGTAGGCTATCTTGGTCTGCAAACGAAGATACTCAACATCTTCTTCAGCCTCTTCAACATCGACCTGAGCGTTGAGACCGGATCCGAATATCTCACCGGCCTCAAAATCAGAGAACGGAATGCTGGTCGCGCTTTCGGTAAAACTGTCCGTATAGGTGAACAAACTGTCTATCGACCAGTTTTCTAATTCAGCGCCGTGGCGAATGATTCCGTGGGCACGGCGAAAAGCTGTCTCATCGCGGAACCCATCTTCGCCAGCGACTGCACCTGTTATCCGAACAGCCTGATTGTCACCTAGCGGAACATTCACACTGCCCGCAACATCGAACAGACCAAACTCACCCCCCCGAGCACGAAGATTACCCGATAGAGCATCAAACTCAGTGGCTTGGGAGTTCGCAGCGATAACACCGGTGAATGCGTCCGACCCGTAAAGTGCTGTTCCAGGACCACGCAGGACCTCAACAGAACCGGGACTCGCAAGCGCAGTCGAATATCCGAGGGCGGATTGGTCGAAAAATACCGATGATTGAAGGGGGACACCATCCTCGACAAAAAGCGTTCGATTGTCGAAGGAAAGCGTGTTCCGAATCTGCGGCGTCTCTCGCGGCCCATTCAAGCCCGAGAAGAATACGCCGGGCACGTCGGCTAGAACGTCGCCAAGACGAAGGGCATTCAGACGTTCAATCTCACTACCGGATATGACAGATACGGCAGCTGCAACTTCGTTGACACTAATCCTACGCCCATTGACCAGAATGGGGTTAAGCCGAATGTCTCTATCATCAACTCTTATCCTGCATTTTCGGACAGACTCTGCTTCGCTAGAGCCGCATTCGGGGCCTGAGACCGCCTGACTTGCGGCGGCACCCGCACCAAACGCACACGCCAAAGCAAACGCTGATACTCTACGTAACGCCATATGAATTAGCTCCCAGCAAAAAGGGCAAATGGTAGAGCCGCCACCACTGCACCTGACATGCACGTCGCAAGTGTTCCGGCGACCAATGTCTTCCAGGCAAGATTTAAAAACGTATCCCGTCGCGCAGGCTCAATGATCGATAACCCTCCAATGAGAATTCCGATCGATCCAAAGTTGGCAAAGCCATTAATCGCATGCGCGGTGATCATCCGCGAGCGCGGACTCATCTCCTCTGGGGGAACTTCGGCAAGCTGCAGGAAAGCGACAAACTCAGTGAGAACCGTCTTAACACCAATAAGGGAACCAGACCGAGCAGCTTCCTCCAAGGGAACACCGACCATGTACATAAGTGGCGCGAAGATCCATCCGAGTATGCGCTCCAACGAGAGCGGGCCACCGCCAACGGATGGCAAAGCGCCAAGCATGGTATTCACCAGAAAGAGGAGTGCGAGTGCGGCGATCAGCATGGTCACGATATTCGCGACGATCTTAAGACCATCGGTTGCACCAGTGGCGAACGCGTCCATGGTGGACTGATACTCAAAATCGGGCTCGCGCGTTCTTTCCTGCTCTTCCTCCGTTTCAGGTATCATTGTCAGGGCCAAGGCAATCGCTGCCGGGGCAGCAATAAGTGACGCGGTCAGCAGTTGAGCAAGCGGGTTGGCAATCACACCATCCAGAAAAACTGAATAGAGCACGAGAACTGATCCCGCCACGGTCGCAAAGCCAGCGGTCATGAGTATAAATAACTCCGACCGGGTCATGCCTCTGATGTAGGGCTTCACAAGTACGGGTGCCTCGGTCATCCCCATGAAGACGTTCGCCGAGACCGCGAGCGATGTGGCACCACCCAACCCCATAAATCTCCGAAAGATGGCCGCGAAGGCACCCGTGATCCAACGCAGTATTCGCCAATGCCACAAGATCGCCGAAAGCGCTGCTACCACTATTATGAGCGGTAGTAGGTGTACAGCGAAGATAGGGCCCGGTTGGCCCGTCAAACCTTCCCACCCGGCTTGAGTGCCGAAAGTGGGCCCAAATACAAAGCTCGTTCCATAAGCGGTCGCCGCAATCAAACCGTCAACGAGCGTGTTTGCCTGAAACAGTGCTGCGCGCACGGGAGGAACGCCGAATAACAATAGAGCGAACGCAAATTGTACACCGACAGCACCAAGCACGACTTTCCAGGGAAAGGCCTTCCGGTTTTCTGAGAGTAGCCAGGCGATGCCGACAATCACGGCAATTCCAATGAGCGCTCGCGCATTATCCCAGCCCCATTCCATACCGGCCCCTCCAGGCAATACTGTTTTGATCTATTCGCTTAGCGCGGCAGACTGGGTCGCTCTAGCACTTGTTGCAGACGAGCGGGATAGGCCCGTTGGAAGTGCCGCCTGATTAGGCAGCATTCATCAGTGCCTAACGGAGCTTATCGAACAAGCTATTGCCCGAGAAAGCATGCAGCGCAGAGCTTGTTTCCGTCCGGGTCGCGAAAGTATGCGCCATAGAACATTCCGGGGATGCGCTCACCTGGTTCACCTTCGCTCTGGGCGCCCAGTTCCATGGCTTTTGCATACACACGATCAACAGTCTCCTGATCCGGGCAGCCGAACGCTGGCATCACCCCGTTTCCGCAGGTCGCTGCTTCCAGATCTGACGGAGTTCCCACACCGAGCATTCCGCCCTGTCCATTGGAATAAAATTGAAGGCGATCATTCGCAAACGTGCGCTGTCCGCCAAGTTCCGAACAGATTGCATCGTAGAACTCGAGGGCCTTTTCCTTATTATTGGAACCGATAACTGTATAGGCAAGCATGGAACCTCTCCCGATTTGTTTTCAACTTTAGCCGTGAATGGCAGCTAGCACAGCGAGTGACAAGGATTGCGCTAGGGAACCCCAATCACGATCGCGATAGAGCAGTGATCAGCTGGGGAGCATGACGTAACGCAACAGTTGACGTAAGCGTTAGCCTCTGGTGTGTCAGGCCAAAATCAAATTCAATCCTATCGG
>JBCCIW010000025.1:0-21228 GCA_039028055.1 Pseudomonadota bacterium | reverse complement strand
GAACTTTGAAGTTTCGACGGATGTCGGCGCAATAGCAGAGGGTTTGGAGTCTCGAGATTCAACAGACACAATTATTGGCTTTAGATTTTCCGTGCCACTTCAAAGGCGGGACGCAAGAGGCCGTCTTCAACGAGCGGAAGCAGAACTGCGCGCAGCGCAATTACGAGAACGTAGGACTGAAGATCAGATTACCGTTGAACTTGGTAATATACTGGCAAATCTCGATGCTGCCCTGCGTTTGGCTGAACTTGCCACAGGGGAAGTATCTCAAGCAGAAAAAATGGTTGATGCAGAACGACAGCGGTTCAATTTAGGTGCCAGTGATTTTTTTCTCGTGAACGTTAGAGAGGAGCGGGCCGCAGACGCGCGCATCCGAGCCACGCGAGCTGAACTTAATGGTCGCCTAGCCGAGGCAAGCTACAATGCAGCTACAATGAATCTGGAAAAACTTGGGCTTTAAAGGCCGCGACCGGATATTACCATTTAGCCATAACGACGGTTTTAGAATGCGCGACCAAAGTGGAGGAAAAGAGAAAAATCACCGTCATCGCTTACGCCTGTCCCAAAAAAGGCGGGCCCCAGGATCGTTTCTGCCCCGACATAAACGGAACCGGAGAATAGATCCTCATTCAAACCCTGTTCAAAGATATCGAATTCGACGTTCGCGTATTCAATTGTGCTACCGACATATATAGGAAAGTTCAGAATTGCATCGGTTCCAGTAAGTCTGTGAAAAACTTCAGCAGTTGCAAGGACGTATTCGTTGTTTGGAATCGAGCTCTCAGTGAATGCTGAAAGTCTACGAAATCCACCAAGATCCAAAATCTGAACAGGTTCATCGTCAACTTGTTGAACGCTCTCGAATTGCGCTTTTAATTGTATGCCAACGGGGCCCACCTCGAACGCTGTTGTGCCGAAGAGATTGAACTTCTCTGTGTCGTCACCGCCATTAATATCGAATAGCGTCTCAGCGGATGTAAGGACACGATAACCACTCGTAGGCCACGCTGACCTGTTTAGAGTGTCAGCACCAAAAAATACGCCAAGGCCTCCCTGCTCAAAATTATTGGCTGTAATGAGTGCGGGAGCGATGGATATCTGCGGCTCAATACGCCCTACGGTAACAACACTTTCTACCGAAACAATACCCCAGTCACCAAGTTCCCGTCCAAGCCGTACCCGGAAGTCTCCTCGTTGTTCGAAGAACTCCGCGACCCGCACATCGCCAACATCAAATAGTATTTCCTCACCACGGTATGAGGCGACTGGTATGATGAAGAAACGACCGCTTCCTCCAAACGGCTGATAATATTGAGCTGTAACACCAAAATCAGTGCCAACTTCAACGGAAAGACTCGCTTCCCCACCGAACCGGTTGACAGGCCGTCGCGATATTCGCCCAAGCAGTGAATACTGACCGTCACCGTCGAATGTCGTCGAAGCCCTAAGGCCAGCTTGCAACAGATTTCGCCCTAATGCGCGGGGCGCAACGCGTAAGAGAGGTCCATTCTGACTCCGCGACAGGTCGACTTCTCCGAATGCTCCGAAGGAGCCGAGATTTCTGAGGCGGGCGTCGATTGTGGTGTCTTCATCAATGTCACCTGCCTCATAATCTAGTCGGTCCAGAATGATTCCATCGCCGATCTCGGAAGTGTTCACGAGTTGCAAGCCGTTGTCTTCGACCGAAAGCGGTATGTCCGGATCGAGGATTTGCTGTCTCGATGGTGCTGCCTTTGATTTTACAGCAAGAAGTTGCTCGCGGAACTTTTCCGCTTCCTGTCGCCCCGCAGCTATGCCTTGTGCAGCCCGATTGAAGCTTGCTGTTGTCAGCCCCTCGAGACTTGGTTGCAGCAGAACATCTTGATCGGTCAGTTCAGCAATATCTTCCAACCAATTTCTGTATACGGTAATACGTACGATCTGTTGGGATGCTGACGCGATGGACTGAGCGCCATTTAGTTCAGGAGGTGCCACAGTTGTATCAAGCGCTATGATAATGTCGGCACCCATTTCTTTAGCGATCCGGATAGGTAACTGGGAGGCCATACCGCCATCCACATAAAGACGTCCGTCTATAGTCCTGGGCGCGAATGCTCCGGGAACCGCCATGCTCGCCAGTATCGACTGGACGAGATCTCCTTCAGAGAAGGCATGTGCCTCACCTGTCGATAAATCCATTGCCACTGCACGGTATGGAACCCTGAGATCAGTCTCGAAAGAGATATTGTTTGCGATATGGGAGAAAATCTTGCGGAATTCTGCTTGCAGACCGCTCATATCACCAAAACCGCCTGGTAGCCTTACACCGCCATCTCCAAACCCAGCGACATAGTCAGAAAAGTACTGGTCTTCGTTTTCTTTCTGAAGATAGGGCTTATCATCACGACTGACGCCGCCACGAAAGATCGCCGCCCAATCTCGTAGCTCATAAATATCCGCAATTTCCCTAGAGCTATAGCCGCCCGCATACATTGCTCCGGTGACACTTCCCATACTCGTGCCAACAACGCAGTGAATAGGAATTTCGAGTTCTTCGATTAGCGTAAGTGCCCCAACTTGGGTCGTTGTAAATGCCCCTCCCCCACTTAAGACGAGGCCCACGTCAAGACCATCCCCATCATTCCAGTCACAGGCCCAGCCAGTCGGCAAACAGACTGCCCACAAAAAGAAAAACAGTATGTAGCGAAAACACATAAACTACGCCCTAATCATTTAGCGTCGAAGCACTGAGGCATAAATGGTAATCCAATTCCATGTCGCGTGCCTCATTAGAGGGCCTATTAACTACAAAGAACAGGCTCTCCAAGCCGCAAGGTTAGTCTGTGTGCGCTGCGTGACGACATGAAAACGTCTGGGGTGGAAGCTAAATTACCTATTTGATTAGGTATAGTTTCCCCGTTTCTGGATCCTCGAAGACGCGGCCAACGGCTTCCAGCCCCGCTCCGTCGGCGGTGGCGTCGCCGGGCAATTCAGGCAACTCCGCACCTGCTTCAACTGGCTCCGGCAAAGCGCCACCGTTCGTTGCCGCCGCGAGGGCTGCGATCAGGCCGACTGCAAAGACGAGCATCAGATCAGCGAGGTTAGGCAGATCGCCTATGCCACTAATTGAGTTTTCCTCATCAAATCTTTTGCAGCTCAGTTCACGCATCGGCGGCCTCTATTTCCGTTAGTAGACGATCATAGGCACCGCGTCGCCAACGGCTGATCACAAATCCGACAATGCCGATGAGAAGTCCGAGAACGGTCGTGTCAAAAGCCGTTGTGATAGCGATGGCGAGTGTCTGGAAATCACCTCGACCCATGGCGGCGATGCCCGGTCCGAGGGGAATGAGGGTTCCCATGAGGCCAAGCGAGGGACCGATCCGAGTAGCAAGGTCAGCGCGGGAAATTCGCGTGCGGGCTAGCTGTTCGACATCTTGGGCGGTTTGCTCTTTCAACCGATTGAGCCCGCCGAGCCGTTCACCGACTGCGATGCCGGAATCGATAATCACCAGAACGGTGACAACCAATAGCACTGCGATCACCGGCCACAGCAGATGATCTACGATTGTATGGAGTATCAAGCTCAGGTCGATCATATTGGCGACCGTCTACCGATGATGATGCCGCTGCTAATCAGCACAAGGACGACTGCTCCGATGAGCCAGTTCTGCCACAGTGGCTGGGCATGGGCCTCCGCAGCTGTATCAGCCGGTGTCAGCTCGCGAATAATTTCCAGCGGTGCTGGAGTATCGGCGACCGGCAGGCGGGCGGTGTCACGCACATCCGATAACTGACCGGCGAGGTGGGGCGGTAATTTATCGGCGATCCAGTCCAGCATCGGATGGTCCGGCCTTGTATGACCGCTGCCGGGTAGGCCCACTTCCGCGACGATTCGGGCAAAGGCCTCAGCAAGGCTGTTTATGGTCTCTTCATCAGCCTGCCAGTATCCCTTTTCGGCGGCCACAAGCATGATCGCGAGGATATTCGCCTGCACCGGCAGCATTTGCCGTTCGTCAAGAAAGTCATCGACGCCGATATCGTAGCGGTCGTCGATGTAGATCGCCTTGGCTTCCTCCCAAACCGTATCAGAGAGAAGGTTTGGATCGGAGGCCTCCCAGCCCCACAGGTTCTCGAAAAAGGCAGTGTTCATTGTGCGCGCACCAGCGTATCCGTGCTGCATCAGCGCTTCGATCCAGGCCGGGTTCAGCTGCCGCCCGCGTAATTCCTGCATAATGGCGCTAGCGAGGGGTTCCATGTCCGGTTGGTCCGGGTCGCTGACATCGATGACAAAGCCTTTTGCCGAGTCGCCTCTTAGGGTTTCCACGGCGAGGTTCAGCCCGCCGAGATAGTCATAAGCATCATTATTATCGACGAGGCCATAGAGGTTGCTTGCACGACCGAGATAACTGCGACTGACACTGGCAAGGCGCTTTTCAAACTGTTCCTGATGGGCCGCACCATTCACGCCCTCGCCATAGGCATAGCCGATGCGGGCAATATAAGTGCGAGCGAGTTCGGATCTGTCTTCCCAAGCCCCCGATCGCTCGGCGAGGCGGTTGACCCCCGCGCTGTAACGCCCTGGTGCCGGCGCGAATAGGCGAAGGCTAGCAAGGCGACCGCTTGCTCCGTCTGCGGTATTTTGGGCTTGCATCTCTGCCACCCATGCGGCGGCAATGGCATTTGTCGCGAGCGCCTCATCGCTAGGACCGCGTAACTCACCAAGGGGGGCAAGGGTCTCTGCCAAGGCACTGCTAAGCTGGGGGTGGTCGCGAAGAATAGTCTGAGAGGCCCCATCGAGCGCCATCAGCACAGCTTTGTCCAGCCACTTCATTTGTTCACCGTAGAGATCACGGAACAGACCCGAGGCGACGAAGGTGACATCCTTCCGCACGCGGCCATCTGTTAGGGGCTGGCGTTCCAGCCCGGTTAGAATCCCCCGTCCGTTCCATAGCGGTTTAACACCCAGAAGCTCCAGCCCGAAAGCCATCATCACGCCGCCATCGCGTACGGTGTCAGAGGCCCAGAGGATAACGGCCTCGTCGCCTTCGTTCTCCGGGGTTTGTCGGGCCATTTCTGACCCAATATCCCAGGCGACACTGTTCGGTATGAGGCTCGCATCCAGTGCGTAGAAATTCCGCCCTGTTGGAAGCGCGTCCGGCGAGCGCAGGGGATCATTGCCCTTGCCCGGAGCGATGAATCGGCCTTCCAGACCGGCAAGCAATGCCGTCATCTCTGCCTCCGGCGATGCGGCGAGAGCATCGCGCGCGGTGTCGGTCTCCATTGACGCAATCATCGTATCGAGGGCGGCATCGCTCCATTCCCGGCCGAAAACGTGCAGGCCAAGAGGCATAAAGTCCTCCTGCATTTCGGTCAGGAAATGGCCTACCTCATGGACGAGAAGGTCCGGATCGATGGACGCAAATTCTATCGTCTCGCCGCCGCCGTGTTCGGCTTCGACTTCAGCCACAAGTGCTTCACGAATGCCTAAATCCTCGACCTGCGCCTTTATCCGCTGGAGGGACTGAGCGCGGGCAATATCGCCAGCTTCGGACGGGTCAGCGGCTTCAAATCCTTCAACGAGTTGGCGGAGGCCGAGCAACTCGTCATAGAAAGGCGTTGCCTGTAGCGGCGGCGTCAGGTGGTCGACGATCACAGCGAGGCCCCGGCGTTTGGCTTGCAAGCCCTCACCAACGCCGTCGACAATGTAGGGGTAGAGCCCCGGCACATCGCCAGCGATCAGCCGAGGATAATCCGTACCGCTAAGGCCAACCCGCTTGCCGGGGAGAAATTCGTAGGTCGAATGTCGCCCGAGGTGGATCAAGGCATGAGGTTGAAATTCACTGCGGAGCCAATGGTAAAAGCCAAGATATTGGTGGGTTGGCGGCACGCTGAGATTGGCATGGAGGACCTCCTCATTCACCTCCCACCCCCTGGGCGGTTGCGGTGCGATGAGGACATTGCCGAATTGCAGGCGCGGGAAAACGAACTCGCCATCTACGGTCATGACCTGGCCCGGCGGCGGCCCCCAACCGCGCAAGCCTTCAATGCCCTGATTTCGCAGAGCTCGGGTTAGACTATCGAGTTCATTTACCCTGTCTTCACCACTGATGAGTGCGGTATAAGAATCATCGAGTTGCTCCAGTAGAGCCTCGGCACGCTCGTGGTATTCCATCGGCGCACCTTCGATGACAAATGCCATGTCGTTAATGGCTGTTGAGACGAGGCTGCGAGCTTTATCGAATTCCCGATGATCCAGTGCAGACTCTACTCGAAATCGCAGGGTCGCCAGCGGCCCATCTGTCATATCGGCCCGGGTCAGCTCCGGGAGTGTCGAGAGCCAATCTGCGTAGGCGTCCGCCGCATGGCCAAGCCCGTTTTCCCAAAATGTTTGCAGCGCTTGATTGTTCTCCGGCAGGTTAACGGCGCGGTCCTGAATGAGGTCGAGCAAGGCCGCGGAGCTCTCCGGCAATTGGCCAACATCGTAACCCTCGGCCGCCAGCTGTCGCAAAATTTCCAGCAGGCTCTCCGGCACATCAAGATTGTCGGCACCTATGTTATGACGACCCGGCGGATGATTGTAATAGATGATGGCCAGGCGTTTTTCAGCGTTGGGCGTTGTCTGCAATTCAGCCCATCGCTCAATCCGCCTCGCAAGGCTTTCAACCTCTTCTCCTATCGGCGTCGTTACTCTGATTTCGATACCGGAGACAGGGTCAAGCCGCGGGGGCGCGCCTGCGGCAAGGACTTGTGTTTGTCCAGCACCTGAGAGTTCGGTCATGGCGACGCGGTAATAGACGCTATCGGTTGGGAGGCCATCGGCGCTCTCCCGCCAGGTCTGCTCGTCAAATTCGGTCAGGCGAATTCCTTTCAGAATTGGAATATCAAGCGCCCGAAGAGCAGCCTCGGCCCTCTCCCTGTCGCTACCGCCCACAGCGAAGTCCTGAAGCATGACAAGGGCGGCAGGTTCTAGGGTTTGCAGCTGTTCCAATGCATCGGCACTCGCCGCGCCCCAGTCAGCGAATATCGACTGACACGCCAGATCGCCAGCAACGAGGGCGTTGCAAAGAGCCGTGTGTACATCGAGATTACCAGCCTGATCACCCGTTTCATAATCCAATACAGCAACCAGCGGCCAACTTTTAGAGCCTTGTCGGTGACTGAATCGTACGGGTTGAAGCGGAACTGGCGTCATCAGTTCCGCGCGAGCATGCTGATCAGCAAGAGCAAATGCAAAGAGGTTCGCCAGATTATCAACGCCGCGCCCCTGCCAATAGGCGTTTGCCAATTCCCATTCGTCGTCGTCACCAATGCGTTGTTTGGAGACATCGATGATCCCGCTAGCTGAGCTGACAGCCCAGAGCGGAGTCTCAGCTTCAAGCCCCGCCGCGAGGCGGGTAATTCGTGTCGCATCTTCACTGAAAACGCCAGCAACTAAAATGGCGTCAGCCGAGCGAAAATAGGCTTCAATAGTCCTGTCATCCAGCGCCGCCACCTGCCGCGGAGTACGGAGCAGGATCACGTTACCCGGATATCGATCGTTGAATACCTTAGCCGCCGCGGCAGCGACCGCGGAGTTCCGTTCAGAGACCACACCAAAAAGCGTGCCGGCATTTGCAGAAGATGCGCCGAGAACACAAAGTACACAGCCGAACCCGACACATAATTTAGTCAACAGTCTTTCCATCTGTTCCTCAGTCCTATTCCTCTGTCAGGTTTGCAACTCGCGTGCGCAAGAATTTTGACCAGCATGGGGGATCAGTAGACCGCGAGCTCTTGGGCTGAAAGGTACGGTTTTCATGGCCGCTCCTGCCTGCTAACAGGCTCGCCATGTCAAATGCGCATTTAATCCTTGGCGGCGCGAGATCCGGCAAAAGCCGACGGGCGCTCGAGTGTGCAGAAGGCGCGGCGTCGCAGCGCGTGTTCATAGCAACGGCCGAGGCATTTGACGAAGAGATGCATGAACGCATCGTTCGCCACAAGCAGGAACGTGGACCTGGCTGGACGACACTAGAGGCGCCGCTTGATGTGGTTGGAGCGATTGAAGGCGTCCGCGAGCTAGGTGACGCTTGCCTTATTGACTGCTTGACCTTGTGGCTCTCGAACCTCATGCACAACGAGCGCGACGTAGAAGCAGAAACCGTACGCCTTTGCGCTGCGATATCTGCCTGCCCGGTGCCGATTTTTCTAGTTTCTAATGAGGTTGGTCTTGGGCTTGTGCCGGAAACGCAGCTCGGCCGATCGTTCAGGGATGTGCAAGGCAGACTGAACCAGGCCGTCGCCGCTGTGTGCGACCGGGTGGAATTCATCGCCGCCGGCCTACCCCTCATTTTAAAAGATTAAGCGCGGCGGCGAGACGCGCTTCTTCTTCAGCGTTTGCCGTAAGGCCGATACGCAAATGCTTGTCTGACCAATCGAAGCGGCGGACATAAATGCCATGGCGCGCAAGGTGCTCCCAGAGTGCATGGGCGCAATCGGTTTCGACGTATTGAAAGAGATGTGTTCCACCGATGAGTTTCAGACTGCTTGTTTCAATAACGGTCTTCAGCCGTACGGACGCGTCTGCGAGCTTCTTTCGGGTGTTGGTTTGCCAGGCTGCGTCGGCATAGGCACGGGCACCGATTTCGAGCGCTGCGCCTGAAACGGGCCAAGTGCCGAGGTGGTGTTTTACGACATCGCATAGTCCAGCTGGAGCGATTAGCCCGCCGAGCCTCAAGCCCGCGAGGCCGAAGAATTTGCCGAAGGACCGGAGGATGAGTAGGCCATCACTGCCGCCCTGGGCTGCAAGGCTTTGCTCTGCATAAAGATCGCCGTAAGCCTCGTCGACGACCAGCCAACCTCCCCGCGCGGCGAGGCGTTCGCGGGCCTGATTTAGTATATCGATTGGAAAGACATGGCCATCGGGGTTATTCGGATTACAGATGATAATCACTTCAGATGTTTCCACGGCGTCTAGCGGGCTTCTGGTTTGAAGTATATTCGTGCCAATATTATGCCAGACCGGATAATGGTCGCCATAGGTCGGAGACAGGATCGCTATTCTACGAGCATCAATAATCTCCGGCAGGAGCCGGATTAAAAGCTCGCTTCCGGGCGCGAGAACGATCGTATCTTCAGGCGCTTTGATGGCAGTTGCCATGGCGGATTGGCAAGCACGATAATCGGCCTCGGTGGGTAGACGCGCCAGGGCGGCGAGCGATATATCCGTATTCGGATAAGGCCATGGGTTGATGCCAGTAGAAAGATCAAGCCAGGGCTCTGGCGCATCGGGGAAACGCGCTCGCATATGGTCCAGTGCACCGCCATGGAGAAGGTCTTCGCTCATCGAGACCCCCAAGCGATAAAGCTGAGAAGACCGGCACCGAGGAACATGGCGCGGATATAAAGGGTAAGGCCACGCCGCATATCTTTGACCCGTGGATCAGGGGCGTCGCGATTGAGCCAGGGTTGCTCGGTTACGGCGTCACCATAGCTGCGCGGACCGGACAGCCGGACCGTGAGCGCGCCCGCCATCGCGGCTTCCGGCCATCCGGCATTCGGCGAGCGGTGGTGGCGGGCATCGCGCAGCATGATTTTGAAGCTTGCGTAGTTCAGGCCGGCCACTGCGATCAGCATCCCAGTCAGGCGGGCCGGGATTATATTCGCAACATCATCAAGGCGTGCCGCAAATCCGCCAAAAGCAGCATACTGATTATTTCTATGGCCAATCATGGAGTCGAGCGTATTGATCGCCTTGTAGGCGGCAAGCCCCGGCAGGCCAAATATAGCGCCCCAGAAGAGACACGCGACGACACCATCGGACGCGTTCTCGGCAAGGCTTTCAAGGCTCGCCCTCGCGATTCCTGCCTCATCGAGCAGGTTTGGGTCCCGTCCAACAATCATGGAAACGGCCTTGCGCGCGCTATCTATATCTCCGCTCGCCAGAGGACGAGCGACGGCGGAGACATGGGTATAAAGGCTGCGCGAGGCGATGAGGCTGGAGGCGATTGACGCTTCAATGGCCATGCCCCACCAGTTTGCTGGAAGCCGGGCAGAGATGAAAACGGCGATGCCGGTTACAATGATAATCACCAGAAGCGTGGTGATTACGCCGGCCAGATAGCGCACATAATGCGACCAGCGGGTTCGGTTCAGCGTCGCATCGCAACTTGAAATCAGAGCGCCGATCCAGACAACGGGATGGCGGATGCGCTTGTAGAGCCATTCCGGCCAGCCAAAGGCGGCTTCTATCGCCCAAGCTAGCAGCATCAGGGTCGCAGCGCTCATAGCTCTTAAGGGCTCCAGCCCAACGGCTTCGCTAATGCCAACAGCGCGTCGATATCGGTCGCGGCTTCAACGCCGTCAGCAAGGGCATCAAGCGCGCGATCCACTTCGGCACCATAGGCCAGTGTTTGATCTGCTTGAGCACCGATCTCAGTAAGCCATGCACGGCGAAATCCATCGCTCGTAAATGCGCCGTGGAGATAGGTGCCTTGCACTTTACCGTCTGAGCCGACAGCTCCATCCGGGTTTCCGTCAATCTCCACGAAGGGACGCGCCGTATCCGGCCCGCTGGTCTTGCCCATGTGAATTTCGTAGCCGCTAACTGTCTCTCCCGAACGGAAGCAAGTGCCTGTAACTGGGGCGACGCGTTTATCCCGTTCCATAATTGTCTCAACAGCCAGAAGGCCGAGCCCCTCCGCCTCTCCCGGGGCACCATCAACCCCGTGAGGATCAGAGATACGTAGCCCAAGCATCTGATAGCCACCGCATATGCCCAGCACGCGGCCGCCAGCGCGGGCATGGGCGATGATGTCGTGGTCCCAGCCCTCGCCCCGGAGGAAAGCGAGGTCGCCGAGCGTTGATTTGGTGCCGAATAGAATGATGATGTCGGCATCGCGCGGAATGGATTGGCCCGGCGGTACCCATTCAAAGTCAACACCCGGCTCCAGTTTCAGCGGATCGGCATCGTCGAAATTGGCCATGCGGCTGAGCATGGGGGAGACGATTTTCAACGCGCCTTTATTCTCCGCGTTCGGACGGCTCAATGCGACAGCGTCCTCGGCAGGTAAACGAGCGCTCGCCGTAATCCATGGAATAACGCCGAAACATGGCCAGCCCGTGCGGCGCTCTATCTCTGTAACGCCGGCGTCGAAAAGGCGCGGATCGCCGCGAAACTTATTTACGAGGAAACCACCAATCATTGCCGCGTCCTCCGGGTCAATAACGGCTTTCGTGCCGACGAGGCTCGCGATCACGCCGCCCTTCTCGATGTCACCGATCAGGCAGACCGGAACACCAGCGCGGCGGGCAAAACCCATATTGGCAATGTCGCGGGCGCGCAGGTTGATTTCCGCCGGACTGCCGGCCCCTTCGACAATGATCAGGTCGTGACGCGCGGCGAGCCGCTCGAAGCTCTCCACGACTGCGCCCATGAGCTTGTCTCGATTGGCGATATAGTCCGCCGCTTCCATGGCTTTGACGGCCTTTCCCTGGACGACAATCTGGGAGGTGCGGTCGGTTTGCGGCTTCAGCAGCACGGGGTTCATGTCAGTGTGCGGTTCAAGTCCGCAGGCACGTGCCTGTAGGGCTTGGGCCCGGCCAATCTCGCCGCCGGATGCACAAGCCGCGGCATTGTTCGACATGTTCTGCGGCTTGAACGGCGCGACACTGAAGCCCCGGCGACGGGCGATGCGGCAGAGCGCGGCGGTGAGAACGGACTTCCCTACGTCGGAGCCGGTGCCTTGAAGCATGAGCGCCTTCGCCGTCACAGCGGGCCATCCATATGAACGCGTTTACCGTCTATGCTTGCGCGTACAGCATAGATCTCTTCGAGACGTTCTCCCGTAAGTGTTTCAGATGGTGAGCCATCTGCGATGATGCGGCCGTCTTTCATCCATATGAGACGGGAGGCATAGCGCGCCGCCATACCGATATCGTGAAGTACAACCAGAGCACCCCCACCCTGCTCTACGAAATCGGCGATCAGATCGAGGATGCGAAACTGGTGGCGCGGGTCGAGGGCGGCTGTCGGTTCGTCGGCGATGAAAAGCGGTGCCTCTGCGGCGAAAGCGCGGGCACAATGCATACGAGCAAGCTCGCCGCCCGAGAGGGTATCAGCGCTGCGGTGGGCAAGAGCGGTGAGATCGCAAGCCACGATAGCTCGGTCGACGGCTTCTGCGTCAGAGCCTTTCAGCCGCCCGAGGACAGCGCCATGGGAAAACCGACCAAGGGCAACGACATCACGAACGGTGTTCGGCCACGCAAGCGGACGGATCTGTGGCAGGTAAGCCAGCTGGCGGGCGCGGATCACAGGAGCGAGGCTACTTGTATCTTCTCCGCCCAGTACGGCCTTTCCGGAAGCCGGTACATCAAGACCGAGGCTGGCACGTATGAGGCTCGTCTTTCCGGCCCCATTTGGCCCGAGCAGGGCAACGAACTCCCCCTTCCCAAGACGGAAACTTGCGTTTTGAACGAGCGCTGCGTCCCCCGCTTTTAAGGATATATTCTGGACACTCAACTCAGTCATGGACGGTTCGCCTCTGCATGGCGATCCAGACGAAAAACGGTGCACCGATAAGGGCCGCGACGACGCCGAGCTTCAGCTCATTGTCGGTCGGGGTGAGACGGACGCCGATATCAGCAATCACAAGAATAAGCCCGGCAAGCAGAGCTGACGGTACAAGCGAGCGCGCCGGGTCATGATCCACAAAGGGTCGCACAAGATGCGGCGCAATAATGCCAACAAAGCCAATAGCTCCAGCGAGCGAAACTGATGCTCCAGTCGCAAGACCCGCTCCAAGCACAGTGAGGATGCGTTGGCGACGGAGATCAAGGCCAACGCCGCTCGCCGCTTCCTCGCCAAGGGTGAGTGCCGACAGCCCCCGCCGGTTAGCAAGCAGTATAATGCTTCCTGCGATGAGAAATGGTGCAGCTAGAGCGATTTCATCGAAGCTGCGATTGGCGACCGATCCCAGCATCCAGTTGATCATGTCAGACAGGGAGAACGGATTCGGTGCCAGGTTCATAAGAAGGCTCATCAAGGCACCGGCGAAGCTGGAAAGACCGACGCCGATGAGGATCAGAGTGACAACTGACTGGGTTCGGATGGCTGCAAGAGCCAGGAGCGCCGTGGCAGCCATCGCGCCTACAATTGCCGCAATCGGCATGATCCAGGCGCTGAGACCGACCAACCCATAGTAGAGGACAAAGGTCGCAGAGAGCGATGCCGTCGCTGAAACCCCAAGCACGCCCGGCTCCGCGAGTGGGTTGCGCAACAGGCCCTGGAGTGCCGCGCCGCTCATACCCAGCGCGCCCCCGACAAGGAAAGCGGTAAGCGCTCTCGGCAGACGGATCGACCACACTACCAGCCGGTCTCCCGCATCTGCGCCCCCGAAAAATGCAGCGATCACCCGGCTAGATGGCAAGGGTGTGGAGCCGAGCAGGCAGGCAAAGAAAATTGCGAGCCCACAACAAAAGACCAACCCCGGTACTAGCCAATCGACCTCTCGGTTCACAGTGGTGCACCGTCTACTAGCGCTTCTATGGCATCAAGAATGAACCAGCCGCCACAGGCCGTCCACGCGCCCTGAATAGGCACCGTATCAGGCTCGGCCAGTTGCGCCCTCGCCACGGGATGCCTTGAAGCGCTCCAGGCGTCGGGGTGGTTGGTCAGTGTTTCGAAAAAGGCAGCCGCGACAAGATCGGGCTGCTCGTAAGCAAGTCTTTCAAGTGGGATGGGGTTCCAGCCCGGCTGCTCCTGAAAATTCTGAAGCCCCGCGGCCACAAGCATTTCGTGAACAAGCGAGCCCGGACCGGTAGTGACGCCGGCTGGAGTCATATAGAGCGCTTCGCGTCCGGAGCCTTTTGTCGCAAACATGTCGAGACGCTCGCGCGTTTCATCAACCACCCGGCGGCCCTCTTCCGGCGCGCCGAGATGGGTCGCTATACGTTCAATGTTCTCCAGAACACTATCGATATCGTTTGCCCATCCAACTTCGATGACCGGAATACCAAGGCTTTCGAAATGAGCCTTGGCGTTCGGGCCGCCACCATACGCGCGCACAACGAGATCGGGCTTCAGGATTAGGACGTCTTCGGCAACGGGGCGAACAACCGGCACCCCCGCGGCCGCTTCGCGCATGTAGGAGAAATCCTTCGCAGCATCTGGCGATACGGCGAGAATACGCTCTGGCGAGACGAATTTCAGAGCGAACTGGTCGGCACAGAGATCGAGGCTGACAATCCGGTGAGGTCGATCGGTATCGGTTCCCTCTGTCTGAAGCTTCTCATTGCCCCGATCACATGCCGAGGTCAGCAGGCTGGCAATGAGACACACACCCGCCTGAAATACCCTCGACATGCCAATCGATCTTCTCATCAGAACCTTGCGCGAATGCCTCCAAAGGCTGAGACGTCGGGGGCATTGAACCCGCTATTATCTTCATAATCGGTGTCGGTGACATTATCGATGCGTGCAAATACCGTAATGATGTCGGTTAAAGCATAGTCAGCGCGCAAATTTAGGAGAACAAAGTCATCTAGCGGATCACCGAAACTTTCGGTTTCATCGCCGTTAACGATCAGCTGAGCGCCAACATTCAGCTTATCCGTCGCTGCCCAAATGACATCAAATGTGGCACGATTTTCAGGCCGATTGTCGAGTTGTACCCCTGTAGCGGCATCAACTGCCTCAAGATAAGTATAATTTGCTTCAAATTGCAGACCGTCAAACGGACTAACAGAAAGTGTGACCTCTACACCTTCGATCTCCACTTCATCCACATTGAAAAAGGCCGGCGCAAAGGTCGGACCCACGGAAGCAAAAGAAATCAGATTATCAATATCGGATTGGAAGTAAGCGACGCCAAGAACGGTATCGAAAATCGGAATGGTTTGTTGGACGCCAATATCCCACCCTGTGGATGTTTCAGGATCAAGTGCGGGGTCAAGTGCCGCATCCAATATAGCATCCAGATTGTTCGCATTGGCACCGAGTTGGCCTGGCGACGGCGCGCGAAAACCTTCCGAATAACTGCCACGAAGGATTGTACCCGTCTGCTCAATCCGGACATTACCAGCAGCATTGGCTGTGGTAGAGTCGCCAAACTGGGAATTAGCATCATGACGAACACCAGCCGTCAGATCTATCCAGTCCGTCGGTCGAACGCGAGCGAGTCCATATCCTGACGTCTGGTTCACTTCCTCGGCGAAATCGACGAACGCCACGGGAACGCTTGCTTCAGCTTCTTCGCGCTCCGCGCCCACGATCACATCTAGCCAATCTGTTGCTTCAAATGAGCCCTGATATTCGTAGGATAGACGCTCACCGTCCTGCAAAAAAGTTACTTCGCTTGGGATCCCGTCACCCTCGTCTCCGCCCTCATCGTTCAAGTTGATTGAATCAAGCGTCGAGAACGTTATGCCGAAGCGGTTACTTAAACGACCCCCGAGCGCTTCGTGGGTAGCAAAAGCGGCCAAATTTAGCTCTTCTGTGTTCGATGTGGCGAAGTCCGTAGGGAAGCCATCAAAGTCGAGCTCGCTGTCTGAGTAGCGGATTACACCATCCAACGTGAGAGATTCAATTGGCTTGAATGCTCCTCGCGACGAAATGGTGATGTTCTCAAAACCATCATCCTCATCATTATCACTCTGGGCAGAAAATCCACCGGAACGCACGCCGCCAACGGTGACCCGTCCATTCAGCCGGTCTGTCCCGCCGAGTATCGTAGCGTGACCTCGAAACGTGCCGAAGGAGCCGCCCTCAATGCTCGCCGAGCCACCGAGGCCTTCTGCTCCGGACCTCGTGATAATGTTGACCACACCACCAATGGCGTCGGACCCATAAATTGTCGATTGAGCACCGCGGATTACTTCAATGCGCTCTACATCGCTCGTATCAAAGTTGGCGAAGTTGAACCCGCCGCTTGTAGCGGCCAGGTTGTTAAGAACGATACCATCTTGAACGACCAGAGTCGTATTGCTGGGGGCACCGCGCAAAAACACTGTTGATGTCGTACCGATCGGACCGGACCGAGAAGTCTGCACACCCGGAACCAAGGCCAACGTGTCGAAAACCTGAATTTGTTGGCGCGCCTCGATGGCCTCTGCCGTTATGACGGTAACTGACTGGCCCAATTGATCCAGCGGCGTCTCAAAGCGAGTGCCTGTCACAATGATTGCGTCGAGCTGGTCGCTTTCCGCAGCAGACTGTTCGATAGGAATCGCCGCTTCATTCGTCGTCTGAGCAGCCGCATTAGAAGCCAAAGGAACGCTAAACCCAAGGGAAAGCGACACAGCACCAAGTAGTGCAGATCTGTAAGTCATGGGGTACCCCTCCAGCGCCTAGCCGCCCGACCAGTTTGGCGCTTATAAAACGACGTTTCAGGCCCCACGAGATCTTTCCCATGCGGGCGGCCCGGCCTATTTTCAGGTGTCGTTTCAAAGGAGAGGTATGCCTTTACGTGGCCTACCTTCCCGCCCGCAGAGACTCTTCCCGGTCTCCGGACGAACGACGCGATGGCAGGTTTCCTGGCTTGCCGTTCAGCGCTTTGGGCCGTCTTCCCGGGTGTAAGAACCCAGTGACAAAATGGCCATCAGCTCGCGGCTAACAGTTGCGGGTACAGCGCCGGATCTCCACCGGCTTCCCTCTTAGCTTCCTATCAAGAAGCACCATCTGAAAGTGCGCGTAGAGTAAAAATCTAAGGCCGTCAATTAAGTGACCCGCTCTCATAACAGTCGTTGTCAGCGCTTAAGGATGTTCTCCTTCTTCCACACCCTGTCCTGCCATCCAAAGCGTTCCAGTTCGGGGTCATAATGGTCTTCCTGGGGATAGCCGACGCAAAGATAAGAAATGAATTCCCATGAGCCTGGCACGTTGAGCGCTTTGGAGAGCGCGTCGCGATCCAAAATAGAGACCCAACCAACTCCAAGGCCTTTTGATTTGGCCGCGAGCCAAAAAGTCATGATCGCGCAAACGACTGAATAATGGAGCGTTTCGAACATCGTTTGTCGGCCAAGCCCATCTCCTTGCTGCGTCTCGCAATCACAAAAAACAGCGAATTGAATGGGTGCCTCCTTAAGGCCCGCGAGCTTCAGACTATCATAGAGGTCTCTCTTTTCAGTCGGCACAGCCGCCCTCGCTCTCTGATTGGAAGCCGCGAAAATATCTTGGATGTCGTGTCGCAGCGCTGTGTCTGCGACACTTACCCACCGCCACGGTTGGCTGTTTCCAACGGACGGTGACAGCTCAACGAGCTCAAACACCTCGTCCAGAAGGGTTTCGTCAACGTCATCCGTTCGGAAACGGCGAACGTCACGCCGGCGAGCCATCAGTTCCGCCAATACTTCAAATTCAGACTGCGACATGGATGGGTTGTATATTAGAAATCAATGCCACGCTGAGCCTTGATACCATTTTTGAAGGGGTGTTTCACTTCGCGCATCTCGCTAACGAGATCGGCATATTCAGACAGCTCAGGCTTAGCGTCCCGTCCGGTAAGGACGACGCTGGTGCGGGTTGAACGCGCCTTCAGAGCTGCAAGTACATTCTCTACCTCCAGATAATCGTAGCGAAGGGCGATATTGATCTCGTCGAGCACGATGAGGTCGTAATCGCCGCGCTCCATCATTTCGCGCCCCCGCTCGAAAGCGGCTTCAGCGGCCGCAATATCCCGGTCTCGATCCTGCGTATCCCAGGTGAAGCCGTCACCCATCGTATACCAATCGACTTTCCCAAGCTCCTGGAAAAAGCGCCGCTCACCCGTAATCCACTTTCCTTTTATGAATTGGACGACGCCGACATTGTGGCCCCAGCCAAGAGCCCGAATGATCACTCCGAATGCTGAGCTCGATTTGCCCTTTCCGTCGCCAGTGTGAACGAGCACAAGACCCCGGCCGGCGGGCTTAGCCTCGGAAGTCTTGCGCTTCTGATCGGCTTGCAGTTCCTGCATTTTAGCTTTGTGCGTTTCCGCATCGCTCATGGTATCTCTCCCTACGGCGATGGTATCGTGATAAAACCGCCAAAGTCGATATTGACGTTGAAATCTCCTGCCCCATCGCCCGTCGACAATGCTGCGCGGATAACCCCGGAATGGGTGACGATCAGCGTCGATACGCCTGGTATGTTCCAGTCTGAAATTGCCGCCGTCACACGAATTTTCAATTCCGATACGCTTTCTCCACCATGGGGACGAGCATAGAGAAAATCCGCCGCCCAATCGTCTAGTTCCTGACGCGGAACATCCGACCATAGGGAGCCCTCCCAGTTTCCAAAGTCCATTTCCTGTAAACGGGCATCCTCCTGCACATCGAGATTTGCCTGTTCGGCAACGAACGAAGCGAGCTTCCGACAACGCTTGAGAGGACTCGATACGATACGCTCAAATTTTGGCAGAACAGCAGAGGCCTTAGCTGCCTCTTTTGGGAAGGTCTCCAAGACATCAAGATCGGTTCGCCCATAGCATGTGCCTAAGGCGATATCAGGCGTCGTGTGTCGCAGGAGTATCAAACCCATGCGACAAGCCCGAGATAGAAGCCGATCTCGCTCGCCTGCTGAACAGCACCCAGCGTGTCCCCAGTATAACCGCCGAGTTTCGGCTCAAAAAACAAGCGCATGAGTATGTGACCTGCCATCAATCCGGCGACGGCAATTCCGAGCGCCGCAGCAGGAAGGTAGACCAACCACGCTGCTATGACCGCGCCAGCCGTCATGACAGCGATGATGAAACTTGTCGGCGAAGCCCCACCAGCCACCGGCTTGCCGGTGCCATCCTCTCTTACATAGCGGCTCGTAATGATAACAAGCACGCTCGAAAACCGCGATAGACCATGGCCGGCGATTAGCCCCGCAATCAGGAGTTCGGACGATAGTGTAATCAATGCTGCAGCCTTAAGAGCGAGCGCCGCAATAAGGGCCAGGGTTCCATAAGTTCCGAGCCGGGAATCCTTCATAATTTCGAGCGATTTTTCGCGGGTAAGACCGCCGCCAACGCCATCGAATGTGTCGGCAAGTCCATCTTCATGGAATGCGCCGGTAACAAGGAGGCCGGCCACTATGGCGAAGAGGACAGAAATAGTCTGGGGCAACATCGCATCAGCACCGATGAAAACCAGAGCAGACGCTGCGCCGACAAGGACGCCGACCAGCGGGTAGTATCGCACCGAATTCGCCATCCGTTTCGGCGTGTAGAGCGTCCCCGTTTGCACCGGCAACCGCGTCAGGAACTGCACGGCGAGCAAAAAGGAGGCACCTTCATCTTTCATTGGATTTCCTAGGCCGGTCCGCTGATATTGGCGCTTTCAAAGCTCGCCATGTCCCGGAGTATAGACGCTGCGGCCTTCACCAAAGGAAAGGCGAGCAGCGCACCTGTTCCTTCGCCGAGGCGCATATCTAGGTCGAGCAAGGGTTCAGCACCGAGGGCATCGAGCACGATCCCGTGCCCAACCTCGGCCGAGCGATGAGCGAAGATGAGACTGGCCCGGCAGCTAGGTGCGAGCCGAACCGCGCACAACGCAGCGACACTCGAAATAAACCCGTCTACAATAATAATACGTTGGGCTTTGGCTGCAATCGTCATTGCTGCCGCCATCATCGCGATCTCGAATCCTCCGTATTCGCAGAGCGCGATTTCTGCAGTCAGTTTATCTGGCGTACGCGCTGCTGCCTGCGCCAGAATTGCGCGCTTGCGAGCGAGCCCCTCATCATCAAGCCCTGTTCCCCTACCGACCAGAACGGCTACCGGCTGACCCAGCAGTTTCGCGGCAATGAGAGACGCAGCGGAGGTGTTACCAATGCCCATTTCCCCGAAACAGATGACGTCGGCAGTCACACTTTCTCCGATTGAACGCCCGGCCTCCAGCGCCTGGCCTAGCTCCCCGCTGGTCATCGCCGGCCTTTCGATGGCGTTGGCGGTACCAGGACCAATGCGGCAGTCAGTAAGGTCAGAATGCTCAATGGGGTTACCTACGATACCCGCATCCACGACCTGTACGTCCGCACCAACGGATTTTGCAAAGACATTGGCGGCCGCTCCGCCCGCGAGAAAGTTCAGCACCATCTGCCGCGTCACCGCCTGGGGATATGCTGACACGCCGGCGGTTGCGATGCCGTGATCGGCAGCGAAGATCGTCAGTGCACATGTCTCGATCTTCGGAGACAGAGTGCCGTGTATGCGTGCAATTTGTGCCGCGAGCGTTTCGATGCGACCGAGAGCACCCACCGGCTTCGTTTTGCCATCAATCGCGGAGCGCAATTCGACTTCAAATTCTTCGACTGTCACGGTCATTATCGCTGCCATTAAAGCTATCAGGTATTTTGGCAAGAAAGATCATGACCAAACATGACGCATCCAGGCGTGGCACTTGTCAGATAAAAACCAGAAAAGTGAAATGGCGCGAGTGACGGGGCTCGAACCCGCGACCTCCGGCGTGACAGGCCGGCACTCTAACCAGCTGAGCTACACCCGCGCACTTATCTTGGTCATCAAGACAGAGGGCCCGTCTAATCAACCCAGAAGAGCCGGTCAAGCGCTCTACCGCCACAAATTCTCCTTCAAGTGACATTCAAATGGGCTTCCCCCGTGTTAATGCTGTCTGGTCAGCTTTGAAGGATCTACCATGCGCCGCCTGATCATAATTTTACCCGCCATAGTAGTCCTGCTGATCGGGGCGTTAATCGCGATTGCTGTGCTCATACCGAAATCCGTCTATCGAACGCAGATTCAGACGGCTGCAGAGGCCTCTCTGGGGCGCGAGGTGAATCTCGATGGACCAATAAGTCTGTCCTTCTTCCCCCGCATTGCAGCGAGCGTGTCTGATGTGACTGTCGCTAATCCGGACGGCTTTAGCCGCCAGAATATTGTAGAGGCCGGTCAATTGCGGGCGTCCGTGAAATGGGGACCGCTGCTTACAGGCAGCGTTCGGGTTCAGGAAATGGCACTAATTGAGGCCGATGTTGAACTCGAACGTCTTGAAGATGGGCGCTCTAACTGGGAGTTTGGAGATGCCGAGACAGATACCGAGGTACCATCACCCGCGCCGGAAGGCGGAGAGATCGATGCCGGTTTCGATCAGATCCGTATTGTTCGCTCCAACCTCACCTACTCTGACGCGGTATCCGAAACCGCATTCTCAATTACCGATTTTGATCTCGCAGCAGAGGCCAGCTCCCTATCAGAGCCGTTAAAACTAAACTCGAGCGGATTGTTCGATGACAACGCTTTCAATATTGCTCTGGAGCTCTCAACACCCAACGCGCTTCTATCCGGCGAG
>JBCCIW010000024.1:0-22079 GCA_039028055.1 Pseudomonadota bacterium | reverse complement strand
GGCCCGGCCTATCCAGTCGCATCGATCCCTTGCCCGGTATGGGATGGGATGGACCAGATGCGCCAACTTGCGCCGTCAAGAAAACCAATCAAGAATTTTACCCTGAGTTTTGAGGGCATCGTGATTGATTCCGCGCTCGCTGATCTCGACATCACCCTACCCTCGGACGAAGAGCTTGAGGCTGTAAAGCGCCAGGGCGATGCAAACATGTTCATCATGAAACAGAAAAATGAGCACCTGAACCGTGAACTGAAGAGCATTGACGATAGAAAGCGCGAACTACAGGAAACCGTCGCAAAGGAGTGGGTACACATCAGCGGGCATATCGAAGAGGCGAGGAAAACCTTTGAAGCGCGCGAAATAGAAATAAGCCAACTAAAAGAGGAGCTCCATACCGAACTCGTTGCCCAACTAAACGAAAGGCGGAGCGAGAAAAGCAAAACGATCGCTGGGAAATTCAGGTTCTTTTGGATCGATTTGCATGAGTTCGGATTAAAAATGCTGGCGACTTTTGGTTTCAAGAGAGCTGCCGACCGACTAATAAGTATTGCACAGCAAGAGGTGTGGTCTCTGCACAGGTCACATCATCCCGAAACCGACATACCAGCCCTGAAGACCTACCGGGAGCAAGCAAGACAAGCTTTGAAGGATTTGTCGGAACTGGACTCTGTAGTTTCGAGTAAAAGCACCCCCCCCTCTCCCGATATCGAACCCGTAGCAAAGTCCGAAGACCGCCAGGAGACTGACTCAGTCGTTCGCAATGAAATCACAATCGAAGGCGTCGTCTACACAGCAATTCTAAATCCCTATGATGGCCGCAAGAACTGGCAGGATATGGTTTTGGCCTTTTGCTGGGCCTTTCGGGAAACGGAAGACGCGACGCTCGTATTGAAGGTCTCGGCTCAACACGTAGTGCAGTTTTCCGACGAGCTGATTTTCTATCTCCAGCGACTCGCGCCGTTCAAGTGCCGCGTTCTGGCGATTCAGGCTTACCTCGATGGCGAAACATATGACGCACTCCTCAATGGTACCACATTCTACGTCAACACGTCTTATGGAGAAGGCCAATCAATACCGCTTTGCGAAGCGCTTTCAGGCGGCATTCCAGCCGTAGCTCCAAAACACACAGCAATGCGCGACTATGTGTTCGACGATTCATCGGTGATTTTTGAAACCAACGCTGAGCTGACCCATTGGCAACACGATCCACGTCGCGCGTATCGATGCCTGCACTTCAGACCCGACTTCACCAGCCTGGTCGAAGCCTATCAAAGAAGCTACGAAATAGCCGCTCAAAATCCTGACGTATACAAATCCATGAGCGAAGCCGCAATGAAGCGGCTTGAAGCACACTGCTCTTTCACCCGCACATTAGAAGACCTCGAAAACTTTATTGCCAAACAAAAAAGCATCTTCGATCAGAAAGCTGTTCCTCTGGAAACTCATTAAAGATCGACGAGAAAGTTATACGCTATGTTCCTCCTATTCACCGACTCCGAAGCCAATCCTGCCGAACGGAGTATAGCTCATCTCGCGCGATCTGCGTTCGTCTCCGTATTCGACGAGATCGGCGATGTCGCGCTCATAGACACATACGACGAACTGATAAGCGCTACGGACGCCGGGCCCGAGAAAAACAACTTACTCACAGTCCCATTCGGAATGTCGGCGACTTCGAAATGTGCAGATCTCGAAAGGATTTTACCGATCATCACCACTGAAGAATCTGCGCACATCCAATCTATCAAGAATGCTGTCTCAATCATTTTCCTGGAAGGAAAGGATGCACAGAAGCGCACACCACACCCAAATGAGAAAACAAACGGATGGCCCCTGTCGACAAATGACGTGATGCAGGTTCAGGAAGCATCAGATCCAACCGTCCACAACTCATTAGATTTGAATTGGCCGCTGTGGTCCGCGCCGCGAATACGAAACCTACGAGGGCAACAGGTTTACGCAGACAAATGCACGACTATGCCGACCAAGCATGTTGTCGTCGACACGCACCCCGACAAAACCAACTTTGAGGGCGTCATATTCGCAGCAAACCGCCGAGCAACTTCCACACTCAACGACGAAGACAGCTTAGTCAGGACATTCATCGACACGTTTAGGCATGACCCCGATGCACTTCTTCGCATATCCTTGATTTGTGCAGATACGGACAATTTCGACCAGGTATCGCTTCAGACTCAATTGAGAAACGTTCTAGGTAAGTTGGGTGAATTCGCTTGCCGTGTCACCGTGATACTGCTCGACGGCAATTCAGACAGCTCAGCTCATAGGTTTGATAACGCCTCGTTTTACATTCCGTCAGATGAATTAAGTGATTTCTACGATGCGGTCGGGTATTTCTGCTGCCAGGCACCCCCGCTGATAAGCGATAGATATCTGTCCTTGTTCGGATTACCCGATGATTATCCGCTCAACCTCTCTGAAGATAAATCACTTGCCACACTGCTAAAAGACTCATTCCACATCGCGCGAACAGCACCAGAGGGATACCAGCAGCTAAGACGGTTCACGATTGATAATGCGCGTGATCTCTTTTCAGCAGGTCACGCAGTCGAACGCATCCGCGCCATGTTATCTAGTCCCGCCCTGCTCGATGCCTTACCGAGCATTGACGCACGCCGAGATCGTGAAGCTATCTATACCCAGTTAATCGGCTTATTCGATTACACCCAAAGCGGATGGATCGATTTTAAAACAAAATCGGCGGCACCAGGATTCGATATAAAAAAAACCGATACCGTTGTAGACGTCGGCAGTGGAAGCGGCAGCTTCTCGCGGTTTTGCTCAGTGCTCGCCGGGGAAGTAGTATTTTGCGATATCAACCCGCACTCCTTAGAAGCGGCGAGCGAGCACATTTCAGAAGTAGCGGAGTGTCCAATTCGGGGAGTTCTTACATCTGGCGAACAACTTAGCATCGATACCGATTATGCCGACAAGGTAATTTGTACGGAAGTACTGGAGCACGTGCAGGACCCAACGAAAGTGATGAGTGAGCTTTTTCGGATTGGAAAGCCCGGAGCTCTATACTTGATTTCTGTACCGGATTATCTGAGCGAAACACTTCAAAAACCAATAGCGCCACCTGTTTACTTCGAACCACCAAACCACATCCGCATCTTCGAGCGCGAAACATTTACAAAACTGGTCGCCGATTCAGGCCTAGAAATTTTAAATCATCAGTATCAGGGGTTCTACAGTGTATTCCACTGGCTTATAAAATGGTGTGACGACCCCTCGCTCGAATATGCTTGGGCCAGGTTGTGGAAGCAAATGCTGGACAACCGGATGGGGCCTGCCACGAAGGCAAGCCTTGATCAGCAAATTGCAAAGTCACAATCCATTCTCGCGCGGAAACCTCTTGCATAGGAAAATTGCGCCGTATGGGGCAAGGATATCGGATTGACGACATTCAAGCGCTGCGGGCGCTCGCCATCACCATGGTGGTGGTTTGGCATTACGGAAAATCACAGCTCGGGCCACAACTGATTGCACCGGAGATTAGCCATTGGCTTGGCCTTGGCGTTGGTGTGGATCTATTCTTCGTGATCTCAGGCTACGTCATTGCCCGAAGCCTTATCCCTGCCATCGAGAGTAATCCATCCGACGCAGAAAAGCGACGAACGGTCATCGCCTTCTGGATACGCCGCGCGTTTCGCCTGTTCCCGTCCGTATGGTTTTGGCTTGTTGTAATCCTTGTCTGCAGCGCAGTTTTTAAAACACCTCAAATTTGGCAGAGCGTTGAAACAAACGCTGCCACAGCCCTCAGCGTTGTCTTCCACTTCGCAAATTACAGATTTGCAACCAATTTCATGGTTGCTCCGATGGGTGCAGCTTTCCCTTATTGGAGTCTGTCGCTCGAGGAACAGTTCTACATACTCTTGCCTTTAGCAATCCTGGTACTCCGAACGCGCAACGCGCTGCTCTGGTTCCTTGTCAGCACCATTCTACTCCAATGTGTCATCGAGCGAGGAATACTCGGTATTCTCTTCCGGTCCGAGGGGTTAGCTGCTGGTGTCCTCCTTGCGCTGCTTCAGAATAGAAACGGATATCGGCGCGCCGGGGAAATGATTATTCGTCGAAAATGGCTGTCACTGACCATAATTACGACAGCAGCGCTGTGTCTTTGCAGTGTTTCATCAGCTGGGATTCAGGCATCTTTCGGACTATCCCCGTCCCGAAGCTTCAATACAGCGTCCATACTTTCCACAATTCTCGTTTTCTTGGCCAGCCATGACCAAAACGTCTTCACTCGGATTGGAATAATTCGTCGAAGCGCGGTGTGGGTCGGGGAACGGTCCTACGCGATGTACCTCTGCCATATTCCCGCACTTTATTTGACAACTGAATTGGCCCGTAGAAGCACGGTGTTTGATAACGCTACGGCAACACACTACGCGGCGGTCCTTGGCGCCGTGCCGCTGATGCTCATCCTATCTAATTGGAACTATCGATACATCGAGCAACCAATGATCAAAAGAGGTCGTCAGTATACGCAGGGTTATTATCGACAAAGTCAAAATGCAAACATCTGACGCGCAATCCATCTCAGATCAAAGAATAGCCGATATAGAGGTATTGCGGGGCTGGTCGATTATCCTCGTCATCATGTGGCACTTCAACTTTACAACTAACCTTGGGCCCTTCCTGTCGGAGACGACGACGGATTGGTTACGTATGAATGTCGGCGTGGATCTTTTTTTCGCGATCTCGGGATACGTAATTGCACGCAGTTTTCTTCCCAGGCTCGAAAAAGCAGATTCATTTCGGGATAAAACTTTGTTCGCTCTGAAATTCTGGTTGCGTAGAGCTTTTAGACTGTTCCCAGCAGCCTGGTTCTGGATGGCGGTCATCCTGATATGTAGCGCGGTTTCCACAAATGCGGACTATTGGGGCACATTTTCCAAGAACCTAGACGCAGCACAATCAGTCTTTTTCTACTACGCAAACTACATGATCGCGACGAACTTCACGTCACTAGGGCCCGCAAGTGTGTATTGGAGTCTGTCTCTAGAAGAGCAGTTTTATATTTTCCTGCCAATACTTGCGCTATTGGCTCCGAATAGAAAACTCCTCGCAGCTCTTCTTATAGCCGCCCTATTAATCCGAATAACCTACCCCATGGGATATATTGGAGTCTGGTTCCGCTATGAAGGTCTGGTTTGCGGTGTATTGATCGCCATGCTTCAGCAAAGAAGTCCGGCGCGGTATCATTCTATCGCCGAGCTATTGTTAAATCACACTGCTACTCGATTTATATTGCTCGCAATCGCGGTAGGCTTCATGTTCTTGTTTGCGTCGCCCGCTGCCGCGACCTTTTTTGGCATCTCTCAATATCGCTTCTATATTTTTGTTGCCGTATTCACCACCGCGCTCGTTTTTGTCGCAAGCCAGAACAAAAACTACTTCATGCGATCGGGGTGGTTAAGTGCCTCGTTTCTATGGCTGGGATCTCGATCCTACGCACTGTATCTATGCCACCTTCCCTCAATGATCTTCTCAGTCGAATTGGTGGAGTTAAGCGGCTTCTATACAAATCACGCGACGCTCGGCAGAATACTGAGCGCGGTACTTGCTACGATCTTTATGCTTTGCGCATCCGATCTCAGCTTCAGATTCCTGGAAATGCCTCTCAGACAGTACGGCAAGAATGTAACGAGGCGATTTGCATAGCCAAACGATATAGCGGCTCTGTTACGCGCACTATTCCTTGGCAGTCTCAATAGAGCTCAACTCAGCGTCAAACACCTCAGCGGCAGCGACCACAGTCCGAACTGAATCGACGAAAAATGCTTCCGGAATTGTCTCATATACATCTGTGGGCTGATGATAGTCAGGGTGATCTTCAACGCCGAAATAAACGAAGGGGATGCCAACGCGATGAAACACACCGTGGTCAGATTGAAGCGTCCAATCGTCAAATCCAAGCTCCGGCCGATCGTGCCCCTGTTTAAGCTCTACCGGAACGTTCAGTGCCAGATCATCTAGCAGAGGTCTGAGACTTGGCGTGTGATAACTTCCAGCCGCGTAGAGCTCTCTCATGTCATTCTTGGACAGCATATCGAGGTTCATGTTCAGCGCGATGCGATCCGGCTCAATTACTTGATCTTCCATCATGGCGTAGGCACCTCGAAGACCTTTCTCTTCAGCGTCGAGCAAAGCAATGACGACATCATGCTCGGGTGGATTGGCAAAGAAGTGATCAGCTATAGCGAGCGCGCCGGCAACGCCCGAAGCATTGTCGTCGGCACCATTGAAAACTTCTCCTTCTCGAACACCGACATGGTCATAATGCGCTGTCACAACCATTAGTGGGCCTTCACCAACCGAAGTTCCCGGGATCAGCCCGATGAGGTTCACTCCGGTTATTGTCGGCTCGTCGATACGTGGTGCAAATTCGAACACATGCTGAAAGTCCTCGACCACGAGCTCGAAAGGCCGTGCGCGCATTTGCACCAGCAACCACTCGCGCGCTTTCTCGCCACCGGCTGTGCCGGCTTCACGTCCTTCCATATCGTCGGCGGCGAGGACACGCGTAATCTCAAGAGGGTCGGATACGAGAACCGGAGACACATTCGCATCCGATGTTTCAGCAATCTCAGCACAACCGGCGCAAAGCAGTACAATGGCAAACAGACGAAACAACTCAAATATCCTCGATCTTTAGATCCAACAGTAAGTGATATTCATAACAGTCAAACCATTTGCAAGTTGGTGGCTGCCATGATCTGAACAGGCAACTGTTTGTTAGGAGCTGCATCATGGCCATGGATCGAGACACTCTCCAGAGATTTCTGACCGAAGCATTTCCTGAGGCTTCTATCACCCTGACTGATCTCGCTGGCGACGATAATCACTGGCAGGCCGAAATCATCAGCACTCAATTCGAGGGCCTGTCACGGGTTGCCCAGCATCAACTTGTATACAAAGCCTTGAAGGGCAAAATGGGCGGAGAGCTGCACGCATTGGCGCTGAAAACAAAAGCGCCCGCATAAAGCGCAGGCTATATCTTCAATGTATGGCCGAATACGCATATCGATATAGTAGCCAATTCTTGGGAAGGGGAAACCATGGCTGAGTTTGTTGCAGAGGTCTTTTCCGTATCCGGGCTCTTCACCCTGCTAATGCTACTCATGCTGCAGGCCGTTCTAGGCTTCGACAACCTCCTTTACATTTCAATTGAGTCCAAACGTGTCGGCGAAGAGAAAGCGTCAATGGTTCGCCAATGGGGCATCGGACTTGCCGTCGTTCTTAGGATAGTCCTGCTGGTGATAATCGTGAATCTATTCACCCTGCTCGCCGAACCGCTTTTCGGTGTTCACCTGAACGGAATCCTGGAGGGCGACTTTACGCTTCAGGCCCTCGTCACCTTTCTCGGCGGCGGCTTCATCATCTACACCGCCATCAAGGAAATTCATCACTTACTGGCGGTCGACCACATCGAGCACTCCGAAGGCAGCAAATCGAAATCCGTCACCGAGGCGATCATCATGATCGTTGCCATGAATCTCGTCTTCTCCTTCGATTCCATTCTTTCTGCGATGGCAATCGCCAATGTCGAAGTGGCTCAAGTCGTTAATGCATCCGGCGACGCTCTGTCTGACTTCAAGGGAACGGTCGCTGAGTGCAAGGCGAGCCTGATTGCCACACCGATCGAAGGAGCGATCGGCTGCGAGCCGAGTAAAGACTATCAGGTATGGATCATGGCCATTGCGATTCTATCGTCTGGCGTCGTTATGGTCTTGCTGGCTGACTATGTCGCGGAGTTCCTGAAACGGAATCGGATGTACGAAGTCCTTGGGCTGTTCATCCTGTTTCTCGTCGGGGTTCTGCTCGTGTCGGAGGGTGCCCATCTCGCACATCTGAAGCTGTTTAACTTCCCGGTCGAAGCCATGAGCAAATCTAGCTTCTATCTCGTTGTCTTCGTTCTGGTCGTCACAGACATCATTTCGACCACCTACCAGAAACGGCTGTGGGCTCAGCGCGAAGCTGAGATACGCGGGGATGATCCTGAAACGGATGCGCTGGCTGCCGTCAACGCGATTTTGGAAAAAGACAGCTAGTTGCAGGTAACGCGATAAGGCTTGGTGATTCGAACAGCGATCTTTTCACCTTTGCGCCCCACCTCGCCTTCTGCAGCGATCGGCCCAGCCCGTGTCCCAGACAACAAATCGACGGGCGGGTTAGTCGGCAGGCCTAATAGTAGTGTGGAACCGGCTTTGAGATCCGCCAGGCGGCTAACCGGGACCGAAAGACTTGCGATCCTCGCGACGAGCGTCGTCTTGATCGTGCCACGATCAAGCTCGCCACGCGGAGAATGAGCACTCAAGCCCGCAGCGTCCTCCAGCCGGGCAAAGACAGCGCCACCCTCAACCTTGCCAATGCGACAGGACAGTTCAGCAACGACTGCACGTCCTGGCGGTAGTATTGCCGAAGCCGCAGCGGGACTGCTTTCGACACAGCTCACACGCAGGTTAGGGTCAATGCACGCACCAAGAGGAGTAAGGACCCGCTCAAGCACTATTCGATCTAAAGACGAGTACAGCCTCTGGCGATCAACGGAGGACAGCCCCATTGCAGCACCGCCGCCATAAACGCTGTCGATCAAGGCAGCAGCCGCTACACCGGAGAATCCGAGAGCAGCAACCACACCCCTCTGGGACTGCTCAAGCATTATCAGGATAGAGTTATTATCGAGCAAAAAAGGGCTGGAGGCGAAGTCCTCGATTGATGCAGACTTGGAAGCGAATATTATATCGAGATCGCAGTCCTTGCGTGCTGCAAGCGTCAGCTGAGCTGCTAGAGAGGCCGCATCATTCTCGAGGGAACTATCGTCGAGGTTTTGGATATCGTGGCGGTCCGCGGTGTCATTCGAAACTGTTTCGATGGGGAGGTCGTCAAGATTTGGACGCAATAGCATCTCTATCTCCGCGGCACTCAGCACTCCGCGCGAGGTCGGCAACTTCATATCATCCGAGCGCCATTCGGTCTCTTCGGTCGCTTCGACTTTTGCTAGTGGATCGCCCACACCGCACTCCAATTGAGTTATTCTCACCGCAAACTCTGCCGAAACGCGGTTAACGAACGGTTAGGAATTCATCGCAGCCGGCGTGTTTCTTAAAATCTTGACCCCACCCATTAAGGCTTCACCGCTGATCTAAAGACTTCGGAAAGTTTACGGTAAGTCTCTGTTGAGCAAACACCGGTAGTTTTCAGTCAACGCATTGGCGCGCAACCGCCGAGCGTTGGGTGATAAGAAAAGGCGGCCCGCAAAAGCGAGGCCGCCATTTTCGTGTCTCGTTTTCGGAAATTGGCGTGCGTTTTTAGTCGTCACGCAGAGTACGTTCGCGCCGCTCATGGCGCTCTTGCGCTTCTAAGCTAAGAGTAGCCGTTGGCCTCGCCTCCAAACGTTTGAGAGAAATAGGCTCACCGGTCTCATCGCAATAACCGTATGTCCCCTCTTCAATCCGACGAAGAGCGGCGTCGATCTTCGAAATCAGCTTGCGCTGACGATCTCTTGTTCGAAGTTCAAGGGCTTTATCACTCTCGGCAGATGCACGATCGACAATGTCCGGAAGCGAAGAACTGTCTTCCTGAAGATTGTTGATGGTGGATTTCGATCCGGCGAGGATATCCGACTTCCATACCTCAAGTTTTGCCCGAAAATACTCCCGCTGAAGAACATTCATGAAGTCTTCGTCGGCAGATGGCGTATACATCTCATCTAGTCGATCAGTCATTCTCGCCTGAACCTCCAATTCGCGCTCGCTCTATATCGTCCATTTTATCGAACGACAATCTCACAAATGATGTAGGTTGAATGACTTGTAAGTGAAATCGCGTGGTCAGAAGCACTTCCCAACGGTCAAGAAACGGTTCTGGTCAGAAAATTGCAGTTAAACTCTGTCCACAATGTGCAGAGAGCTTGATTTGCCATCGCATTATATGCGCTTACTTTCGAACGAAGCGGTCCCACTTCATTTTTGGAATTTGTAGATGAATGCAGCCCGGAACAGATCCGGATACGTAACTGGCTGGCTCCCTGCCATCGTTTTCAATGTATTGCTTTTTCTGATCCCTATATTCGCCGTTCAGGTGATAGCTGGAACGTTTTCGGATAGTGCAGGTCGGCCGGCACCGAACGCTGAAACCATCGCGGAAACCCGCAAGACAATCGACCGTACCTTCGAATCGCTGGCTCCCGAGAGCACAGGTGCTCGCACAAGCTGGGCAGAACTTGTGAACGACCAACTCAATGCACGAAATACATCCGCAGCCAGAGGGTTTCTTCTTGCGGCACCGCAACTGCTTGGCAGGGAAGACGCCCGCGCTATTCGAGCGGCTGCAAGCGACGAATTGTCGGGATCAGCAGACCAGCGCCTGCTAAGGGCGGCGCTCCTTTTCTTGCCCAACGATGTGCGTAATGGATATCTGGAATCGGCGCGCCCAAAAGGTACAGAGTTGATTGCGGCGTCTCACTCGGAGTTCGAATTGGATGGCGAGATGGTCCAGACTGGAGCAGCTCCCGAAGCAACAGCAACGCAATTCCCTGGTACTGAAAACACCACCTTTATAGATCCAATAGACCATATGACCCGACCGTCGGATTTCTATGTGCTCGGAACTTTGGAAGACCTCGCCAACAATTCGAGATCATGGTTGAGAGGCGACCGACGTCATGCTGTCGAACTGAAAATTACGGGTTTGGCCATCGCCGGCGATCCGGAAATGATCGGTGTTTCAGCCGCCAGACTAAGACAGGCAGCCTCGGTCCTGAAAACAACGATGAAATCGGGGCGATTGGGAGAACACTATGCTCGCAGCCTTCACCAGCGAATCGATACGATCATTCCCGACAGCGTCCTCGAAGAGAATCTCGAAAACGCATTGTCAGAAGTTGCGCCTCCCAGCGTTAGAGCGGAGCGCGTAAAACTTGCCTTTGAAGCGAGCATAGACAACAGAGCAGCCGCACGCATAGCGCCTGAGCTGGACCAGATTGGCCGCATTGCAGAGGTGACAGGCCCCATGGGTGCAATGTCGCTTCTCGAATTTGCCCATTCGGCAAGGGACATCAGGCGCGCGCGCCTCGTTGCAGAGGCTGGTGGAGACAGAACTGTCGCCCTTACCACGCTGATTGGTGGCAAAACCCTGTCGCTGACGGGAATGAACCTTCAATGGTCCGAACGGACTATCATGTTGGTGATGGCTTTGGCGGCGGCGGGCGTCGCTCTGTTCCTGACTGTCATATCAGCCATGCTGCGAATGGTGTTCGGCAGGCCGGTAACAGCTATTTTCTAGGTACATTCCGCCTAACCAAGACCAAACGCACCTTTGATACCATCAATCAAAAGCTGAACGGATAGTGCAGCCAGAATCACGCCGAGTATCCGGGTCAAAGCTGCCACTACACTGTCACCCAACAGTCTGACAAATGGTCCGGCCGCAAGGAAAATAACAAGACAAAGGAAAAGATTGGCGGCGAGTGCGCTAAGTACTACCGAACGCTCAATGACACTGGAATAGTTGGACATGTATAGCATAGCCGTTGCAATCGTACCCGGGCCGGCAATCATTGGAATTCCTATGGGGAAAACGGAGATATCGTCCTCGGACGAGTCCTCCTCAGCCAGCAGTTCTTCAGCGCGATTTTCGCGGCGCTCGGTTCTCTTTTCGAACACCATATCCAGGGCAATCAGGAAAAGGAGAACGCCTCCTGCTGCGCGAAACGCATCTATCGATATATGCATGGCACCGAGCAACCATGCACCACCAAAGGCAAACGCGTAGATGATCAACGCCGCTACGAATGTCGCGCGTATTGCCATTCTTCGGCGGTAGGCCGAGCTGCCCTTGGCCGTTAGTGATGCAAAGATCGGGGCCACGCCGGGCGCATCAATTAGTACGAAAAAAGTCACGAAACTCGCTGCAAACAGCGACAACATGTTGCCGTCCATTCGAACAAATCCTTATAATTTTTTGAAGTGCGCCACAATCGGCAGATTCGATAACTAGCTCAGCGGACGCACCAAGTCGAGTAGCTCCCGCGCTTCGGGGCTCACATCTGCTATGCGTTCTGGCAGAGCTTCGGTGGAACAGGGCGCGTCGGCTGCAAATGCAGCGATAAGGCGATGACCCACGAGGCGCTGAAGCAGACCAGCCTGACCCATAGGGCCATTTGCCATCGCTTTATGCCCATGCCCTAATTCAACGATCAAACCCTGGCGCGGCCCCCCGCACTCCAATCGGGCAATTCCATCCGACAGTGAAACAGGATCGGCGCACTCGGGTGTTGTGAGACGCCGGACCCCCATCAGCTCGCTTCCCGATCAACCGAGTTAGCATCTTCGCGCTGGACAAGTTTTCGGCATTTCGCGAGGGCTTTATACAATTCGCCAGCCGAAACAGCGGCCGAAATTTCCGTTACAGTATCCCTGGTATCCGCTGCGGGCGTTACAGCAAGAAGGTCGGCAAGCGCGCGCATCGTCCGGTCGTATGCAGGCCCTTCGTTCTCGCCCAGGAGATACATTTGCATGATTGCGAAGTAAACTCGCCGCGTTGGCGTATTCGCATCCTCGGGCTGCATGATATCCTTCTCCCGAAGAATGCGCGCCTGATTTTCGAGAAGCAGTGTGCCGCGACGGTCACCATTACGCACAACAGCTCCATTAAGAATGAAGGTTTCGCCGGGCTTGAGGGTCAATTTTAGCGGCATTGTCGCGATCCATCGGCTCTAATTGATCAAGATGCCGCAAATCGGTTAACGTTTGCTTGCAAACAATTAAACCCTCGATATCTCAAACTTGTAGCCCCTGGGGCTTCACAAATCGGCCTGAACCAACGACATTAAGACAATGGAAGTGAATAATCCTGAAGAGCCCACCCGCGCACTTGGCCCCTGCTCGCCTCAGGAAGTCGGCGAAGCGCTCGAACAGGCTGAAAAACTCGCGCATAAACGCGGGCAGAAAATGACCCGTATTCGAAGAAAGGTCCTTCAGCTCCTTCTGGAGTCATCGGAGCCAGCGAAAGCATATGATCTGCTGGACAAACTGGATGGGGAGGGCTCCGCCAAGCCGCCCACGATCTATCGCGCCCTTGATTTTCTTCAGGAAGCGGGCCTTGCCCACAAGATCGAAAGCCTCAACGCATTCGTCGCCTGCGGACATGCCAGTCATAACCATTCAGCTATCTTTTTAATCTGTGATGGATGCGGCGGAGCAGAAGAACTGCACGGTTTGGCGACGTCAAATGCTGTGGAAGCGGAAACTGGGGCAGCTGGCTTTGAGCTGAAACGCGCGATCGTGGAAGCGCGGGGTACATGCCGAAAGTGTCAGGATTAGAAGCTCCGCACGCGGCCACTAGCACGTATAGGTGAAGGGAAAGGCGAGTGATTACCGTCTGGCAGGGATCTGCAAACACATGGGATTGCGACGAGATGGGGCATATGAATGTCCGCGTCTACGTTGAAAAGGCCATGGAAGGCATAGCAGTGCTCTGCCATCACATGGAGATGCCCCATGCCTTCGGGAACAACACACCCGCGACCCTGATTCCAGTCGACCAGCATATACGCTTCATGCGCGAAGTCCGCCCAGGACGTCCCTTGTACATGCATGCGTGTATCGTGGATGTCTCCGACACGGGAGCAACTGTATTCGAAGGTCTGTATCATGGTGATGGCACAGCAGCCGCAGCGATCAGAACGCGACTTGTGCATGCCGAAGCAAAGTCCGGCCGCCCATTCCCATGGAGCGCGAGGAGCCGAACCGCACTCGAGGCGCTTATGCATACCCCACCAGTGAACATGTCTCCGCGCTCAATCGACCCTGATGCCGAAATCAGGCCTGCAGACAATACGACCATAGCAGCAGCATTGACGACAAAGGCACCGCAAATTGGCCTGGGATCTATTCCGGACAAGCATTGCGATGTTCACGGGCGCATGAAAGCACCGTGGTTCATGGGACGAATATCTGACAGCGTTCCGAACCTGCTCGCCGACTGGCGAAAAGATGTGGCAGCGGCGGCGGGTGATGCAAGAATGGGAGCGGCCGTTCTTGAATACCGGCTAGTTTATCGAAAGTGGCCGTGCGCCGGCGATCGATTTGTTATCCACTCCTCACTCTCGGAAGCAGCTGAAAAAACCCACACCCTGGTGCATTGGGTAATGGACCCCGCAACCGGCGATGCCTGGCTTACCAGTGAAGCCCTCGCAGTCACATTTGATCTCGATACCCGCAAGATCATTCCGACACCAAAAGAACATATCGCAAAGCTGGAACAAATAGCGCCGCGTGGACTTACGATTTAGTCGTTGCTCCCGGCGCCAGGCTTAGCGAATCGAAAAATGGGAAAAGAAAACCGCCGCCGGGAGAAAGGGGCCCAGCGGCGGAGAGATCCGAGTTTGGGGAATACTCGGTCAGAGGTAGAAATCAGTTGCGGCGATCCCTGCGGTTTTCACCGCGATCCTGCACATTTTCGGCGCGATCGATGCGGTCCTCAATCCGGTCAGCGCGGCCATTATTTACCGCCAGGTCCCGTCGATCCTCGCGTCGATCAAGGCGATCTTCGGCGCGATCGAACCTGTCCTCGACACGATCGGCGCGCGTCCCTTGTTCTATGCCGCCGCGACGCTCAACGCGGTCCAGCCTGTTATCGAGTCGCTCGGCACGCTCTGCAGGTTGAGCAGAAACCGAGGGAATCACGATAGTCGCAGCAAGTGTTGCAGCACTAAGTATACGTAGCATTCAAGCCTCCAAATCCGTTGATACGACCTTCAACGATCCCGACTTCAAAACCCGTCGCAACATTCAAGATTAGGGTGACCACCACTTATTTATCCTAGCGAAATCAACCCTCACGATTTCGCGTTCAACTTGGCAAAAGTCGTGATTGGCGAATGGGTGGAGCGCGCTCCAGATGTTCATGAGTAGTCGGAATGCTGGAGTGAAACCGTGAAGAAAGTTCCCGTCTTGAAAACGTTCGTGCTGGGAACAGTTTTCGCCGTCAGCATGTCCTTGGCATTTATGCACACCACCGCCCCGGATGGCTTTGAACCACTGCCAACGATTGCAGAACGCGGCCTTTAAGGGGACACAGGCAAGTCTCCGAATGGTAGGCGTCAGCCTGACAATACCTGTAAATCTAACCCGGTTAGTGCTATATTTGTTCTTGATAGGCACGCTGTGCGGCCCGCGAAGAGAGCTTCGAGGGTGCGCGTTAGCCGCCACGATGTCCTGTCAACAAAGACCTAGAGGAGACATCACCATGAGAAACGCTATTTTAGGCGCACTATTGGCCACCGGCCTCGGAAACTCACTGCCGGTTTCAGCACAATCTGCTGAAGCGGCGGCTAAAGCGCTCAACCTGAACCCTCGATTCATACGCACCGTTGATTTAAGCAATTTCGATCTGAACACGCTTGATGGCATATCAAGCGCCCATCGCCGCATCGTTTCAACAGCCTATCAGGTATGCTCACCGATCCTGTCGACAGTAGCCTCTGACCAGCGGCAGTACCGCGCTTGCATTGCAGAAAGCGTGGATGAGGCAATTGGGCGAGCGGAGCAAGCAAATCTTACGAGCTTTCATCTTGCACTGCCGGAACGCCAGCGCGCCCATATCTGGAAGCCTGCGCCATCTGACTGGCAACCCGCGACTGGCTAGAACACTTAAGCACATACAAAATCAGCCGATGTAACCTGTCACTTATTGACCTGGGTGACGGACAGGTCTTGTCTCTCTCGCAATCCGCCGGACCGGAAGTTCGGCGCTTTGAACAGAAGAGAGGAACCGCCACATGAAACGCAGACTACTCATAGGGGCCGCTATGGCAGGCACGCTAGCCCTGACATCTTGCGAAACCCTGGAAGGCACATTTCCAAGTCTGACAGAAGACGCAAGCGCGGAGACGCAATCAATAACTGCCTCGGCTGATTCACCAGCGCCGACGGTCGAAGACGCTCGTGACTTTCTGGAGGCAGCGGAAGCTGAACTCGCCGAAATGTCGGAATATGCCGGCCGGGTCTATTGGAGCCAGGCGACGAACATCACTTATGATACGAACTGGCTCGCCGCCCAGGTGGGTTCAGAATACACGCAGCTTGCCGTTCGCCTTGCTAACGGGACGAAGCAATTCGAAGGCGTAGAGCTACCGGAAGACCTCGCCCGCAAGATGCAGAAACTCGTCTCCGGGATCACGATCCCTGCCCCATCGTCGGAAAATGCGGCCGATGAACTTGCCAACATTACAACCGGTTTGGACAGCACCTATTCAACGGGTCGGTTCGCCATGGAGCTCGACGAGGCTTCCCTTGCCATAATGAAGGCCGCCAATGGCGAAGATTGGGAACAGGATGAACGTGGCCTTACACTCGATGAGCTGTCGACGCTGATCGAGCAAAGCCGCGATCCGGAAGTTCTGAAAGCTGTCTGGGAAGGCTGGCGCACAGTCTCCCCCGTGATGCGCGATGATTATGCGCGCATGGTCGAGATCGCCAACGAAGGGGCCAATGAACTCGGTTTCGAGAACCTGGCTGACATGTGGCTATCAAACTACGACATGCCATCCGGCGAGATGCGCACTGAGGTCGACAGGCTATGGGGCCAGGTCGAACCGCTCTACGAAGAACTGCACTGTTATGTCCGCGCCGAGCTGAACGAACAGTATGGGGATGATGTACAGCCCGCCACAGGAACCATCCGTGCCGACCTGCTCGGCAATATGTGGGCCCAGCAATGGTCAAGCATTTACGACCTCGTAGCACCGGATACATCAGCTGAAACCTACGACCTTACAGCCATCCTCGAAGAGGAAGGCTATGACGCCGTGAAAATGGTGGAGCAGGGTGAAGCTTTCTTCTCGTCCCTGGGCATCCGTGAATTGCCCGACACCTTCTGGGAGCGCTCCCAGATCACTCGCCCGCGCGACCGCGAAGTCGTATGTCACGCGTCCGCCTGGGATCTCGACAATGAAGAAGACATCCGCATAAAGATGTGTACGGAGGTCAATGCCGAAGACTTCTACACCGTGCACCACGAGCTTGGACACAACTACTATCAGCGCGCCTATAAGGACGCAGACTTTCTCTACAAGGACGGTGCTCATGACGGATTCCACGAAGCCATTGGCGATTTCGTAAGCCTGTCGATCACGCCGAGCTATCTGGAGCAGATCGGTCTGATCGAGGAGGAACCACCGGCAGAGGCTGACCTCAGCCTCCTCATGAACACGGCCCTCGACAAGATCGCCTTCCTGCCCTTTGCAATCTCAGTGGATAGCTGGCGCTGGGGCGTCCTTCAGGGCGATACCCCCGTCGAAAAATACAATGACGCATGGGTGATGACCCGCATGGACAATCAGGGCATAGCCCCTCCAGGTGTCCGCCCGGACGACGCATTTGATCCGGGTGCGAAGTATCACATCCCGGGCAATACACCCTATCTGCGCTACTTTCTGTCCTATGTGATGCAGTTTCAGTTCCATAAGGCGGCCTGTGAAATGGCCGGCTGGGACGGACCATTGCACCGCTGTTCAATATACAACAACGAGGAAGTCGGTGCGCGCTTCGAAGATATGCTGACCATGGGCGCAAGCCAGCCATGGCCGGATGCCCTGGAAGCCTTCACTGGCACCCGCGAAATGGACGGTTCTGCCATCGCCGAGTACTTTGCTCCGCTGGTCTCCTACCTCGAACAAGAAAATCAAGGCCGCACCTGCGGATGGTAAGTGAAAGCATCTGCATGTAATGCGGAGCTGAAAAAAGAGCTGATGCGGGTAACCTGCATCAGCTCAATCTTGTGTTCGGGAAGCTGTCTAAAAATATGATCCTTCGGATATCAGTTGTGATGCTTCTGCTTACCATCCCGGTAGCCTGCGCATCACTGACAACGCAAATTGAAACGAACCTTTACGCGAACCCAGATCAAACCGGCATCCGCTGGGGCCTGGTCGTTGCGGACATTTCAGGCGAAGAGCTAGTTGCGCTGAAACCCGATGACCGTTTTACGCCAGCCTCAAACGCAAAGATCGCAACTAGTATGGCCGGTTTCCAGTGGTTGGAGACGTTGGAAACGGACACGCTCGCGCCCGGCCTGACAGCCTATCTAGAAGAGGGAGAAAACAGCGAAATTCCCGACCTTGTCCTGTTTGGCGGTGGCGATGCCCTGATCGGTGACGGACCGAACTGTGCCGCGTATTGCCTCGCAACGCTGGCAGACCAGATTGTCGCTGCCGGGGCGACAGAAATCGGCGACATCGTCGGTGACGACAGCCTTTTTCCCAACGAACGCTGGAACCCGGGATGGAGCCAGGAAGACCTGCAGTATCCATATGGAACCGCTGTGTCCGCGCTTACCTTGAACAACAACGTAGTTAGCCTGAGCGTGGACCCAGCAGAGTCCACAAGCGCACCGGCGCGTGTCACCTGGAATGAAGGCGACGAATTTTACCGTGTCATCAACGAGACAATGACCGTAGGCACCGAACTCCCCTACGACATTCGCATCGAACGAGCACCGGGATCAGACACCGTTCGCGTCTACGGTACAGTTCCCAATGACAGCGCATCGGTGACCTATTCATTGGGAATCGACAATCCAGCGCTCTATGCTGCAACCCGTCTGAAGCGATTATTGGAAGCGCGCGGCATCAACGTCTTAGGCGAAGCGAGATCGCGACATCGCCCCCTTAACCTTGCCGACTTTCCTGCTGACGGAGCAGACAACGGCGATGGAGCATTCAAGCTGGAAACGACGAACCGCTTTACCAGGACAGAAACGCCCCTTGCCGCTCTTCCGCCAACTCCGCTCAAAGAGAGCCTGATGCGTATCTCGCGTGACAGCCAGAATCTTCACGCAGAACTTTTGCTACGGCGGCTCGGCCTGATCGATGGCACCGGGTCCACAGCCCATGGGATTGCAAAAATTGAAACACTCTGGAGTGTCGCAGGGATCCCAGACACTGGATATGCGATCCATGGCGGTTCCGGCCTGTCGATCTACAATCGAATGACGCCGCGCAGCATGGTCAGGCTCCTTTCCTATGCCACGACCCAACCCTGGTTCGAAGAATGGAAGTCCACCCTACCTGTCGCTGGTATCGGCGGCACACTCCAGGGAAACTTCAAAGGTACAATCCTCGAAGGAAACCTCTTCGCGAAAACCGGAACGCTGAATGGCGTAAATGCCCTCTCCGGATACATGATCACAGCAAGTGGACGCGAACTGGTTTTTTCAATTATCGCAAATGATCGCCCGGCTCGAACCCCTTCGGCCCTGTTAGAACGAGACGCAGCTCTATTGGAAATTGCTGCGGCTTACTAAGGAACAACCGCTCCTTCGGGAAATGCTCATCCAACAGGCAATTGTTCGGCGACAAACACGCTCAAACGATCAGCCACCATACCAATCCCTTCGGCAGTCGGATGAAGCCCGTCGGCAAGCAGTAAATTTGCATTACCGCGAATCTCCGCCAGCATACCCTGCAGGTGAGGAACACCATATTGCGCGGCCAGCGCCGGATAAATCTCGGCAAACGACGCGGCGCGCGGATCGCTGATCTCATCGGAGCGCGCACCAACGCTTATCAATAGAACAGCAAGTCCATCACCGAGCCCGCGCTCAATGATAGCCGAAAGATTGTCCCGTGCCTGCTCCGGGCTTTGTCCCTGCAGATAGTCATTCGCACCGAGGGCAACGATCAGCATGTCCGGATCCGCCGATGCGACTGACCAGTCATACCGAGCGAGCCCGCCGCCTGTGGTATCGCCCGAAACGCCAGCGTTCACAAAGGTCACATCATGCCCCGACGCTCGCAGGCGCTCCTCCGTCTGTTCTGGCAGGGCGAACTCTGCTGCAAGTCCGAAACCGGCCGTGAGACTGTCCCCGAGCATTACAATGGTGAAGGCATCGTCGGCCGCAACGGCTTCAACGGCTGGCACCTCAAATACAGGAGCAGACGCCACTTCGGTAACGGGAATAGACGCCCCCTCATCGGAGCCACCACAAGCGACCACTGTAAGCAGTGCGATCAGGCTCGACACTTTTTTCGGCATTATCCTTGTCCACTTACTGTTCCTCGATAAATGATAGGAACTCCCGCCGCTCGCGGCAACCCAATAGAAGAGCGCCAAAGCAGCCATGCCCTCCCCACTGAGAATGAAAGACATCGAGCTGACGCTCCCGGCGAGCGGCGGCCCCGTGCACATACTGCGCGGTGTCGATTTCGTCTGCGAAAGCGGAGAGTCGGTGGCGATTGTCGGACCATCAGGCTCTGGCAAGTCCTCGCTCATTTCAGTAGGCGCAGGTCTGGAACAGGCAACCGGCGGAACAGTCGAGCTTTTGGGCGAAGCCCTAAGCGGCAAATCAGAGAACGAACTCGCCCGCTTGCGCAAGGGCCGTGTGAGCATGGTCTTCCAGTCTTTCCACCTCCTGCCCACCATGACTGCCCTCGACAATGTTCGCGCTGCCCTGGAGATCGCCGGGATCGAAGACGCCAAACCCCGCGCTAGGGAGGCTCTCGCCTCCGTTGAACTGTCAGACCGGCTTGGCCATTACCCCGGCCAGCTATCGGGAGGGGAGCGCCAGCGCGTGGCTGTCGCCCGCGCCCTCGCCTCGGATCCTGAGCTCGTCTTCGCCGATGAGCCGACTGGTAACCTCGACTCTAAAACTGGGGAGGCCGTCGCTGACCTACTCTTTCAGATCGCCGGCGATCGTGGCGCAACCCTCATACTCGTCACCCACGATATGGGTCTCGCGGCCCGGGCGGGGCGAACGGTCACAATGCGCGACGGGCAGCTAACTTCATGAAACTTGCTTTTCGGATTGCAGCTCGGGAGCTCGCAGGCGGCATTTCCGGTTTCCGGATCTATCTTGCCTGCATTGCCCTCGGCGTCTTCGCCATCGCAGCAGCAGGTTCGGTCACCGAAGGCTTTAGCCGCGGGCTGGATGCGGAATCGAAAATTCTTCTCGGCGGAGACGCGGTTTTCACCGCCGCGCAACGCCGTGCCAATCCAGACGAACTAGATTGGATGTCCGCGCGCGGCAGGGTTTCCGAAGAAATCGACGTCAATGTCATGGGCGAAGCAGGCGATACTCGCAAGCAAGTCGATCTTCGCGCCGTGGACGAAGCTCACCCGCTGATCGGAGCCCCCGAACTTTCAGGCGGTGCCTCGACATTGGACGAAGCGCTCGCGCACGAGAACGGGCGATGGGGGATCGCAGCCTCTCCATCCCTTCTTGAAGACTTCGGCCTGCAGGTCGGTGACAATATCCGGCTCGGACGGATAAGCGCCACGATCCGTGCTCAACTCGACAAAGAATCAGACGGGATTGGCGAGCCAGGCACCTTTGGCCCCCAGGCAATGATCCGAATTAGTGCCCTGGAGGAGGCCGGCCGGCTTACCGATGGCCAGCTCTTTCGCGCTTCCTACCGCGTTGTCCTCCATGAAAACGTCGATGGCGACGCACTGGAAGAAGCAGCGGAGGCCGAATGGGGAACCGGGGGCCTTCGATACCGAGGCCCGGAAGACGCCATAGACGGCCTGGAACAACTCCTCGCGACTCTGGAATCCTTTCTTTCAGTAATCGGTATAGCGGCGCTGATCGCTGGCGGCGTTGGTATCGCACAGGCCAGCACGGCCTTCCTGGAAAGCCGAATACCATCCATTGCCGCCTTCAAGGCGCTCGGAGCGGAGGCGGGCACAATTCGCCTCGCCTATCTTTTGCAGCTCGGCGGACTCGCCTTCTTCGGCGCAATGATCGGCGTCATACTGGGTGCAGCAGCCCCCTTCTTGCTGGCTCTGTTTGTGGGCGATCGCATACCACTGCCAACGATCCTTCAGATCTATCCATATCCTTTGATACGCGCCGTCGCCCTCGGACTGCTCGCTGCTGCAATCTTCGCAATCCCGCCAATTGGCCGCGCACGCGCCACGCGTCCTGCTGCCCTCTTCCGAAGTTTGGGAGCAGAGGATCGTTCGAAAACGCCTCTGCCGGAGCGGATCTGGTCTGTCCTCGCCGCCGTGACCCTCGTCAGCCTCGCCGTTGTCACCAGCGGCGAGCCGATT
>JBCCIW010000023.1:0-22781 GCA_039028055.1 Pseudomonadota bacterium | reverse complement strand
GCGGGCAACGACCTCGCCTTCCACGGTAATAACGCTCTCCGAGCGAAGGCGCTCGACGACGGCAAAGGCCGCAAAATCTGGATCAAAGACGCACTGGGTGAGCCCGTAATGGTCGCGCAAGTCGATGAACATCACACCGCCGTGGTCGCGGCGACGGTGAAGCCACCCAGAGAGCCTGACGGTCTGGCCAACATCGGTTTTGCGGAGGGCTCCGCATGTATGGGTCCTGTAGGCGTGCATGGATTTGGTTGTCCTTCTGGCAGCACTGCAATTCGTGCCGGGCAAACGCGCAGCGCTTCTAGCCTTTGTCAAGGCGATCGGCTACCCGTCTGCGGATGTCCGATGCAGTTTTGACTCCAATCACAGATCAAGATGACCTTGAAGCCTTCTGCGAAGCGCTCTCCGCCAGTGATTTTATCTGTGTTGATACTGAATTTCACAGGGAAACGACCTATTGGCCGCAACTATGCCTGATTCAGGCGTCTGCGCCCGGTGTGGAAGCGTTGATCGACCCGCTAGACGAAAATCTGGATATCGGTCCCTTTCTGCAGCTGATCGCAGAAGAATCACGCATCAAAGTATTCCATGCGGCGCGGCAGGATCTGGAAATCTTCAATCGCCTTATCGGTTATCCGCCAGGGCCCATTTTCGACACGCAGATCGCTGCCATGGCGCTCGGCCTCGGCGATTCGATTTCGTATGACAATCTTATTCAGCGCATGCTGCGTGTTTCCATAGACAAGTCGAGCCAGTTCACTGACTGGACGCGGCGGCCGCTCAGCGACAAACAGCTAACTTACGCAATGGGCGATGTGACGTATCTTCGGGATGCGTATATCAAGATGGGGGAACAACTTGAAAAACTCGGTCGTATGAACTGGGTGCTTGAAGAGATGGCTGTTCTCGAGGACTCAGAGCTGTACGACACGTCGCCCGAAAATGCCTGGCAGCGCCTCAAGATTCGAAAACCTAAAAAGGACTATGCTGCGATCCTAGCTGTCGTTGCTGAGTGGCGAGAAGCACGGGCTCAGGAACTCGATCGACCCAGGCGACGCATCCTGAAAGACGATGCGATTTATGAGATAGCCGAGCAGAAGCCTACATCGCCAGCGTCATTCGAGCGGTTGAGAGCGGTGCCAAAGGGATTTGCGAACTCGCGTCATGCAGAAGGCCTGATCGAAGCGGTCAAATCGGCGATTGCTGATCCCGATGCACACTCGCCAGGTCTCCCAAAACGTCAGCAGAACGCTCAAATTCCACCGGGAGCGCCAGAGATGCTCAAAGTGCTGCTGAAGCATGTTAGCGAGGAAGCACAGGTTGTCCCCAGATTGATTGCAAATGCTGCTGACATAGAACGTATCGCCAGAGGCGAGGAAGACGGCATCGCCGCATTCAAAGGCTGGCGAGAGGATGTCTTCGGCGAGCGAGCACGGGCGCTGCTTTCTGGCAAACTCGCCCTATCGTTCGAAGACGGACAAATACGATTGTTCGAAACTAATTCCAGTCCGCAACCTTAGGCTCTAGCTCCAAGAGGCTCGCCGCCGCTGACAGTCGCCGCTCCACCGCGCTGGATATCATGGGTCGATGTTCATTTCCGACTTGCAATTCGAGGTTGCCGCCGGAAATAGACAGTCTGCATGTTCTGAGTATTTCCGCTGAACGACCTGAATACACCGTCCCGAGGCGCATCACTGCGCCGAGCTGACGGGCCAGCTTTACATATGGTTTTCCAAGTAAGGGCTGGAGAGACTTGCGGACATCAAACCCGCGCGAATACCGTGCGCCCGTAGCGTAGGCAACAAAAGCACGTTCCAAATGTGTGATATTGGCAAACGGGCCACGCAAGGCGTGCTGGTACGCCATTTCAGCCCGGTGATCAGGGTGGAACCTCGCACCAGAATCCGCAAATAGGCATGCTGCTGCAATAATTCGATTTTCAACCAGACGAGACCCGAACAGATCCGCTGGCGGTCGGATCACTGGTAGCAGCCATTCAAACAATAGGTGGCTGAACTCGCGTTGGATCTCGTCAAGATTCAAATAGAGAGAAATGGCATCCAGCAATCGATCACGCCCCGCTGACGTTTTCCCCAGCATATCGAAAATGATGCCGTCCCTTAGCCCGTGGGATGACACGATGATCTCTTCAAATTCCCCGACGCCAAATGTCTCTGCGAGAGCGAGTCCCGCATAGGGCAGAACATTCACCCGGCGTTGGCTCGCCTTTGTAAGGCGTTGTCGGCTCAACGGGTCACGGGCCTGAGAAACCTCGAGTATCAGGGACACTGCGCTCGCATCCAATCTGTATGCGTGCAGCTGTTGCAGCGGATAATCGGTCAGATCCATATGCAATTTTGCGAGTGCTCGCCAAGCACCACCTACAAGATATAGGCGGCCGCCTCGCCCCGGAAGCAATTCTGACTTCGCAAGCACTTTTCTTATTTTTTCACGCGTCTTCTTCCCAGGCTCCTCCCCGTTCAACATCGATAGAGGGCCAATCAAGTGCGATTCTCCTGCTACGAACTCGCTTTCACTAACTTCCGCCAGCTCGAGGCTTGAGCCACCTAGATCACCGACCAGTCCATCGACGCCATATAGTCCCTCAACAACGCCAACCGCCGATAGACGCGCTTCTTCCGATCCCGACAGGACGACGATCGGATGGCCAAGTGATCTATTTGCCAGCTCGAGAAACTCGTGGCCATCTTTGGCTGTTCTGACGGCTGCGGTTGCAACGGCGCTCACTTGATCGATGTCCAAGCCGTCTAAAATTGCACCAAAACGGCGGAGGGCCCGCAATGCCCTCTCGCGCCCCTCGTCAGAAAGACGACCTGTTTCGGAAATACCTCTGCCGAGTCCGGCCATAACCCGTTCGTTCAGGTAAGGCAGAAAGGCACGGCCAGCGACGCTATAAATGACCAGTCGGACGGAATTCGAGCCGATATCTATAACTGCGATCTGCGATTTTTTGGCTGGCGACCGAGTCATTTAACTCTCAGCTTACCAGGCTTCAGCTTAGGCGGCTCGCTTAGCTCCAACGCGCTGCCCCTTCCAGACAGGCTGGGATGCTCCATGAAGTATTGATGCGCTGCGAACGCGGTTTCATCGGGCCCACGTTTCATGCGATGGTAGGTACCCTTTCCGTCCAGCAACCACGTTTGCTCATTATCATTCAGATTCGAAACCATGATCTGGCCAAGGATCTGTCTATGCACGGTCGGGTTTTCTACGGGCACCATAACTTCTACCCGGCGCTTTAGATTACGCGGCATCAGGTCAGCCGAGGTCATGAATACCTTGGCATTCGTGGACGGAAGACTATCGCCATTTGCGAAGACCATGATCCGGGAGTGCTCAAGAAATCGGCCAATGATGCTTCTGACTTCGATCGTTTCGGAGAGCCCCTTTATGCCAGGGCGCAAGCAGCAAATTCCTCGCACAACAAGGCGAATGGGAACGCCCGCCTGACTTGCCGAATAGAGCGCATCAATCTGTTCCCCATCGACGAGGGAGTTCATTTTTGCCCAAATCCCCGAAGGCTTTCCTGCTTTCGCATTCCTTTCCTCGTTCTCAATCATCTCCAATAGTGATGGAGCGAGGGTCACGGGCGACATGATAAGTTTCTCAAGACCAGGATCCCGGTCTGGTGGCTCGCGATACGCCGTTACATAATTGAACAAACGCCCTGCATCACGGCCCAAGGCGGGGTCGGCGGTAAAGAGGGAAAGATCCGTGTAGATCCTGGCTGTGATGGGGTGGTAATTTCCGGTGCCGAAATGGGTGTATGAGCGCAACTCGCCGTCTTCGCGGCGGATAACCAGACTTACTTTGGCGTGGGTCTTATAATCAATAAATCCATAAACAACCTGAACACCGGCGCGCTCAAGGTCACGAGCCAGGCGCAAGTTCGTCTCCTCATCGAAACGGGCCTTGATCTCGACGAGTGCTGTGACAGCCTTACCAGCTTCAGCAGCTTCGATCAGCGCGTTTACAATCGGAGAGTTGACGACTGTCCTGTATAGTGTCTGCTTGATCGCCACGACGTCGGGATCTTCAGCAGCCTGCCGAAGAAACTCAGCAACGACATCGAATGACTCATAAGGATGATGAACGAGGATGTCTTTTTTCCGTACAGCCGCGAAGCAGTCTCCACCATGTTCGCGAATTCGCTCAGGGTACCGGGGTTCGTAGACAGGGAATTGAAGGTCTCTTCGTTCCGACGTAATCAATTCACTCAGCTGCGCCAGACCGATCATGCCATCGATCGACACAACATCGTTTGGCTCAGCTTCAATCTCCCGGAGAATAAACTCCCGTAAATCCTGTGGCGCATCGTCATTTATCTGAATGCGGATTATCCGTCCACGGCGCCGCTGCTTGAGCAGGATTTCGAACTCTCTTATGAGGTCTTCTGCCTCGTCATCGATCTCAATATCTGAATCTCTCAGTATACGGAACAGACAGCGGCCGACTTCTTTGAAGCCTGGATACAGTCTGTCTAAGAACAGAGGGATAACACGTTCCAGTGCAATATATCGGATACCCCCCGGAGACTTGTCCGGTAGCCTGATAAATCGTTTTGCAAATGAAGGCAGGGAGATAAGCGCTGTTTCCGTCTCCTTGTCGTTTTCGGACTTCAGTGCCAAGGCCAGGGCGAAACCACGATTAGGCAAGAACGGAAATGGTTGAGCCGGATCGACAGCCCAGGGCGTAAGGATTGGCAGAATCGACTCATCGAAGGTTTTTTCCAGCCATACAAGGTCTGATTTGCGAAGCTTTTCAGGCTTTATGAGTTTTACGCCTTCGTCGCTAAGCGACTGGCGGATCGCTTTCAAACAGACTTGCTGCTCGCGCATAAGCGACTCGGCCAAGGCTTCAATCTTTTCGATTTGCTCCTCAGGCGACAGTCCATCCTGGCTGGTAGTTTTGATCCCTGCGCGTTTCTGTTCACGCAATCCAGCATATCGCACCATGTAAAACTCATCGAGATTGTTTGCCGATATCGACAGGAATCTCAAACGCTCGAGTATGGGGTGATCTTTGTTTGCAGCTTCTTCGAGAACTCGGGCGTTGAAATTCAACCAGGATAATTCGCGGTTAAAAAAACGCTCTGGTGACTGAGATAGGATCGCTTTTTCAGTCATCGATGTGCTGGACCTACAAGTCGTGGAAGAGTTTACGCGTATCAGCGCCCTCTTCAAGCACACTCCTTGCCAAATGAACACTGGGCGCGCGACCAGCAGCCGTCGCTGCCCGCTCAAGCCGCTGAACGTAATCCTCAATCGCCACGTAAGATTTTTCGATTCGCAACATTATGTAGTTGGCCTCCTCCGCGTTTAGTCGGATGAAGCGTTGCTGACAGGCAGAAACCAGTCTTTTCAGCACCATTTCATCATCTGGAGGCTCTATCGCAATGGCGGTGATATTCGCTAAGCGTGATCTCAAATCTGCAGATTCAAAGCGCCAGCTTGCCGGCTGAGTTCTTGATGTCAGTAGCAACCGCCTGCCGTTCTCCATTGAGAAATTTATGGCCGCCAAGAGGCTTTCTTCATCCGTAATTGCGTCGGCGCGATCAATCACACCGTTTTGTTCAGCGAACGCTCTGATAGCAATGGTATCGGCTGAATCCACAAATGAATTGGTCATCCGCACCGCATTCGCATCCGACGCCCAAATTTTGGAAAGCAGGCTAAGTCCACACGATGGCGGTCCGAATATACATAGCAGGTTTGACGGCCACTCCTGCCATGCAAATGCAGCAGATGCAGCGGCTTTGTTGCAATCCGTAACAATCAGATCATCGCGCTTCGGGGGACGTTCAGGGAATTCAAGCCGAAGCTGCTTTGGCTTATCCATGTGCATAGCCGCTTAAGGAAAATAGGGCATAAGTCTTTGGTGCCGCGATATCCAAACTTCTTTGAGCGGCAGTTATTCGAATTGAGGTATCGCGGTCACTGCGGATGTCATGACCCAGCCTGCAGGATCAGGATCCAGTTCCACGCCCCGTTGCCGCAAATCGATTTGCAAACGGTCTTCATCACCGGCAAATGCAAAATTCACAACCGCACCGTCGGATGAGATCGCCTTTATCTGAAAATCGGAGACTAATGGCGATCTGGCAAGCGCGCTCCTCAAGCTGTTCCATTCGGGTAGCGATGTGTACAGCACCGTCGCTTCAGACAGTGTGCGAGTGCCTGATCTGATGATCGACTGGCGCTTCCAGGTCTCATCCAGCAAGGCTGACGCCTCTGACACCGCCGCTTCCATTGTGGAAACTCTCCTTGTTGTCCCGACCGGAACAGAACCACTCGCAGTCAATATTGAAATAGAGGCGGCGTAGGCACCTTGTGCTCCACTCAGCTCGGCAACTATGCCGCGTCGTGCACGAGCACTACCAACCTCTCCCTGGATGTCTGACCAGGTCGCGCCGCGTCGGTATGGGAGAGTTCCCGTGACCCAAGGGGCAAGAGCTCCATCATTCCGCTCCCCCCATGCCAGTTGCCACTCGCCGATCAAACGATCCCTTGCGATTGGAACCAGCAATCCAGTGGGTGCCTGTGTGTCAATAAATGGCACATTGAGTTCACGAAGATATGCTCGAACATTGAGCGGATTGAGCACTGCAGAAAGGTTCGCTATGTACCGACCGCCTCCACGCGTTTCCTCCTGAACATCAACAGCTGCTGACAATTGGTCCGCCACCATCTGGTCTATTGGAATACCTTCAAACTCCAGCCGATCCTCGGCCAATGTGATTCGCTCTATCATCCGCTCAGCTCCGATACGCCGGGCTAATGCGAATGCATTCTGCTGGGCTTCGATCACATCATCTGCGGTTTCATCTACTGAAATGTCCGTAACCGTGTACAGGCTTCTCGTGTCGGCCTTCGCCGTCACCATTGAGAAAATGGATACGGTTATGGCTATAATAAGCGGTCGAATCATCGGTATTTCTCCAAGTACGAGACTGGTTGTAGCAGGCTGCTACGGGCCTCGAAACCACCTTACTGACTAGCCCGTCCAGTCATCCACATGTAAACGGCGTGTCATGACCATTTCCAATCATAAGCCCCTTTCCTACAGGGATTCAGGTGTCGATATCGAGGCGGGGGATGCTCTGGTCGACGCCATCAGGCCCCTGGCCGCTGCAACCTCCAGAACAGGCGTCATGGGCGGCATCGGAGGTTTTGGCGGGCTGTTCGACCTGAAGGCCGAGGGCTGGCGCGACCCAGTGCTTGTTTCCGGCACGGATGGCGTGGGTACGAAACTGATGCTCGCCTTCGAAACTGGCAAACATGATACCGTCGGGATTGATCTGGTGGCAATGTGCGCCAATGACGTGCTCGCGCAAGGCGCTGAGCCTTTGTTCTTTCTGGATTACTTTGCGACGGGTGAGCTTGAACCGGATGTGGCTGCAACAGTTGTCGCTGGAATTGCAGAGGGATGCCGGCTGTCTGGCTGCGCGTTGTTAGGAGGCGAGACAGCTGAGATGCCCGGCATGTACCCTGCGGGGCATTACGACCTTGCAGGCTTTGTGGTTGGAGCTGTTGAGCGCGACGCCATGTTGCCAGATCATAGTCGCATGCAGGCTGGCGACCGGCTGATCGGCTTATCTTCATCTGGCCCACACTCTAACGGTTATTCTCTAATCCGTGCCTGCGTGGATAGATCTGCCCTTACATTTGCGGACAACGCCCCCTTCGACAGCGGCCAATCTCTAGGGGAGGCATTGCTTACGCCTACGCGGCTATACAGTTCAGCTTGCCTACCGTTGATCAGCGAGCGTGTTGCGACCGGACTTGCCCATATCACTGGCGGCGGTTTGATTGAAAATACACCGCGCATGTGTCCGCAGCATCTATCTCCACAAATCGACTATACCGCCTGGCAAACGCCCGCTGTCTTTGATTGGATTCAGAGTACTGGAAACATCGAAACACCCGAAATGCGCCGAACCTTCAACATGGGTATAGGCATGATCGCAGCTGTTCCGAAGGATCGGGAAAGGGACGCACTAGCGCTTCTGTCAGAACAGGGCGAGACCGGTATTGTTATTGGTGAGCTTGCCGAACTGTGAATCGCCTTCGACTTGCAATCATGATTTCTGGGCGCGGCTCCAACATGGAGGCAATCCTCGAAGCTGCGAAAGCGAAGAACTATCCTGCGGACCCAGTACTTGTTCTATCGAACAAGCCAGACGCAGCGGGACTACATGTTGCTGAAGCCAGAGGAATTCCAGCGGTCGTCGTCGATCATAAGAGATATGGGGCCGACAGACAGGCTTACGAGCAGGTGCTGGACGAGGCCTTAAACAGGGCCAGCATAGAGATGATCGCTCTGGCGGGTTTTATGCGGATCCTTACGCCCTGGTTTGTGAGTCGATGGGAGGGACGTATGGTCAACATTCACCCTTCACTGCTTCCAAAATATCCAGGGCTCGACACCCATGCACGCGCAATCGACGCGGGAGACGCGGAACATGGCTGCAGTGTTCACTGGGTGACTGAAGGCGTGGATTCCGGAGACGTTATTGATCAGGCAAGAATACAAATTCAACCTGGGGATACGCCGGCTAGCCTGTCATCTCGTCTATTACCGATTGAGCACGATCTTTATCCGAAAGCACTCGCGAAAGCCTGCTATGCGCTTGCTGATTCTTAAGCGGCCTGAACGTCCAAATCTCTGAATGCCGACAGGAATGCCAACAAAACAGCCTTGGTTTTGGGAGCGTCTTGCATGGTGAGGCCCTTGGAGACCGCATCTGCCAACATATTCAGATCAATGAACTGGCGTTTCTGTAACGGCGTCAGTCCGCTGAATGTACGACAGGCCATCTGCCATCCGCCGAACTGACGAGAGGCCGCAGGCTCATCAAGCAGAACAATTGTTCCCGAGTGACGCAAGTCCTTTGAGATCCGCTGGAAGCAATCCCGAACAGCTTTTTCTGGGCCCTCTAGAACCTGGAAGAAACAGCCATCGTGATAGATTAGCATGCCCGTTACATTGTCGCGCAGATTGTTTCGCTTTGCATTGATCAGGAGGTCTTCGAGCTCTCGAGCGTCGAAAAGCCATTTTGCCGTGCTGATATAAACCAGACGATGCATTTGCGGTGTACCCTACGAAAACCTCAGGTAGGCTACATCTCGTTGGCTAAAGAAAGGTTGAGGTAGCGAAGCAAATTAGTTGAATGACTGCGTTCTTACCCGACAATATCAGCTTCCGAGAAGAACTGCGCAATTTCCAATGCAGCGTTCTCGACGCTATCAGATCCATGCGCTGAGTTTTCTCCGATAGACTTTGCAAATAGCTTGCGGATCGTACCATCGGCCGCCTCTTCAGGATTTGTCGCTCCCATCACATCGCGATATCGCGCGACGGCGTCTTCACCCTCGAGCACCTGAACCACAACGGGAGCGGACGTCATGAAAGTCACCAACTCTCCGAAGAATGGGCGTTCCTTGTGGATGTCGTAGAAACGTTCAGCCTGCGCCTTGGTCATATGTATGCGGCGCTGGGCCACGATACGGAGCCCACCCTCTTCAATGACCTTGTTGATTGCTCCAGTAAGATTGCGTTCTGTGGCGTCTGGCTTGATGATTGAGAATGTGCGCTGAGTGGCCATGGGGATGTCCTGTGGATTATCGGGATTATCTTTGGCGCGGCGTATAGCGGTGTCAGTGGCAATCGGCAACCGCCTATTGCTTACCAGCCTCTTTCCATCCTCCGCGTCCGGTCTGCTGGAAGTATCGCACCGTCTGGCCAGCATCCTTGGCCACCTTGAACTGTTGGCGAGCGAGATCCCGCGTGGACTTATCTCCGCCGTCAAACATCACCATGCACCTTTCGAAGGCAGCGTCGACAGGCAGGTCGACACCATCCATAAGCAGACAAGCTGACGATCCATTGATGTTCTCGGGTTTTTCAGAGATCAAAACGGGCTGATCGGACGGATCTAATCCCTCTGCTTCTGCGCGACCATGGGGCAAGAAACTGCCGTCAGTATACGTCCATAACGCTTCATCAAGCGCTGCGCGACGCTCGGGTCGCTCACTCACTGCCAGCACCCGCCATCCCCGCTCCAGGCACTTCTCAAGCAATGGACCTACGGCCTGTTCGAGAGTGGTGCGTTCCAAATGATAGAACCACCATTCAGGACGGTCGGATTCCGGCACCCTATGACTCGTAATTGTCCGCAATCCACCGACTCAGCAAACGGGGCCCAAAGCCAGAAGCCCAACTCGGATCCGTTGCAGGCTTGTCGCCGTTTACCCAGGCAACTCCTGCAATATCGAGATGCGTCCACGGCATTCCCTCATCTACGAATCGCTTGAGGAATTGGGCAGCAGTAATCGAGCCTGCCAGGCGACCTCCAATGTTTCGCATGTCAGCAAATTTGGACTTCAGCATGCGATCATATTCGGGTCCCATGGGAAGTCGCCAAACACGTTCGCCCGAAGCCTGACCCGCCGCGCTGAGCTGTTCCGCCATATTATCGTCTGACGAAAACAGGCCAGCATAAGAATGGCCAAGCGAGATCAGGATTGCGCCTGTCAGCGTTGCAAGATCTACGATGCAACGTGGCTTTTCATGCGCCTGTGTGTACCAGAGCACATCGGCCAGAACGAGACGCCCTTCGGCATCGGTATTCTGAACCTCGATTGTTTGGCCGGACGCCGAATGAAGAATATCTCCCGGACGAATCGCATCTCCATCCGGCATATTCTCTACCAGGCCGACAAGGCCAACGACGTTGGCTTTCGCTTTCCGCGTGGCCACAGCTTTCATTGTACCCGCAACCGCAGCCGCGCCGCCCATGTCGCCTCGCATGTCCTCCATGCCGGCTCCTGGTTTCAACGAAATGCCACCCGTATCGAAGCACACTCCCTTCCCAACCAGGGCGACAGGCTTGTCGCCAGTCTTGCCCCCTTTCCACCGCATGATGCCAAGCTTTGATTCCTTGACCGACCCCTGCCCCACGCCCAGCAAAGATCCCATGCCAAGCGACTTCATCTCTTTCTCGCCGAGGATCTCAACCTCTACGCCGAGATCTTCCAGTTTCTTGAGTTCTTTGGCAAAAGTCGCTGGATAGAGATGGCTCGGTGGTGCATTGACGAGATCTCTTGCGAAGTAGGTTCCGTCCACCTCCGCGCTGAGCGGCTTGAATGCTGACCGGGCGTCTTTCACTTCCTCGGTGACGATAGTGATCGCGCTCACGCTGGGTTTGGCGTCATCCTTAAGCTTGGTGAAGAATTCGTCGTACCGATAAGCGGCGAGCCGAGCTCCGGCAGCAGTATTTGCTGCTCCATCTGAGCTATCTAGATAGATAGCCAGTGACTTGAAACCGGACATTGCCTGACTTTTGAAAATTTCCGCTCCCAATTTCTGGTACGATAACGAATCTCGAGCATCGGGTGATCCGCCCCCTACGAGTAAGCAGCGGCTTGCCGATGCATCTGCTGGCAATACGACCGATATTTGCTGGCCAGCTTTTCCGGAGAAGCGCCCGCCCTTCAACGCCACGGTCAAAAGCCCGCCGGTTTCGTCATCTAAAGCTGCGGCTGCCTCAGGGAGTTTGCCTCCGTCGTCCACAATAAACGCTGCTATGTCTGTAGAAGCGGTATCTGCAAACTTTATTTTCATGCTCTAACTCCAGTTATCGGCAAACTAGCCCTGTCTCGGCTTTGCGCAACTCGCTATCAGCCGCTAGGGGAAAAGGGAACCTAAATCGCCTGCCACGAGACATACATGACAAAGCTTCAGCGATATATTTTTGGCGATAGCCTAAGAGCACTGATAATCATCATGTCTGGGCTCATTATCATGGCACTGCTGACCCAGGGGCTGAGTCAGAGCGATCTGATTTTAGAGAATGGTCAGTCAGCCGCCATTTATATGAAGGTCGTTTTTCTTGGCTCACCAAAGATCTTTGCATTGCTCGTGCCGCTCGGGCTCTTTGTGGCATGCGTCTGGTCAATCAACCGCATACATCGAGATTCCGAGATTGTTGTTGCTCAAGCATCAGGGATGACGGCCTGGCAGGTCGCGTCACCAGTGCTTCGGCTTGCTGCCGTGGTTGCTGTCGTCCAGCTGGTTGTAAACCTATGGATCCAACCTCTAAGCCAGCGAGAGATGCGAGATACATTACACAACGCAAAGCTGGATTTAGCGACCACGCTGCTCCGGCCAGGAGAGTTCTCAGACGCGGGCTCAAGTCTGACTATTTATACGCGCGACAATCTTGGCGGCGTACTTACAGGGCTCTTCATTTCTGATCAGGGTGTTGAGCCAGCTGACTACCTGGCTACGACGGGTCGAGTAACTCAGATCGATGAAAAGCCCGTTCTGATTATGCAAGACGGCGAGATCCACCAGGTAGAAGAGGACAATAGTCTATCTATTCTCAAATTTGACCAGTACGTCTTTGATCTCGCACCGTTCGCCCAGGAAGATTCCGAGATCTACTACAAGGCTTCCGACCGCTATCTCAACGAACTCGTAAACATCGACAATTCTAATCATTACGAGGCATCGAACGACAGTCGTTTTCTCGCTGAGGCTCACTACCGACTGACTACTCCGCTCTTGTGCGTCGCTATGGCGCTGCTGGCCATATCAGCAGTTCTTGGCGGCGATTATCAAAAGTCCGGCTATCTCAAACGCATAGGTCTTATGGGGATTGGCGCATTAGGACTCTTGTTCTCTCACTTGGTTGCGCATTCATTGTCAATTGAAACAGTGCTCGCCAATGCTCTTCAATGGTTTATCCCGATTGGTGTTATCGGCCTGATGGTGCGTCTGCATTTCCGGGTGGCCGCTTCTAATTTGGATACGTTGGATCTCGCTACAGCATGATCGGGTTTGGTCGTATCGGGCGCTATATTTTTCGCGAATGCGTAACCTCACTGAGTATTGTCCTGGTTATAATAATGTCTGCAGTTGTCGTTGTTGATCTGATCGAGCAACTTAGAACTGTGGGAACGCGGACAGATCTCACCATTCTCGGTGCTTTATACCTCTCAAGCCTGAAGTTGCCGGAGTTAATTGAGCAAACTCTTCCATTCGCAATTCTGGTGTCGACGATGCTGACATTCAGGAAGTTGAGCCGTAACGCCGAGCTGCCTGTAATCCGTGCCAGCGGCGTATCTGCATGGAGATTTCTTCTTCCCCCCGCATTTCTGGCATTGGGGGTTGGCATCATCGCAACGGCTGCTCTCTCGCCCTTGGGTGCGCGCGCAAAAGATGCTTTCGAAACACACCGGGCAGAGCTGCTCAATCGGCAGACCCCTAATCTGACAGTATTCGACACTGGAATCTGGTTGCGCCTTGGTGATGATAACTCAGAAACCATTATCCAGGCTGAGAGCGTCGATGAAACAGGTACGTCGTTCCAGGACGTAAAGTTCATAGAGCAGCAGCGAGACCTGGCCCAACCCGCCGAACCTATGGTGTTTCTTCGTCGAATTGATGCACAAACCGCACAACTTCGGGACGGGTTTTGGCAACTTGAATTGCTCACAGAAAATGTCCCGGGTCAGCCACCTAGAAAATTCGATACGCTCGCTCTTCCTACTGACCTTGAGCAAGACGCCCTGATCAATCGTTTTGCGGCCCCGCAAACAATCGGCTTCTGGCGCTTGCGGCAACATATTGAAGATACCCAGATCGCCGGTCTCAACACATCGAGATACCTTGTAAGGTGGCACTCGCTCATCGCAGCTCCTGCTCTCTTTGTGGCTATGTCACTCATTGGTGCACTCGCCTGCTTGCGACTCGCTCGTCTTGGCGGCAACGCTCCCTTGATTGCGGTCGCAGTTTTTGGAGCACTTGGTCTTTTTCTCACAAGCCGTCTTGCATCAGGACTTGGAGCCATCGGCCTCGCGCCCCCATTCATCGTTGCATGGACACCGCCTTTGTTTGCGATTTTCTCCTGCCTTGCGATCGTCGCCTACAAGGAAGATGGCTGACAGCTTGCTTGACAGGGAACAGTCGAGACACCACTTTCCGGCCCGCGAAAGGTCCTCCCCATGAAAGTTGTCGTCGTCGAGTCTCCTGCCAAGGCCAAAACGATCAACAAATATCTCGGTTCAGATTATAAGGTTCTCGCTTCTTATGGTCATATCCGGGATCTTCCATCGAAGGATGGTTCGGTCGATCCGGACAACGATTTTGCCATGATATGGCAGGCGGATTCCAAATCCACTGCGCGTATCCGGGAAATTGCGGAGGCCGTTAAGGGCGCTGAGAAACTCGTCCTCGCGACGGACCCTGACCGCGAGGGCGAGGCTATTTCGTGGCACTTGCTTGAAGCGCTGAAGAATCGTCGGGTTCTTAAAGACGTAAATATAGAGCGCGTGGTCTTTAATGCGATTACGAAGAGCGCGGTAACCCAAGCGATGGATAGTCCGCGAGACATAGACACCGAACTTGTGGACGCCTATCTCGCCCGTCGTGCACTGGACTATCTCGTTGGATTCAATCTGTCCCCTGTGCTTTGGCGCAAACTGCCCGGCTCTCGATCAGCAGGCCGTGTTCAGTCTGTTGCGCTGCGGATTATCTGCCAAAGGGAACTCGAAATCGAGACCTTCAAACCTGAGGAATACTGGAGCATCAAAGCTATGCTTCGGGCACCAGATGGTTCCGACTTCGAAACCCGGCTGTATTCGCTTGACGGGAAGCCCCTGAAAAAATTCGACCTGCCAAATGAGCGTGCTGCAAACGAAGCCCTCGCTGCTGTGAAGTCAGGCGGCTACACTGTTGCAAGTGTCGAGGCGAAACCGGTTAAGCGCCGACCTCCACCGCCGTTCATTACATCTACGTTGCAGCAAGAAGCATCCCGCAAGCTCGGCTTTATGGCTAAGCGAACGATGCAAGCTGCTCAGAAATTGTACGAAGCGGGGCGCATTACCTATATGCGGACCGACGGCGTGAACATGGCCGAAGAAGCGTATGTTTCAGCGCGATCTGCAATTCAGTCATTGTATGGCGCACAATATCTACCAGAAAAAACGCGGCGGTACTCATCGAAGGCGAAGAACGCCCAGGAAGCTCACGAAGCCATCAGACCCACCGATTTCTCTCTGCACCCCGACAAATATCACGAGAGCGACGGCGACCTTAAGAAGCTGTACACTCTCGTCTGGCGGCGAGCTGTCGCGTCTCAAATGGAAGATGCGAGATTGGAGCGCACCACAGTCGATTTGTCATCTGGTGATAAGCGCGCAACCTTGAGAGCGACAGGCCAAGTGGTCATGTTTGACGGTTTCTTCAGGCTTTATACCGAGGGACGCGATGATGCTGAGGATGAAAATGAAGAAGCACGGTTGCCGAAACTTGCCGAGGGGCAGCACAGTGATCTGATTGAGGCAACAAGCACCCAACATTTTACTGAGCCGCCCCCCCGCTATTCAGAAGCTTCGCTGGTGAAGCGTCTGGAAGAACTTGGTATTGGGCGACCATCAACATACGCATCAACACTCTCTACACTTGAAGATCGGGAATATGTCCGGATCGACAAGAAACGCTTGATCCCCGAAGACAAAGGGCGCCTGGTAACAGCTTTTCTAGAGAACTTCTTCGCCCGGTATGTGGAGTATGACTTTACGGCGGACCTCGAAGAAAAGCTCGATATTATCTCGGACGGTAAACTCGAATGGAAAGCCTTCCTCAGGGAGTTCTGGACGCGGTTTGAATCACACGTGGGCGAGACGAAGGACCTTCGAGTATCGCAAGTATTGGATGCTCTAAACGAAACTCTGGGTACTTATGTCTTTCCAGCCGTAGATGGAGATGGCAACAAAAAAGAGAACCCGCGCTCCTGCCCGGCCTGTGATGACGGCGAGTTATCCCTGAAGCTTGGCCGTGGAGGAGCGTTTGTTGGGTGCGGGAAGTATCCCGACTGTAAATTCACGCGCTCATTTTCAGCCACATCCGATGACGATAGCGTCATCAATCCTGACGGCGAGGAGCTCGGAATTCATCCGGACGCCGGCGTCCCCATGTTCCTCAAATCCGGGCGGTTTGGCCCGTATGTTGAGATGACCAAGGATGGCGAGGAAAAACCAAAACGGTCCTCCATTCCCAAGGGCGTTGATCCAAAATCTGTGGGAGCTGAACTCGCAGCCAAGCTACTCTCGCTGCCGCGAACGGTTGGCGCGCATCCGGAAGATGGCGAACCGATCCTCGCGAATCTCGGTCGCTACGGTCCTTATGTTCAGCACCAGAAAACCTACGCGAACCTTTCTGATTTCAACGAGCTCTTTGATGTTGGTCTGAATCGAGCAGTGACCTTGATTGCGGAGAAGCGGGCGAACCCTCGCGGGCGAGGTGCATCTACCGCCAAAGTCCTGAAGGATCTAGGTGAACATCCAAGCGAAGGCGGACCTATTCAGGTGCTTGAGGGTCGATATGGCCCCTATGTGAAGCACGGTAAAATCAATGCAACACTCCCTAAGGAGTGGGATCCCTCTGACGTCAATGTTGATCAGGCGCTTGAATTGATTGCTGAAAAGGCTGCCAAAAAAGGTGCAAAGAAGAAAAAAGCTCCCGCCAAAAAGAAGTCTACCGCTAAGAAAACCACTGCCGCGAAAGACTAAGGGGTGATTGCGCTTAACTGGGTCCGACGGCTTGCGGTAGCGCTGCTGTTTTCACCGGTGGCTTTTGCACAAAACGCAGGCGGCGTTTTCGGACCGGAAGTAACTCCGAACTCCAAAGCAGCTGAAGTACGTTTCATCTTCGCACCGGCAAGCGATGGTCGGCCAGACCGGTTCACCTCGCGATTTCACTATCAGCAGACAATCTCCGACAGCATTCGATTGCGCGGTGTCATACAGGGCGCCGACACCAGTACGTCGGATTTCGACTACGATCTCGTTCAGTTCGAAGCCCAATGGCAGTTCGCGGAAGATGAGGATCGAGGTTGGGATTCGGCTCTCCGCCTCGACTTGCAGATCGCTGACGATCGACCTGATTTGATCGCGCTCAACTGGACAAGCGATGTCCTCCTATCGGAGCGCTTCTTCGTGCGGGGTATCGCCCAGGGTGGTTTTCAGATCGGCGACAATCGCCAGGATGGGCTTTTTCTGCAAAGCCGCTTCGGTCTGAACTACAGGACTGATCCTGGCTACACGTTTCAGATTCAGGTGTTCAATTTCTGGGGCACAACGTCTGACTTTCAGGACCTTAACGACCAGAACCACTCTATCGGCCCTGCGGTTTCTGGCCCAATTGGCGAGAAATGGAGTTTTGAAGCGAGCAGTCTTTTCGGCCTCACTGACGCCACAGCGGATGTAGATCTGAGACTCTTTCTGACGCGCAAATTCTGAGCGTTTCCAATCCGGCTCACTGTCGCTAGAAACGATCGATGATGATCTCTATCCGATCCGCAACATTGGATGAGCTGCCGACGCTTAAGGCGTTCGAGCAAGGTATTGTATTGGCCGAAAGGCCAATGGATCCGACCCTTAAACCTGAGCCAATTAGTTATTATGATCTAGAGGCATTGATCCGATCGAAAGATGCAGACGTTGCGGTGGCGGAGTTGGATGGCCATTTGGTCGCTTCCGGTTATGCTCAGAAGCGGCGCTCGAAGCCCTATGTCAGCCCCGATTACCAAGCATATATCGGTTTTCTATATGTTGCGCCGGAACACAGGGGTAAAGGCATCAACCGACTGATCCTCGATCACCTGTTCGACTGGGCGAGAACGAACGGCCTGCCCGAGGTGCACCTGACTGTTTACCCGTCAAATGATGCGGCGATGCGAGCCTATGAGAAGGCTGGATTCCAGCCCTATCTAACGGAAATGCGGCTCAGCTTGGAAGAGTAAACGATCGCTACCGAAGAAACACCAAGCTTTTCGACACGAGTCCCCCTATATGGCAGGGCATGAGTTTCCCTGACAGACAGACGGTGCTGGATTTCCTGGAAGAAAACCCCAGCGCAACAACCAAACAGGAGATTGCACGCGGCCTGAAGATAAAAGGCCGTGAGCGTCAGGCCTTGCGCGCAATCCTGAAAGAACTGGAAGATGAAGGCCGTCTTCGCAGGACCGGTAAGCGCGCATGGGCTCAGACCGACAGCCTCCCGCCGAAAGGTGTCATCCTCTTCGAAAAGCTCGATGAACACGGCGATCTCGTTGGCCGCATGCATGGCCGCGACGGCCCCTTTGGCCCGGACATTGTCTATGCCGGTGTTCAAGGTAAACGCCGCGAATCGGAGCCCGGCATCGGCGACCGCAGCCTCTGCGCGATTTTCGAGACCCGGGACGGCTGGCAGGCAAAACTCATCAAGAAGTTGGGCCGGGGTGAAACGCGAACCGTGACAGGCCTCTTCTCATCCATGCGCGACGGCGGTGGACGCGTTGAACCGGCCGATAAAAAGGACCGCCGGGAAATCGTTATCAATGCGAGCGATACTGGCGCTGCGGAAGATGGCGACCTTGTCGTCGCAAAGATGAAGCCGGCCCCACGAGGAAAAACCTACGGTCCGAAGCTCGCGGAAATCACAGAGATCATAGGGAAATCCTCCGATCCGAAGGCCGCTAGCCTTCTTGCAATTCACGCCCATGGCATCCCGACTGACTTCCCGGAAGACGTGCTTGAGGCAGCGCGCACCGCTGAGCCTCAAAAGGTAAAACGCGAAGACCTCACCCGGACGCCCCTCATCACCATCGACCCGGCAGACGCCCGCGACCATGACGACGCGGTTTACGCTGAGCAGTTGGACAATGGCTGGCGGGTGATCGTCGCCATCGCCGATGTTGCCGCCTTTGTCACCGAAGGCTCCGACTTGGACCGCGAGGCCATCAAGCGCGGCAACTCCACCTACTTCCCGGACCGTGTCGTGCCGATGCTGCCGGAAGAGTTGTCCGCTGATGCCTGCTCCCTAAGAGAAAATGAGCCACGCGCCTGTTTTGCTGTCGAGATTGAGTTCGATAAAGCTGGCACCAAACGCAAACATCGCTTCTTCCGAGGCATGATGCGCGTCGCTGCGAAACTCTCTTACGCGGAAGCGCAGACTGCCATTAATGGCGGTGGCGGCGCGGGAGACGCCATTCTTGACAATGTTCTTCGTCCGCTCTGGGCAGCCTATGCCGCTCTTAGCGAGGCCAGAGAGCGTCGACAGCCACTGGATCTGGATCTACCGGAGAAACGCGTTGAGCTTGGCCAAGATGGTCGCGTGAAAGCGATAACCCAGAGAGAACGCTTCGATGCTCATCGATTGATCGAAGAGTTTATGATCCAGGCGAATGTCTGTGCCGCGGAGACGCTTGAGCAAAAGAAAACTCCCCTTATCTATCGCATTCATGATCAGCCATCGGATGCGAAGCTCTTGGCATTGGCGGACTTCCTACAGACACTCAACATCAAGTGGCCGCGTGGGGAGAAGCCTCAGACCAGCCGTTTCAATAGACTTCTGGAAGATTCTTCGAATGGCGAATCGAAGGATGTGATTACAGAGATGGTCCTTCGCTCTCAGGCACAGGCCGTTTACTCACCCGATAATATCGGTCATTTCGGCCTTAACCTCGCCAAATATGCTCATTTCACCTCTCCTATTCGGAGATACTCTGATCTAGTCGTTCATCGAGCACTTATTCGAGCGCTGGGTCTCGGGCCTGACGGTCTCTCCGACTCTGCCATTGCTCGTATGGAAGAGATAGCGGAGCATCTCTCTACGACGGAGCGCCGTTCAATGGCTGCCGAGCGCGATGCGACCGACCGCTATCTCGCTCATTTTATGTTGGACAAGGTCGGGGCGGAATTCGAGGGACGCGTTACAGGCTTGAATAAGGCAGGACTTTTCATTCGACTTAGTGAGTCCGGCGCGGATGGACTTGTCCCAATGTCTCGCCTGCCCGACGAATACTGGATCCACGATGAAAGAGTACAGGCACTTGTCGCGCGCGGTTCCGGCCGTCGATACGTGATGGGACAGGAAGTGACTGTTCGGCTTGAAGAGGCAACGCCTTTGACGGGCGGTCTGCTTCTTGAGATGCTAACGAAACCGCTGAAGCGAGCTGCGGGTCAAAAAGCCCCTCAAGAGAGATCACCACGCAAAGGCGGCAAGGCGGCTAAATTCAAACGGAGAAAGGCAAACAGATGACGACCGAGAAACCGTCTGATTTGCCGGGGTTCAAATCCGCCTATGACAAGGAGGATGATGGCGACGTGATCCTCAAAGATCAACGCTCGCCACGCCCTAAAGATGCCGCCACACTTATACTGGTGCGCCCGGAAAAGTCTGGCGCAGAAGTGCTAATGGGCAAGCGATCTCGTGGTCACACTTTCATGCCCGATAAGTATGTCTTCCCTGGTGGTAGAGTGGATGCTCCAGACGGCCGGGTACCCTCGGCGACCGAACTTCACCCGCGTAGCGAACAACAGCTTTCCAAACATGCCCGCCGGAAGCCCAGAGCATTTGCTCTAACCGCCATTCGAGAGACGTTCGAGGAAACCGGCTTGATCGTTGGAGCGCCCTGCCCGGGATTTCCGAAAGTACCACACGACTGGAATGAGTTTTTCCGACAGAGTGCTCAGCCGAGTTTATCAGGTCTGCGCTTTGTGGGACGGGCCGTAACACCGCCCTACCGTCCCAAACGCTTCGATGCGCGTTTTTTCATGGCGGATGCTCGCGAAGCACTGATAGACGATCGCCCGCCAGTGGACGGCGCAGAGCTCTCCGATCTGCAGTGGATCTCAATAGATGACGCGATGACGCTCGATCTTCCGTCCGTAACCCGCTTTATGCTTGGAGAAGTGTCTGAACGTGCGGCTAATCCCAGAAGCCAACCGAGGCCGCCTTTTCTGCGGTGGACAGGCTCGGGCCATCAAATGGAGCGCTTGTAGTCTTTCAGCGACCACTTCCGTGGAAAATTCCAGGCGCAGCGGCCAAATTCGATTAAATTTCATATATCGCGGAGACGGTATTGAAGCGTGTTTTTGCGATACAAAGACATGCGTGGCTTATTCAAAGGCGTTATGGAACATTTTGACCGGCATCCAGCTCAGGTGCCGATCGTCATCGCTTTGACAGCAATCTTTTCGGCCACAGTTTTCTCAGTCATCGTTGTTTCTGCAGATCTGCATCACAATGGATGGGTCATCATTGGGCTTGCGGTGAGCGCATCTGTTTGTCTATCGATGCCAGCCGCGTACATCCAATACCGCCGCGAAGCTCGTTATGAGGCGCAGAAAGCCACCCTTAAAGGTCTAGCCTCTACGGATGCGCTAACGGGCACAATGAACCGCAGATCTTTCAGCAACGCGGTGAGTGCTGAGCAGTCCAGAATGGAAAGGACAGGAGATAAAGCTGCTCTGATCCTGTTTGATCTCGACTGGTTCAAGAAGATCAATGATACGTTCGGTCATGAAGCGGGAGATCGTGTTCTGATAGCCGTATCGGAAGTGGCTTGGGCCGAGCTAAGGAACCCCCTCGACTATCTGGCTCGCTGGGGCGGTGAAGAGTTTGCAATCTTTCTCAACGGAGTTTCATCGAGCCACGCTGAAATTGCTGCGGAACGTCTTCGCCGGGCAATTGAGGCCTTGCGAGTTGTGAACGGCAACGATGTGGTAACGGTAACGGCGAGCTTCGGTATCGCGGATCTGACCGCATCCTGCAGCCTCGACGATGCCGTGCGAAGAGCCGATCGCGCCCTATATCTGGCGAAACGTTCCGGGCGCAACCGAACGATCACTTATTCTCTAGCGCAAGAGAGAATACCCTCAGACGGTCAAGCCGCCTGATCGCTGGCAGTTCAACGCCAAGCGACGCTTGACTTCGCCCCCAAGCATCGCCATTAAGCCTCGTTCTTCTATTCAATTGTGAGCGGACACGTATCATGGCTAAACCTGCCACTATTAAAATTCGCCTGAATTCAACGGCAGGCACTGGCTTTTTCTACGTAACAAAGAAGAATCCGAGAAACCTTACAGAGAAACTTGTTATGCGGAAATACGATCCAATCGCCCGCAAACACGTTGAGTTCAAAGAAGGTAAGATCAAGTAATCTCGTCGACCGATCGAGGACTACACCTCTATGCGGCGAGGCTCTTAACCTGATTACGCCCAGACTTTTTTGCGTCATATAGGGCGTCATCCGCCTTGCGGAGAATGTCCTCTGCGCTGGATCGCCCCGTGGTATCAGTCGCGACGCCTGCACTGACTGTTACCTCGATCTCAGCCCCGTCATTGCCGAGCACAAATCCATCTTCTGCGACGCTATGGCGAACCCTCTCGGCAACCGCGCAGGCGGCCTCAAGTGGTGTTTCAGGCATAATGACAATGAACTCTTCGCCGCCCTGGCGACAGACTACATCCATTGGTCTCACGCTACGCTTCAGGCGTTCTGCAAATTCGACCAGCACCCGATCTCCAGCATCATGGCCCATGGTATCATTGACGTGCTTGAAGTGATCTATGTCCAAAGCCACGATCGACGTCGGCTTATCACCGCGAGCCGTTCGCTGCATCAGCTGGAACATCTGACTCATCATGTAGCGGCGGTTATAGAGCCCGGTAAGTGGATCAATTATGGACAACTCCATTCCCCGGTCCACGCGACGGCGGAGCACATCAATGTACCTGGTGCGCCGCGTCTGGGTCATAACCCGTGCAACTAGTTCTTGCGGATCAACTGGTGCCTGAATGATATCGCTCGCCCCCAATTCCAGAGCGCGAATAGCCTGTTCTTGCGTTCTATGATCGCAAACAACAATTATCGCAATCGCCCGCGTCTTCTGGCTGATCTTGAACTGAGCGCACAGTCTAAGTGGATCGAAGCT
>JBCCIW010000022.1:0-23035 GCA_039028055.1 Pseudomonadota bacterium | reverse complement strand
CTGGGATGGCGGCTATGCGATTTTTGATTTTGAAAATGGAGCTCGCGCACTGCTTGAGTTGTCGATGTTCGCTGACGGCTCGACCTGGAATGAAAAGATCCATGCCATCGGTCCGTCAGGTATGATGGAATGTCGCGTTCCTGGACCACAGCGATTCTGGCCCAAGGGACTTGGCCCTTCACCTCAGCCCCAGTTGGAGTTGAGCCCTCGTGATCCCAAGCGTCCTGAGATTTTCGATATAGAACTTGAGGATGCCTTAACCGAGGCGGGCGACCACCATGGCTCCACATTCTTCCAGCATCAGAAGTTTCTAGAGATGGTCCACGTCGGCGGCCGTCCAGATGTCACCTTGGACGACGGTTTGCGCGCAGTAGTTATGGGACTTAACACGCAAATTGCCGCCGCTGAAAAACGTTTCGTCACGTTCGATTCGATGAGGGTACCAGCCTAGAACACACTCACATCAAAACGGGTCCGCGGTCGAGTAACTGTATACAAATCCATCTGTCTGCGTTGTTTGATTTTACTGTCCTAAGAGCGGCAGTATCCAAATTGATCGATACGCAGAGCAATGCACCTCTAGCTACGCCGCATAACGATTCTCAAATGGCTGTGCAGATTCGGAAGCGTGAGCGCTATGGGCACTAAGCAGCGCCACTCTATTTCAGTCTTATTGAAATAATGCTTGTTTGATCGTCGGACTGTTCGACCACAAGTCAAATGACGGCACATCTGTTGCAGAGTGTGAGTTATTTCGCAGGGAGCTTTAGGTGTCACTTACTCGGCAAGTTGTAGGCGGGGCCATCTGGCTCGCAGCAGCGCGAATAGGTGGACAGGTATTCGGTCTGGCCAGCACGATCATCGTCGCCCGCTTCATATTACCTGATGATTATGGCGTATTTGCTGCTGCAATGAGCGTTCTCATGCTGGCGTCAGTTTTTGCAGAACTGCCCGTGAGTCAGGCTGTAATTCACCTACGTGATATTCGAGAAGAAGACTACGACACAGCTTTCACCGTTGGAGTTTTGCGCGGCCTTGTGGTCGCTGCAATTCTGATCTCTCTCGCGTGGCCGTTCGCAAACTTTATGAATGACGTTCGCATTGCTCCGGTGACGGCGGCACTTGGCGGCTATGTCGCCTTGTTAGGTTTGCGAAATCCAAGAATCGATGCGTTCGCGCGGGAGATGGACTTCACTAAGGAAGCCCTCATTGAAATCGTTGCAAAATTTGCATCATTGGTATCTGCAGCGGTTTTTGTCGTAATACTGAAAAACTACTGGGCCCTAGTCTTTTCCATTGTGGCGTTGGCCTTTGTCCAGGTAGCGCTTTCTTACGTGCTGCGGCCCGTCTGCCCTCGCTTCACGCTCGCTTCATTCAGAAGATTATTTAGTTATTCGATTTGGTTGGCTGGGTCTTCCATCATGAGCCAGATTTATCAACTCACCGATACAATGGCGTTGGGACGCCTGCGCGGGTCAGCTGTCCTTGGTACCTACTCAATTGGTAACTTGTTTAGCGCGCGGGTTTCCGAGGTCGTGGCCATGCCAATTTCACGATCGTTATTTGCCGCCTTTTCGTCGATTCAGTCGGAGAGAAAACGCCTCCAGCGAGCATTCCTGCATTCGATGGGATTCATAGCAACGCTGCTTGTTCCGGGGCTTTTGTCTCTGATGTGGTTTGCCGAACCATTTGTATTGGTCGTGCTGGGTTCACAATGGCAGGGCGCAGCTATCGTCGTTCAATTTCTGGCGCTGACAATGATGAGCCGTATTGTCTTTACGCCAATGCAGGCAGCACTTATGGGACTTGGGCGCACACGGACTCTCTTTCTGCGGAATGTTCTTTTTGTCCCGGTTTATGTTCCAGCCGCGGTTTTGGCGATTGTTGGACACGGCCTTGAAGGTCTTCTGTTGGCCAAAGCGATAATGGTTTTCGGCCTCACCTTGGTCGATTTCGCCATCGTTCGCCATACGCTCGACCTCACTTTTTTGCGACAGGCAAGGGAAATTGCCAGACCCGCTGGTTCGGCGCTTTTCATGTCGGGGGTGTATTTGCTGATCGGCAACTGGGTTCCATCTGGTACTGACGTTCTATACGTCGGCGGTCGATTGGGCGGCGTATTTCTGATCGGCGGAGCAGTTTATGCATGCGCGCTACTGTCGCTTTGGCACATTTCAGGCCGCCCGGACGGCCCCGAGCCGAAGCTAATAAGGCTGCTTAATCAAGGTCTAAGGCGGTTTCGACCCACCACTTAGACAGTGACTGCTCCGATGGTGCGTAGATGGCATTTCGCCGGGGTCGTTGCGCTAAAAAATGCTGCTCTGAATGACGGGCGGACGAGTATTGCCAGTGAACTTGCCGGGCTTACCAATAATCAGCCCGCACCGAGCGAAGCGCTACTTTACACATCACGATATCAGATCGTGCAAAGCGTCAGCATTTTGCTCGGTGATAAAGTTATATCTCGCGCCGAAAACGCTCTGCGCAATGACCTTATCTGGTATATTACATGCAAGACCGCTCAATTGAAAAATCGAGCCCGCAGAGAGCGTTGACGATCAATATGCCTAGATATCCAGATTTTATCATTGGCGGTGCTCCGAAATGTGGGACGACGTCCCTTCACTTCATTCTCGACCAGCATAAGGAAATCGCGCTGCCCGAAGAAGAGATCTTTTATTTCGGCACGGATGACCCTATTGTTCATCCAGACTTCTTTTTCCGTGATGGAAAAGATCTTAGCTACTACGACAATCGACCAAAGAATAAAGCACGGCTCGATCAATACGCTGCTAAATTTGAGCCGTTGGCCGATGTGCCCTTTGTGGGTGAAGATTCCACGTCCTATCTTTTGTCTGCAACCGCAGCATTTCAAATACAGGCTCTGCTGCCACAGGTGCGACTCATCTTCATGCTGCGCGACCCCGTTGCTCGCGCATACTCTCAATACTGGCATTGGGTGAAATCCGGCCGCGCCGTTTGCGGGTTTGAAGACGCAATAACAAGATACCCGATTATTATTCTGGGATCGACTTATCTAGCTCCCTTGAAAACCTACTTCGATATCCTCGGACCAGACCGGATCCAGACCGTCCTTTTCGAAGATTTGATAGCCAACAAACAGAAAGTCGTCGATAGCGTCACCGACTTTATTGGGGCTCCTCGCATGGAAGTCGATTCGGATGCGTCTTGGTTTAACCGCACGAGATACCCAACCTCCATGACCGGCCAACTACTGCTTAACCGGATCGGCAGTCATATCGTCCGCCAGCGCTATAGTCGTCATCTTGGCGGCAGAGATAGCTGGACGCTGAGACTCGGTCACAGGATTCACCATCATTGGTTTGATAAGATTAACCCGATCTTTCTAAAAGCCGAGAGGCCACCCGCCATGCGGGACGCTACCAGAGCCTACCTCACTGAGCATCTTTCAAGACGTAACGATGGTCTCTCGGAGCTGCTGGGACGGGATCTGTCAAAAGTCTGGAAAGGCTTTACCGGCTGATGGCCTGAGATTAACCCAACTTAGCAAAAAATCTCGTCCGTCTGTTACAGAAGAGCCGTTGATCGTAAAGCCAGGTAGTCATTATCGTCGGCCCTGAAAGAAGGCGACCACAAGACAACGTCAGCCTGCATAACTCCAGATTGCATCATCTTCAGCGGGCACCCTAGGCTACTACCACCGTCTCTTCCGCCAGGTCCATGATATGCCTTTCAAGCACCATGGTCAGGTGGACCAGATCGAGGGGGTCGAATGGCGTGCTATATCCAAGAGTCGAGACGTCTTCTAAAACCGCAACGGGCTATTGCGACACCCTGCCCACTGCGAGACGGCCAACGGTGATTGGTATAATTTTTGCTGCCTAAGCTATATCGTAAAGGTCAACTTCAAAAATTTTTGTTCGAGGGCAACCTGTGACCAACACCACCTATGTCGTCACGCCAGTCTACAATGGTGAAAAATATCTGCGAGAAACAATGGACAGCGTGCAGGCGCAGACGTGGCCCAACCTCATTCACCTGGTTGTCGACAACGCATCGACCGACGCAACACCAAAAATTCTCCGAGAATACTCCGACGCGCAAGTTCCGGTGCGTGTCATTAGAAACGATAATCTGCTTCCACAAATTGATAATTGGAACAAAGCTGTAGCGTTGATTCCAGAAGATGCAGAGTGGTTTCGATTGCTCTGTGCCGACGACACGATCGCGCCGGACTATATTGAAAAGTGCGTGACTGCGGGACGTGGCGACAAAGATATCGGCATTGTGACCTGTGATGTGAACTCTGGAGATAGTGTTCAAAATAGTGTTTGGCCGGATGATATCGGCATCTTGGATGGAAGGGAGGCACTCCGCAGGTTTCTCACGCTTCGCGGCAACCTACTCGCTCCGCATCTTCTGTATCGGCCAGACGTTTTGAGCGATGATGCCCCGTTTTTTGATGAGACGGCTAGTGCGTTCGATACAGACGCTGTCCTTCGTTCGCTCTGCAACTGCAAACTGGGGATCGTGCATGAGACTTTAGCTGTCAGGCGTTTGCACGACGACACAGTGACGGCGAGAGAAGTTTTGCCCAAGCGATTACATTTGTTTCAGTGGTACGAGTTCCTGCATCGTTATGGGCATGAAGTGTTCCCATTTGAAGAGAATACAGCTCTTCGTCGTAGGTACAGACGCCACTATCTCTGGCGCCTGTTAAGGGCGGCATTTGTCTCCCGAAATGTTGACGTTTGGGAAATACACTCCCGCCATCTCAACGAGATTGGCGAGAAACCAGGAATAGCTGATGTCTTTTCCGTCTTGATGGACAGGTTTTTGATATTTTTCCGGCTGCGCAAAGGGTGGGGTGACTACCCCTGGTAATCGGTTCACTGATTAAAAGATATCACAGTTCTCTCGGGGTTTGAAAGTCCAGCATTTAAGACGCTTTAGCTACCTATACCTTGAAGTCCGGCCAACTGGCGTCCTTCTGGGAAATGACTGACGGTGCAATTGGGAGCTCAACGCGAAAAGCCGGATCGTCCCACCGCACACCCCGCTCGCTCTCCGGAGTGTAATGAGCCGTTGTCATGTAAAAGGCCTCAGTATCGTCTTCTAGGGTCAAATAGGCATGGGCACATCCCGGAGGTGAGAAAACCGCATTTTTCATTTCGCTGGACAATTCGGCACCGCACCATTTTAGGTAGGTTTCGCTGTCACGCCGCAGATCAACCATGAAATCGAAAAGCCGGCCACGGATGCAGCGCAAGAACTTTCCTTCTTCATGCGGAGCAATTTGATAGTGCATTCCCCTGAGGGTCCCTTTGTGCACACTGTGTGTCAAATTATGCTGAACGAAGCATGTTGGCATGCCGCGATCGGCCATTTCCCGGTCACAAAATGCCCGGGCAAATGAGCCTCTGTCATCGCCTCGGGAGGTCAGCAGAACTTCATACGCACCGGCGACCGGCATCTGTTTAAATATCATGTCGAAGCTCCAATCTGATGCCAAAGGGCGATGGTTGACGCTGATTTTACACCTCAGAATAATCACAACGGCGCTTTCAGAAAAAGGCCGGTTGAGCTTCTGAACCGCAAAACTGCACGTGTCTTGCAAATGTCGATTGAGCCATGGCGTCAAGAGGTGCGATTGGTTTGAGAGTTAAATCGGCAAGGGTTGATTTTCGGGGAAATTCTAGCGAATGAGCGGGTTAAGAGGTCGATATACAGCATGTCCGGCGATAACGCCTCACTTTCCTTCATACTGATATGTTACTGGTTGGCGAACTAAGGGATGAACAATTGAAATGATTATCGTCGACACAAAACTTGCCGAACGAGCCGCGGCCAGTGACCCGCTACGAGTGGGAATTTTCGGTGCTGGCGCAATGAGCTATGGTTTCGTTAATCAAATAGCTCGCCACATGCCTGGTATGAAGATCGCCGCCGTCTGTAACCGCACAATCGTTAACGCCAAAAAAATGCTGGCAGCGTGCGGCGTTGACGATGAGCAAATGGTCGAAGTTGAGACAAGTAAGCAAATTGATAACGCGATTGAAGCTGGCAAGATTCCCCTTGTCCAAGATCCTGTCGCCCTCGCCAAATCAGGCCTTGTGGAAGTCGGAATAGAGGCCACGGGTCATGTGGAGTACGGCGCAAAGATTACCGTTGCCGCAATTGAAAACGGTCTTCCCCTTGTTCTGATGAACGCTGAAATGGATAGCACAATCGGCCCCCTTCTTTATCATCGGGCGCGAAGAGCTGGGGTCACCATCACAGGGTGTGATGGTGACCAACCGGGTGTTGAGCTCAACCTATATCGATTTGTAGAGAGCATTGGGATGACGCCGCGCGTCTGCGGCAACATAAAGGGCTTGCAGGACCACTATCGAACACCGGCAACACAGGCAGGTTTCGCTAAGGAATGGAACCAGTCGGTGCAAATGGTCACCAGCTTTGCTGACGGAACCAAAGTGTCATTCGAGCAGGCGATCGTTGCCAACGCAACCGGAATGAAAGTCGCTAAGCGAGGCATGTTGGGGATCGAGCATCGTGGCCACATTGATGAGATGCTGGACATGTATGATGTTGACCAGCTGCGCGAGCTGGGCGGCATTGTGGAATACGCCCTTGGCGCCCAACCAGGACCGGGTGTTTATGTGTTTGCTGAAGCCAATGACGACGACGCTATCCAAAAACACTACCTGCACTACGGGAAGATGGGCAAAGGCCCGCTTTACAGTTTTTATGTACCTTACCATCTTATGATTTTCGAAGTTCCGCTCAGCGCTGCTCGGGTAGGCTTGCTGAACGATGTAGTCATCATGCCAAAAGCTGGCCCGGAAGTTGACGTGATCACGCTGGCGAAAACAGACTTGAAGGCGGGGCAAACGCTCGATGGAATTGGGGGTTTCCATGCCTATGGCGTTTGCGAAAACTATGATGTGGTGAGAAAACAGGATCTATTGCCAATGGGCGTCTCTGAGGGCTGCGTCTTGAAAACCGACATCGCCAAGGACAACCCAATCTCCTATGCAGACGTGCATCTTCCGATGGATAGTCTGGCGGTCAAACTCCGTCAGGAGCAGGATGAAATGTTTCCAATATCAGTTAGCTGAATTCTTGTATCGCGCCATCGCGAAGTATTCCGTAGGCGTATCTTTAGGTCTTATACCTTCCGGGTAAATTCAAAATGTTCGAATATCTTCAAGGACGCCGCGTTCTCGTAACTGGACACACAGGGTTTTGCGGATCCTGGCTGTCCCTGTGGCTTAGAGAGCTGGGTGCCGAAGTTTACGGGCTCTCCAAGGCACCGAACACAAATCCTAATTTCCACAACCTTTTGGATATCTGGAACGAAGACAATTCCTTCATAGGAGACATCGGATATTCAGGCGTGACCCAGCCGGTCTTCGATCAAGTGCGCCCGGAGGTTCTATTCCACCTGGCCGCGCAACCCATTGTTCGTCAGTCTTATGCAGATCCATTGGAAAACTATCGAAGCAATGTGATGGGAACGGCCGAAGTCATGGAGTCGGTTCGCCAGACCCAGAGTGTCAAGGCAGCGGTCTTCGTGACAACAGACAAGGTGTATCACAATCGCGAATGGATACATCCTTACCGCGAAACAGATCGGCTCGGTGGCAAAGATCCATACAGCGCCTCAAAGGCTGCATGTGAGCTTGTGATCGCAAGCTATAACGATACTCTTTTGGATCCTGACCGCGTTTTGTGTGCAAGCGCGCGGGGTGGCAATATAATAGGTGGAGGAGACTGGTCTGCGGACCGTCTGATTCCAGACATCGTTCGCGCCCTGGACGCAGACCGTACCCTTGTTATTCGGAATCCGGCAGCAACCCGCCCTTGGCAACATGTGCTCGCGCTTTGTCATGGATACATCCAGTTGGCGGAGACTCTGTACAAAGGCGATGCATCAAAAGCAGGCAGCTGGAACTTCGGTCCAATCGACGAAACCTCGATCACAACAATGGAGATCGTCGAGGCCTTTGGAAAATACTGGTCAAAGCCCGACACTGATGTGCAAGGCTCACCTCTTCATGAGGCACAACGTCTTGCACTGGACAGCTCAAAGGCGCGCATTGAACTGAATTGGACTCCGTCTTGGTCAACCGAAGAGAGTATTGCCGAGACGGTCTCCTGGTATAAGGCGTATAAGGACGATAGAGATATGCAAGACGTGAGTCTGAAGCAAATCGAAGCATACGCAAATTTGTTGAAACGAAGCACCGTTTAGGCTGGTCGGGCACTGCGCAAGTGGCACGGAGTTTGCTGTCAATATCGGGCGAATACGGATTTTATAGTAGCCCAGCTGCATTGCAAATAGGGGCTAAAATTCATAGTTGGGACCGGCCTTTCGAAGACAAGGCCTCGCTTTTGTACATAGGGATCGGAAACCAATGAAAGTCGTCATTCTCGCGGGCGGATATGGGACAAGGTTATCGGAAGAAACATCTGTCCGACCAAAGCCGATGGTTGAGGTGGGCGGCAAACCGATCATTTGGCATATCATGCATTGTTACGCCAGATATGGCCACAAAGACTTCGTTATTCTTGCCGGGTATAAAGCAGAGTACATTCGCAACTATTTTCTGAACTATCATCTGCAGAACTCAGACTTCACAATCAACACCAGCACGGGTCATATCTCCTGGAGCCAGTCCGATCTGGAGGACTGGAACGTTACGGTCCTTGATACCGGTCTCGATACAATGACGGCTGGCCGGGTGAAGCGCGCTCGCGAAATCATCGGCGAAGAGCGGTTTTTCCTGACATATGGCGACGGCGTGACAGATCTGAATTTCGATGACCTGATCGCATTCCATGAACAGAGCAATAGTCTTGTAACGCTCACCGCAGTCACGCAGCCAGGACGCTTTGGCGCGCTCGGCCTGAACGAAGACAATACGCGAGTTGTTGCCTTCAAGGAGAAGGCGGCCGACGGGGGAGGGCTGATCAATGGTGGGTTCTTTGTCGTAGAACCTGAGGTCTTCGACTTGATCGACGGTGACGCCACAGTATGGGAGGAGGATCCCATTGACCGTGTGGTTCAAGCCGGGCGCCTAGGCTCATTTCATCACAAAGGGTTCTGGCAAAACATGGACACGCTTCAAGAGAAGAACAAGCTGGAGAGCATGTGGGCCATGGGAAGCGCACCCTGGAAACCTTAAACCTCTTGCCAAGCCGGCATGAGATCCCGCGCGTTTAGGCGCAAAGGCACGTTGCGGAAAATCTGGAGCGGGTACACGGAATCGAACCGAGATCGATAGCTTGGAAGGCTACTGCATTACCATTATGCTATACCCGCAAGGCAAAGCATCGATATGACCATGCTTTGAGGAACGCGTGATACGCCGTCACTCAGCGTGAAGCAAGCGGCAATTCTTAGATTGATCTCCTGTTTACACTGACCGGTCTAAGTCTCGGCGCGCTCGATTTTTTGCAGATTCTGCTGTATCGCGCCAGAAAGACTGAAACGGAGTGCCCATGAATGGAATAAAGCTCTATAAGGGTGATCTGCCACCGGATCTGGATCTCGGCCAGGTCGTCGCTGTCGACACGGAAGCTATGGGGCTAGACCTCCAACGCGACGGCCTTTGCGTTGTCCAACTGTCGTCAGGCGATGGCAAGGCGCATGTGGTGCAGCTCGATCGGGCGACCTATGATTGCCCTAACCTCAAGGTACTGCTGTCGAATCCATCAATCCTGAAGATATTTCACTTCGCCCGCTTTGATGTTGCAATGATGAAGCGCTGGCTTGGGGTAGATTGCGCTCCCATCTGGTGCACCAAGATCGCTTCGAAACTTGTTCGGACCTATACTGACCGTCACGGCCTAAAAGATGTGGCTCGCGAGGTTGCAGCCGCGGACCTTTCCAAGGCCCAGCAGAGCTCGGACTGGGGCGCGGCAGAACTTACGGACGCGCAGCTGCAATACGCAGCCTCCGATGTGCTTCATCTCCATGCTATTCGCGAGGGGCTTCAGGCCATGCTGGAGCGCGAGGGTCGCACTGACCTGGCGAATGCCTGCTTTGATTTTTTGCCCGTTCGCGCCGCCCTGGATCTCGCCGGTTGGGACGACACGGATATTTTCGCACATTCCTGAGCGGATTGCGGGAATCAGCGGTGTTTAGCACTGGCAACACTGCAGCACGCACCCTAATGTCTTATTCGTGCCAAAGTATCGTATTGGAAGGGTCTGATGGCCGCCGACACAACACATGCAATGGACCATTGGGCACCGCGCCGCCAGCTCACCCTGGAACAGGCGCGCCAGCGGACTCGCGCGGTGAAATATGTGCGGTGGTCACTGGTTGGAGCGGCAACGATGACATTCGGCACGCTCGTAGGATTTGTCGCGGGCAATGCTTATGTCCGGGCAAATGCAGCCGGAACAAACGTACAGTCGGAAGAAATGGTCGTTATGCTGAATCCGCGATTCACGGGCCGTGATTCAGACGGGCAGATCTATACGATAACGGCGGACAGCGCTGAGCGCCGCCGGTCGAATGCAAACCTTGTCGATCTGGTGAATCCGAAGCTCATCGATGCGCAGGAGAGCGAAGTTCTTGCTCCGAGAGGCCTCTTTGATCGTGAAAGCGAGACGCTGGAGCTCTTTGAGGATGTTTTGGTGAAGGACAGTGAAGGCTACGTCTTCAATTCAACCCACGCCCGTGTCCTTATTAGTTCAGGACTTGTTGAAGGCATGCAGCCACTGGTCGGGACGGGGCCAATAGGTGACGTGTCTTCTGATTCATATGAGTTGAACAACGATGATGATAGCGTCATCTTCAAAGGTCGGGTGGTGACTGTAATTTATCCCGATGACAGCGAGAGTTAGGAGAAACAGATGGGACGACTTTTGATCGCCATGCTGCTGATGTCCGGCGCTATCGGTTCCGTTGCGTCGGCACAGATCAGTCCCGATGGCGGCCCAATTCAGGTCAATGCGGACCGTCTTGACGTCTTCGAGAGAGAGAACCGGGCAGTATATCTCGGGAACGTTGACGTTCTTCAGTCGACAGCCCGTCTGAGATCTGACCGGCTCACCATCAACTTCAAAAGCGATGAGGGCCAAAGCGAAGACGGGGGAGATTTAGGTGGCGGCTTCACATCACCGGACACAATGGTTGCAGAAGGCGATGTCTTCTACGTCACTCCAGATCTGCGGGCGCGTGGGGACAAGGGTGTCTACACTGCAGACACCGATACAGTCGTTTTTACAGGTAATGTCATCGTTTCCCGTGGGGAGGATATTGCTCAGGGTGAATGCCTGACGCTGAAGATTTCCGCTGGGCAATCGACCTTGGGATGCGCTGCTGATGGTAGCGGCGAGCGTGTCCGCACACTTATTACACCGACAGAAGGCACGGCTGAAGAGAGTGAAACAGAGTAAATTCCAAAGGCCGCCGACACTGAATCTTAAGTACATTCAGTTAATCCTTCACAAGGGGCCTAGAAGAGGCTGGAGCAAGGAGACCGAAAAGAGATGACGGACCAGAGAGATGGCCTCGTAGTCTCCGGCATTGCGAAGTCTTTCGGCAAACGGCAAGTTGTGAGGGACGTGTCTCTATCGCTTCAGCGGGGTGAAGTTGTCGGTTTGTTGGGCCCCAACGGCGCTGGGAAAACAACTTGTTTCTACATGATCATGGGGCTCATTGGTGCTGACAATGGAACCATTTCCATCGACGGTGAGAACGTAACGTCTCTGCCCATGTACCAACGAGCCCGTTTGGGACTCGGATACCTCCCCCAGGAAGCATCCATTTTTCGCGGAATGACCGTAGAAGAGAACATAGCCGCCGTCGTTGAACTCGTCGAAAAAGATCGTTCTAAGCGCAAGGATCAGGTGGACGCCCTGCTGGGTGAGCTGAACATCACGCGTCTTCGGACAGCTCCAGCAACAGCATTGTCTGGCGGCGAGCGCCGCCGTGTTGAAATCGCGCGCGCGCTGGCCTCGCGTCCAAGCTTCATGCTGCTGGATGAGCCCTTCACGGGTATCGATCCGCTTGCTATTTCCGATATCTCCGATCTCGTCAGATATCTGAAACAACGTGGACTCGGCGTTCTCATCACCGACCACCAGGTCCGCGAGACATTGCAAATCGTCGACCGCGCCTTCGTTATGTATGACGGCAAAGTCTTGTTCGACGGTGCGCCAGAGGATGTCTTAAAGAACGAAGATGTGCGCCGGGTCTATCTCGGCGAGCGCTTCGCAGCGTAGCGGTCGTGGCAATGCGTCAATCTCTCGATATGCGCCAGGGGCAGTCCCTGGTAATGACGCCGCAGCTGCAGCAGGCCATAAAACTACTGCAACTCTCAAATCAGGAGCTTCAGGAGTTCGTCGAAGCTGAGATTGAGCGAAACCCGCTGCTGGAGCGCGCTGACTCATCAGCCAGCGCCGACGAGATGCCTTCCGATAGGCGCACAGAAGATGGCAAGGATCTTGGTGCTCGAGAAGAGCTGGGAACAACAGGTTCCAGAGAGATTGGCGCAGCAAGCGACGCGCTCGATGCACCGTCCGAAGACGTCTCAAACGGAGACAGCGGATCCGATTCCGCTGGGAATAATCGGAATTCTGGTCCTTCGACGGATACCGACTGGTCACGGACGGGCAACGGAAAATCTCTCGGCGAAGATCTTGACCTTGAAGGTCGGCTGACATCTGAAAAGTCCCTTCGTGAGCATCTGAGCGAACAGCTGTCGCTTGCCGGTCTGCCCCCTGCGGACGCCATGATTGCCGCTCGTCTGATAGATGAAACGGACGATAGCGGATACTGCCGCGCCGACTTGGATGACGTCGCGAGCGCATTGGGAGCTACGATCGATCAGGTGGAAGCTGCATTGAAGGTTTGTCAGGGGTTCGAACCGACCGGTGTAATGGCGCGCTCAATTCCAGAATGCATGGCGCTACAGCTCGATGAGCGCAATCGCCTCGACCCCGCTATGCAGGCTGTGCTGGATAATCTTGAGCTTGCCGCAAAGCAGGATATTGCTGGTCTCGCAGACATCTCCGGTGTTGATAAGTCGGAAGTTATCGAGATGCTCGCTGAGCTCCGTGCGCTGACACCTCGTCCGGGCTCCGCATTTGCTAGCGATGCAGTTATCGCCGTTGCACCGGATGTATTTGTCCGCGAAATGCCAGACGGCCTGTTTTCGGTAGAACTTAACAGCGAAACGCTGCCCCGTGTCTTGATGGACAAAGCCTACTATGCCGAAGTCGCCGCGCTCCCTATGCGTGACAAAGAAAAAGAATTCATCTCTGAGTGCGCATCGAATGCCAGCTGGCTGATAAAGTCGCTCGATCAGCGCGCGCGGACGATCCTTCGCGTTGCCAGCGAAATCGTTCGCCAGCAGGACTCATTCTTCGTTCACGGAGTTGCGCACCTCAGGCCACTCAATCTGAAGCAGGTTGCCGACGCCATCGAGATGCACGAGAGCACGGTCAGTCGCGTCACATCAAACAAATACATGGCGACCCCCCGCGGTCTCTTCGAACTGAAGTATTTCTTCTCGGCCGCTATACCTGCAACTGGTGGTGGGGAAGCGCATTCCGCTGAGGCTGTCCGGCATCGTATCAAGAGCTTGATCGATGCTGAGGAGGCCAGCAACGTGCTCTCTGACGACCAGATCGTGGACATGTTGCGGGAATTCGGTGTCGATATTGCCCGCCGCACAGTGGCAAAATACCGAGAAAGTCTCGGAATTCCATCAAGTGTTCAGCGTCGCCGCATATTCAAACAGACCGCTTGAGCTACTCGTTTGAATTGAGTCTGCGAACATCCACAAAGACAAGAGGAATTTGCTTCAGGGGCTCGTCATTCTGCTCCCAATGGTCCATAAAGAGAGGCTACTGGGAGTATTCAAACGTTGCACATTCAGATCGCTGGAAAACACATAGACTTAGGCGATTCCCTCAGATCGAGAATTGAAGCTGGTCTGGAAGCGGCCGTGACGAAATACTTCGATCGCCCATCTGAAGGGCATGTCACCGTCTCGAAAGATGGTTACGAGACCGTTGTCGATTGTTCCGTTCACCTTCCCTCGGGAATTGTTTTGCAGGCCCAGGGAAGCGCAGCAGAACCATATGCTGCTCTCGAGGACGCCCTGGATAAAATGGAGAAGCGCGTTCGCCGATATAAACGGCGGCTCAAGGACCATCATCGCCCTGGTCGAGCGCCAATGCCAAGCGAGGATGTGTCTGCTTTCGTCATTCAAAGCCTTGATGAAGAGACCGACGATCTTCAGGATACGTCGATCGGAAATGGTGCCGATGCCCAGCCACTTATCATTGCCGAAATGGCAGAAAAGCTTCGTACAATGTCAGTTTCGGAAGCAGTTATGCAACTGGAGCTAGGAGAAGCCCCGGTCGTTTTCTTCAAACATGCATCTTTAGATCGCTTGAATCTCGTCTACCGCCGCCCAGATGGCAATATTGGTTGGGTTGATCCAGCCTCTTCTATGTCTTCATCTTCCTGATTTCTGGGGTCACACAATTATGCCAGATCTGTCCAATATTTTGGATAACGAATCTATTGTTGAGCTTCGCGAAGTGAAACACCAGGCGGACGTTTTATTGGCGCTGGCCAGATTCCTGTCCGTAAGGTCAGGGCTACCATCGGGCATCATCGCCGACGCGATGCAGGTGCGCGCGGCCCAGGATCCCATTGGTGTCGGTGATGGAGTGGCGATACCCCATGCGAGATTGGTGGGCGTCAAGAAGCCAGTAGGGGCATTTGCGAGACTGCAAACGCCGGTAGATTTCGCCGCCCATGATGAAAGACCGTGCGATCTTGTATTTGCGCTTTTGGCACCGAAAGATGAAGATGCTGCTCATCTTAAAGCTCTTGCCCAGATTTCCAGAGCTTTCCGGGATTCAGGACTCAGGGCGGCCTTGAGGCGGCAACAGACCTGCGTGCGAGAACTGCTCCTTGGGCAGCCGCGTGGCGCAGCCGCCTAATTATTGCTTGTAATTGACCATTAGTGGACGCTACGCGGTTTCAGGTCATAGGCACGTGCGGCAGCGAATGCGGCGTCTCGCCCTTCAACAATAGCGAGCCGGTCTCCGTCCGAGTTGTGTACGCTGAACAGATCTTCTGTGGAACCGAGTTCGACAAGCGCGTCGTCTGGCATAAGCTCGCCGGCTTCTCCTGCTGAAAGGCGGCGAATGTAGACCATCTTTTCGCTATATGCGCCAAAGCTGTTTGGGCTCTGTAGATTGGTTTTCATTTTTCATTCCTTCCGAGCGAAGACAGGTACTCCAGCGAGGGTCAAAATCCTGATTACAGCAATCTCTGACTCGCTTTGTGTAAATAGATCTGGGTCCGTTCTTCGATTGCTTCAAGAGCAGCGCCAGAGAGTGCGAAAAAGTTCGATCTCTCAGAAAGTAAAAATTTAGAAAATCAGACCTACATTTAATCAAAAATAGGAATCAGATACTAATCAAAACGATTTTATTCGAAGATTGCTTCAAATCAGGAATTTTAAATATCTTGCAGTGCCGAATACCAGTGCAACAAATTCGGTCTTCAATTTCGGAAGTTGCTGCCTGCATGTGCACCGAACAGAAATGGGTCCTGAGTTCCGCAAAACTCCGGCTTTTCATAAATGGTGGTGGAGGGGACAGGATTCGAACCTGTGTACGCTATGCGGGCAGATTTACAGTCTGCTGCCTTTAACCACTCGGCCACCCCTCCAGGTCGCCTTGACGCCATCTCGAAAAATTTGACGCTTCCATGCATCTCCGCTTACAGCCTTTGGTAGGCGAAAGAAGCAATCGGAACGGGCCTTATAGTGAGCAAGCCAAACCCACGCAAGCGCTCAGTTCCGCAACGGGTGCGCCAAAAACAGAGCCGGCCTGATAGTGAACCCGTTTGGCTCTGGGGAAGCCACGCCGTCCTTGCGGCAACGACGAATCCCAAGCGTAATGTCCATCGCCTGATTGGTACGTCCAATGCGGCGCGCAGATTGTCGATTGAAGGCGCTGAATTGCTCACGGCAAAGGACATTGATCTGATGCTACCGAAAGGGGCTGTGCACCAGGGAATAGCGGTCCTTGCCGATCCGCTTGCGCCAATCGATATTGCACAACTGATAGATAATGAAGCCAAGCGGGTCACCGTATTGGACCAGGTGGTGGATCCTCACAACCTCGGTGCGATCTTTCGATCAGCCGCGGCGTTTGGTTTCGGGGGAGTCGTCTTGCAAACGCGTCATGCCCCTGAAGTCACCGGTGTGGTCGCTAAGACAGCAGCGGGCGGGATAGAAACAGTTCCTGAATGTCGTGTCGTGAACATTGCTCGCGCGCTCGATGCCCTTGTCGAAGCTGGTTATACAGTGATTGGTCTAAGCGGATATGGGGCAGCTCCTATGGTCGACCTCATACAAAAGGACGAGAGAGTCGCTATTGTGCTGGGGGCCGAGGGAGCAGGTCTTAGACCGGCTGTTGCAAAGGCTTGTACGGCTATGGGGCGTATCCCGATGTCACCGGCAATGGAAAGCCTTAATGTGTCCACAGCTGCTGCCGTGGCGTTCTACTTGGCCGCTGCAGACGACTATTCCTGATCGCTCGATGTCTGATAAGATTTTGGTACTCTAGAGGAGGAGGCGCAAAAGCCAATGTTACGCTTTCTATCGCTCTTGCTTGTATTGGCGGGACTGGCCGTCGCAGCTTTTGGTGGATACCAGCTTTTTGCCGGTGGTAATCCCGACGCAGTGCAGGCCGCACCGCCAGTATCATCTCTTCCACCGCTACCCCCACCCCCAGAATCGGTTGAGATTCCGGATACTTCTGTTTCTGAAGAAGCAGAGCCCCGCCGAACAGCTAGCAGAAGTCTCTCCCCCGCCACTGGTCCGGTCGGGGAAGCGCTCGAAGACATAGTTGAATCCACTCGCATCGAGGCTGCCGAACCAAATCTGAGCTTTTCCACAAGTGCGACGCGTGAGCCGGATATCAGCCAAAAGCTGCGTCAGGTGGACGTCGCCTATGAGGTGCCGGAGGACGCTACATTCGGACGTCCTTTTGATGTGACGTTTGCGCTAGATGGGACGGGGTCCGGCGATCCTGAATCGGCATTGCCAAACCAGGAGCGGATAATCGAAAATTCAGCGCAAGTCAGTGATCGGGCGCGCGCATCGCTGCTCGGGTCCGCGTTTGATATCGTCGCACAGTCTCCGGACACACAAATCGTATCTGCGAATTTGCAGAACGTTTGGCGATGGCGTGTAACTCCGCGTCAAGCTGGCGAGCATCCGCTATTTATTGAACTCTATGCGGTCGAGAATGGGGAGGCGCTTCCCGTGCGCACTTTAAACGATGTCGTGACTGTAAATGTCTCCCGGGTAAATCAGGTTATTGCACTTGCAAATGAGGCAAACCCGATAATCGTTGTCCTCGGTGGCATCGGATCGATGTTGGCCGGCATTCTCGGTATTGCCAGATTTTTCAGGTCAGGGGCCTAGGTTCCCAAAGCTTCAAGCGCGGCATCGACCAAAAGATAAGCCGATAGGCGGGGAGAGGCATGTCGGCGAGATCCGCTGGTTTTGTCGAGCGCGAGAAGAGCTTCCGGTTCTTCCGCCATGACAAAATGCTGAGCGAGCTGCTTCAGCTCGCTGTCTTTGCGCAGTCTAAGCGCTACACGATCAACTTCCGCACCTGCCGCTTGCCGTATCGCGGAGCGCCGAGCGGTTTCATCTTTTCGGGCTGCCGCAGCAATGCGCTTCTTATCTTTAGGCTTGAAGGTTCGGGGAAGGGGAATACCCGAGGATTCTAGCCGATCTATTAGCTTGTCTGCGGTCTCTTCCCGAGCAAGTGGGACTGTCGTCTGTGCCGGTTTCGCCTCGCTAGCTTCACCATCTTCCAAATCTGCGATGATCTCGCGCCATTCAGTGCGATCATGCCCATTAGAGGCGCTGCTTCTATCTGGTGTCGAGGTTGCACCTACTTCGAGATTTGGATTCTTGATCGTCGGGGGTTCGACATCGTCAGCATCGAAGAGGTCTTCGTCTCCTGCAGTAGGCGCGCTGCGAGCCGGAAGCCGATCCGCGTCGGGATTTCTGAGCGGCATATCAGGCTCGGCCCCCGCGTGTTCTGAGCCATTGACGTTCGCTCGCCCGCGCAGAGGAGAATGACCATTCATCCCGTGAGACTCACCAGGCGAGGGAGGCTCCTTAAGCTTGGACGTCGGAGCAGAACTCTTTGCAGGCATAACAGACCGAAGTGCTGCACCCGTTTCACTCGCAGCCTTGCCGGCATCAACGCTGGCCTGCCTCAGCTCCGCTAGCGTACGCGCGGCTTCCTCATGAACCTTTCGGGTCGTCTGGGCGATCTCGGTGTTGGCATCGCGGGCACTGTCAAGGGCGGCGGAAACGGCATCGCGCAGGGAGTTGCCTGCTCCAGCCGCAGCATCCACCGCCATCGAACTGGCCTGCTCAGCCATTTTAATCGTCTTCTCTGACTCGCTGAGCTTCGCTTCGATGCGTCCAAGAGACTGGTTGAGCGTTTCTGTTCGGCTCGCCGCGTCTTTCGCTACCGCTTCGAGATCAGTAAGCCGTACTGCTAGCGTGCTACCGGCATTTTTCAGTTTGTGCAGCTGCCGTTCCAAGCCAAGATCAGCTTCGGCGATGTCCTCGCTGGCCTGCTTGGCCGCCGCCGCAATAGATGCGGCCTGACGGGGAATCGCATCTGTCATACCCCGTGTTTGTAGATCCAGATTCTTTGCAATGCTCTCCATGGCATTGCGCTCTTCCTTCAAGCGCTGAGTCAGCTCGCGCGTATTGTCCGCCATTGCGTAGGAAACAGATTCGACCCGGAGGCGTTCATTTTCGAGTTTGTCGCTCGCCGCCTTCAAAGTTGCGAGGGTCTCGGTTGCCGTCCGATTTACGCTTTCTGCATATGTGCGCGTGGCCTCGGCGAGTTTTGAAATGTCTCGCTCTGCTGTTTTTGCTGGGGCGAGTAAAGTTGCAGCCGCCCGAAGCACAAGCCGGTTCGCATCCGTTGCTTGTTTGCTCTGCCGGGCCATCAGCCCAGACAGCGCCATGATCAGTCCCGGTAGGAAGACCAGAGCTCCGACCGACGTTATCACGCCGACTGGCTGCTGGCGCAGCTGGTCAATGCCAAACAGGCCGATCAGGATTCCGGAAGCCGCACCCCACCAGATGAGTGCACATCCAAATCCGGCCCATGCCATCCATTTGCCGGTGCCGGCGAGAGCGGACAGGTCTTCCCTGAGGGGGTCGATATCGCGGTCTATTTGATCGTCACGATTCGTCATACCAAGCTCATAACACAGCGCTGCCGAAGCGTCGCATATGCTTTCAGCAAGAGCTCGAAAACCGTCGAGCTTTTATCGGCGCACGGCTCGTTCACTTGGAGTTGGGTCGGATGGTGCATCTCTTCCTGTATCGGATGGAATGATATCCATGCCGATCCAGGCCAGGACAATGGCGATAACGAAATTTCTAAAATCAATGACAAAACCTAGCATTGTCCCAGTCCCATTGTCCGTATTGGACTTATAACTAGTGCAAAACTGCAACTTTCGCAATTGTCGCGCCGTCATAATTAGCCGCGAAGGGGTTGATTATTGGTAAGAATTACTGGGCACTTAACACAGCAATGGAAGATCAAACCCAGAATACAAGCCCAATCCTCGACCCGGAGCACCTGTCTGACATGACAGGCGGCGATGCGTCTCTTGCCGTGGAAGTCATCGATATCTTCAGGCAACAAACGGATATTTGGTCGCGTATGCTGGACCCGTCGCTACCTCCACAACAGTGGGCTGACGGAGCCCATTCGTTGAAGGGATCCGCGCTTTCCGTTGGGGCTATGCGACTTGCCGCTGTCTGCAAGACGGCCGAAACACTGGGTCGCGAAGACCGTGAAATATCAAAGATTGAGGCTGGAGTGGCTCTGTCTGCAATAAAAGACGAGATCGGTCACGCTCTGGAAGCGGCAGCAAAGCTCTCCTATCAACTCTCGTCGTCTGGACGTTTCAGCGCATCGTAGGAGCCAAATTCATAGGCGATGCACCGGTCAATCAGAGTTCGCCAGACAGGTTCTGCTATGGCTGGAGAAAGGCCTGCAGCTTGCGCGCTCTCCAATACCTTCGAAACGACATCCTCAATACGTTCACGATCGTGAACAGCCGCGCGGGATCCCTTGATCCGCGCAGCCGCGTCCATGAACGACTGCCGCTCAACAAGAAGGGCCACGAGCTCCCGGTCCAACCGGTCGATCTCCCGGCGAACATCCGCCATGGTTTCTGCAGTATCACTTGTATGACGGGGAGGGGAAAGGTCGTCGGCCATGCAGGCGTATTTAGGCGCTAATCGTCACAAAGGAAACGGGCGACTGTGTCACATTCCCGGCTAATCAACATGAATAGCTCATCCCGCAAACGCTTTTTCGATCACGAATTGGGCAGGAGCAGCGTTCGAGCCTTCCACAAGCCCTGCCGCAAGCAGGCGCGCCTTTGTATCGTTGAGCATCTCCTGCGATCCACAGATCATCCCGCGATCCGTTTCCGGATTCAGTGGCGGGACGCCCAGCTTCTCGAACAGTTCCCCGGTTTCAATGAGCGTCGTAATCCGCCCCATTTGCGGATGATCCTCACGGGTGCAGGATGTGAAATGTGTCAGCTGTTTTGAAGCTTCCTCTCCCACAAGTGGATCATTCTTGGCGGCTTCCACCGTTTCATACCCGTAGTCGAGCTCCGATACATCCCTGCATGTATGCGTAACAATCACCTGCTCGAACCGCTGATAGGTCTCCGGTTCACGGATTAGGCTGGCAAACGGTGCAAAGCCAGTTCCCGTTGAGAAGAGATAGAGACGCTTACCGCCCACTAGCGCATCCAGCACAAGTGTTCCGGTAGGCTTCTTACCCAGCAACACTTCGTCACCGGGCTGGATATTCTGCAAGCGTGAGGTCAGAGGTCCATCCTGAACCTTGATCGAATAAAACTCGACCTCTTCGTCCCACGCTGGTGATGCAATTGAGTACGCCCTTAGTAACGGTCGCCCATCATCCTTCAGAAGCCCTATCATGATGAATTCGCCGGATCGGAAGCGAAAAGACGGTGGGCGCTCAAGACGGAAGGAAAACAACCTATCCGTATAGTGCTTCACCGAAATCACCTTTTGCGGTGTCGGCGCGTTTGGATTGACCTTTTTCGCCGGAGCTGTGCTCGTGGAAGCTGTCATTGCTTGAGCCTTTACTTGCGTATGGTTCGCAAGTTCTCATGTGCTGAAAAAGTCGTCAGGACAAGAGATACGCCCTGTTTTTTTATTGCAGATTTCCGGCAACGGGGGGCTTAGAGGGCAGCCGTTTGTATTAGAGCCCGACCTGACTCGGGCGCTGATTGCCAATTCAGGCGATCGTCATCGAGCTGTACCATCTCTCCCAATTCATAGACATTGAGATAGCCGTAGCCGAACAGGTTGACGAAGGTCGGGATATTTAACGCCAGCTGGGGCGACTTGGCCGGAACAGGCTCCACATCATCGATAAAATTATTGTTGCAGTAAATCAGGATACGTGTACCGCGGTCCGGGATGACATCGGCCAGCTTATCCTCGGAGAAGTCCGAGAAATTCAGATGAACCGCGCCCTCGATATGCCCTGCTGCGAACGCCTCCGCACTTCGACTATCCAGGATGATTGTGTCCCGCCCCTCGGCCAGTTCCAGAAACTCATCTAAGTTGACCAATCGATCAGCACGATAGGCCATCGTTCGCTCCGAAAAGGCCATGAATCCCCTGAAATTGATGGACTTCTCCGTGGTTTGAACGGGTTCAGTAAGGTTCATCTCCTGCCCTTGGGCGGCGACCAGCCCTGTGATGAGAAAAACAGCTGCCGCCAACAGAGCGAGATAATTCGAACGGCGCGTACTAATCATGATTTTCTCCATACTTTCAGCGTATGAAGCGCTGCGAATAGGGCAGCTTTGCGGGAGGCATCTGGGCAAATGCGAGGCTAAATGTGGCGCTCAAACGCCGCCGATTTCGCTGTGAGCGGCCTCAGCCTTTAGCCATTTGATGAAAGCGCGCACGTCTGTTGAGAGGTGTCGCCCCTTGGGCCAGACAAGCCAGTAGCCGAATTCGATCGATGTCGACCCGTCTGCAAACGGCGCGACCAGCCGGCCGGCGGCGAGGTCGGTTGCCGCAACTGCGCGCTTGGCGAGCGCCACGCCCTGACCGGAAATTGCGGCTTCGATCACCAGTACGGCCTGATTGAACCGTGGCCCGCGCCGGGATTGAACGCCAAGAACGTTCCGCGCAGCCAGCCAGCTGGCCCAGTCCGGACAGGACGGATCGTTTTCGGCGCTTTCGTCGTGCAACAGCGTGTGATTGGCAAGATCAGCAGGTTTGCGGATGCCATCTGCACCTTCGAGCAGTGCAGGTGAGCAGACTGGAAGGACGGCTTCATCCAGCAGCTGTTCGCTCTTCAGCCCGTCATATTGACCACGCCCATAACGGATGGCGATATCTGCATCTGCAGTGTTGAAATCAGTCAGGCCCATATCGGCCGATACCCACGCTTCAATGCCCTCATGTCCTCGATGAAAGTTCTCGAGTCGTGGGGCAAGCCACTTGGCAGCAAAGGAGGGGGCTGAGGACACCATCACCCGCCCACGCCTCGCAGGAGCCTGCATGACGCGGCCAGCTTCTGCGATCTGATCGAACGCCTCACGCACGAGTGGCAGCGTTGCCTGCGCGCTGTCAGTCAACAGTACCGATCGCCCGGTACGCTTGAAAAGCGGTGCACCGGCATAGTCTTCAAGCTGCCTAATCTGCTGGCTTATTGCGCCCGGCGTAACATTTAGCTCTTCTGCAGCTTTGGTAAACGATAGCCGCCTAGCTGCGGCCTCGAATGCACGCAGGGCATTTAGCGGGGGTAGGCGATCGTTTTCGTCATTCATGGCAAGTCTGTCTAAATAGATTCTCTAAACGATAGACTTAGCCATCTCGCCTTGAGATTGCGGCGTCAAGCGTCATTTTAAGCGGGTATTCAGTAAAATTCCCGAAATGTGAGT
>JBCCIW010000021.1:0-23187 GCA_039028055.1 Pseudomonadota bacterium | reverse complement strand
GCTCTCCATATCCGCCAGCATGAGTTCGGTTTCGACCGTCTCAAGGTCTGCGATCGGGTCAATGCGTCCATTTACGTGGGTGATGTCGTCATCTTCAAAACAGCGAAGGACATAGATGATCGCGTCGGTCTCGCGAATGTTTGCGAGGAACTGGTTGCCGAGTCCTTCTCCCTTGGAGGCGCCCTCTACCAGACCCGCAATATCCACGAAATTCATGCGGGCGGGAATCACTTCGGCCGATTTCGCGATCGTGGCCAGTTTTTCGAGGCGCGGCTCGGGAACAGCCACCTCGCCGACATTCGGCTCAATTGTGCAGAACGGGTAATTTGCGGCCTGAGCTGCAGCCGTTTTCGTCAAAGCGTTGAAAAGGGTCGACTTTCCGACGTTGGGAAGCCCAACTATACCGCACTTAAATCCCATTTATCTGCTCCGCTTCTCCGAGTTCGGCCCGAATGGTGCATGCGACTGGATCAGCCTTAACCGCACTGCTAATCGGCGAAATCGGGTGGAAAACGCGCCTTTTGCCGTTAATCTCGCTGGAAAGAAAGGGGTGACGACATGGCTTATGACGTATTTCTGGCCTACGCGCCGGAGGACAGGGACATTGCTGCCCTTGTGACTCGTCGGCTGCGCGCCCTCAAATTCAAGGTACGCTTTTCGAAAAAAGATGAAGATCCAACGTTTGACGACAAGGACGCTCGGGACGCGCTCAAGTCAAAATCGATGCTTGTCGTCTGGTCAGAGGCGGCTATTGCCTCAGACTGGGTGAGGGCCGCCACCGCAATCGGCCATTCGAAGCCAGGCATGCTGGTCCAGACCATAACGGATGACTCCGTGCCGTATGAACCCTTTAAGGGCGATACGCGCTACAGCCTCGCGGGCTTCACATCCCGAACCACGGCAGACGGCTTTTACCAAACCGTGGAGGAGCTTGGCCGTCGCCATGGTCGCAGGGATTTGCGAGCCTGGATGGACATCGCGAAAAAGGATGAAGACGCGAAGACTGAATGGCTTGAAGCTCACCCGTCCGATCCTTTGGCAGTCCACGCCCAATCTCTCAGAGAGAAGAAATTCGAAGCGCGTCCTGCGCCAGCGGCCGCTGCTGCCGGGGCAGCCGCCCTGACCGCTTCGGCTATAGGCAATGGTCGGCCCATGAATGAAGGGCCAGTTGGGAAGGCCGCTCCCTCAACTGCAAGCGGTAGTCCGACGGGGCAAACCCTGAACCAGGAGGAAACTGAGGGGTTTGAATTCATGATCCCGCTCATCCTTGCGGGTATCGCAGCCATGCTGTTCCTCGGCTATCAGTGGCGATCAGATACATTGTCGGCACCGGCGGTAGCCAACATTCAACAGGCGGCGAATTCGTGCCCCGCTGGCACCGTGCCGGAAAATCTGATCGCACCACCGGTGCTCGAAACCGGACCTATCATTAATGATACTGAATGATCAGCTCTCACCGCGGGCTTTTTTCTTCGGATCACTCTTCGGGGCAGGAGCGAGGCGTAGCACCTCGGTCTGGAACCGCTCATCGTCACCGTTGATCAGCAGCGGTAGCGATCTGATACAGGCGTCGAGAAACGACGTGACCCAAGGTTCTTCGGACTTCGGAAAGTCACTCAGCACGTAGGGCATCACCCTGGACTTGTCGCCGGGATGGCCAACACCGATCCTGACACGGCGAAAGTCCGGGCCAATGTGAGATGAGACCGAGCGGATGCCATTATTGCCAGAGTGTCCTCCGCCCTGCTTCACGCGGACACGCCCGGGAGCCAGATCAATCTCATCGTGGAAAACCGTCACCGCGTCCGATTGCAGCTTGAAGAACTTCAGCGCCTTCGACACTGACTGACCGGTTTCGTTGTAAAACGTCAGCGGCTTCATCAGCAGCACCTTGTTGCGCTTGCCGTCTGCCTCAACCCAGCCTTCGGAGACCATGGCGTTAAACTTCTCTCGCCATGCTGGGAAATCAAAGGCGGCCGCAATCTCATCAATCACAAAGAATCCGAGATTGTGCCGGTTGCCTGAATATTTAGGGCCGGGATTGCCCTGTCCCATAAGGATTAGCACGGGAACCTCCCCCGGTTTTGCCGAGGTCTGGCCGGTCAGCCCGGCCAGAAGTCGTCGCAGGGAAGTGAGGACTATTCCTCTCCGCCGTCTTCGGGCGCAGCTTCTTCGCCTTCAGGAGCCTCTTCGCCTTCGACTTCCTCACCGTCTGTTTCTGTTTCAACAGCTGCGGCGCGTCCGGCGATGGTTGCGATGGTGAAGTCGCGGTCGCCAATAGTCGGCTCCGCACCTTCCGGCAGCTTGATGTCTGAAATCTTGACGTTGTCACCGATTTCCAGCTCGGAAATGTCAGCTTCCAGCGCTTCGGGGATCGCATTCGCCGCGACGTTCAGTTCCACAGTGAAGCGCACAACATTGAGTGTGCCGCCTTTTTTTAGGCCCGGTGCCGTATCTTCGCCGACAAAACGTACGGGCACTTCGATCGAGATTACCTGGTTCGCTTTGACCCGGTACAGATCGACGTGAATGGCCTGGTCAGTCACGGGATGGAACTGAATGTCCTGCGGGATGACAAGCTGCTTCTCGCCCTGATGAATAAGCGTGACGGTGTTGCCGCGAAACTTGCCGGTATTGAAAGCTTTCTGAAGCTCGTTTTTCTTCAGCGTAATTGCAACTGGATCTTCGCCGCCACCGTAAAGCACGCCGGGAACCAATCCGTTCCTACGGGCTTCGCGGGCTCCGCCTTTGCCGATGCGTGGGCGCACTTCTACAGTTAGCTCGATATTATCTGACATGATTTTTCCTTTCGCCCTGAGATCCGTCCCGGCCTGATCCGGAATGATCACCTGACACGGACGGGAATGGCCCGCCGTTTCGAAGCGCGGTCTATACAGCCAGGCTCTTCAAACAGCAAGAGGGCTGCTCCAGAGTCTGGCGCAGCCCTTCTGCTTTGTTCCCGCTCTGATCAGAAGCGGTATCCGATACCCACGCCAAAGATCCATGGATCGATATCTACATCCGCGTCGATCAGGACTGAGTCAGCATCCAGCGCCGGACCAAGCGCAGAGGTCAGATCCACCTCGACGTCGGTCTCAAGCCAAAGACGTTTTACATCGGCATTGAGCGCCCAACCACCCGGCTCGCCATCTATATCGATGTCGAATCCAGCCTGAAGAGAGAAGCCGAAGCTGGTGTCATAGTCGATGTCATCGGCGACGGGACCCTCGTCCTGATTGAGGAAGAAGGTGACGTTTACACCTGCGCCGACGTAGGGCTTAAACCGCCGTCCTGTATCGAAATGGTATTGCAGGTTTAGGGTTGGCGGCAGAAGCAAAACATCCCCAAGCGGCACATCTGCATTCAGCAAGACATCGCCAACGGTTACTTTCGTTGAGTCCACATCGTGAGGGGTAACCGCCAGGATGAGCTCAAGTGCCAACCGATCCGTCAGGAAGTACGAGATATCGAGTTCCGGCATGACTTGGGTATCTATTTGAACATCGCCGGGGAATCCTAAACCACCGGTCGACAGATCCGCACCCTCATCCGGCACTGTTGTGATGATGCGCGCTCTTACATACCAATCACCTTGGTCAGCTATCGCCACCGGGGCCGTCCCCAGGAAAGCCATAGCACTCGCACCCATTGCGCAAATGATTGTCCGCATACCCCTCTCCTTTTTTGGTTCCATGCTGGTGAAGCAAAAGAAGCAGAGGTGGGTCAGACCGAAAATGCGTAGATCTACGTGTGTCTGGGTGCCGCGCGTCGGCCTGTCACACGACCGGAAGTCTGCGTATTGACAGGCGGTCTGGAAATAGGCGCGAACCCTATGCAAAAAAGGTCGGCCTTGTTCCGCAAGGCCGACCTTGAAGTGTCGGATTCGATGCCGCCTAGAAGCGGACGCGGGCCGTCACACCAAATGTGCGAGGTTGGCTGACATTGAAACCAAGGCGGGCACGGCCACCTCTTTCCCGGTCAAAACCGAGCGGCGCGTTCTCATCAAAGACGTTGTTGAGATAGATAGACAGCGCGACGTTCTGATAGTCGAGACCAGCGCTCAAATTGAGCGTGAAAAAATCATCGAGTTCCAAATCCACCAGAGCTGATGGATTCTCATCCCCAGTGAATCCGCCGATGGTGAGGCCAGTTGCCGTTGGAAGCCCTTGACCGACCTCCTGATCAGACGGCTGGGTGAACCGTGTACCGACGTACTGAACCGACGCAGCAACAAACGCGTTGTCCACGAAGATGCCCGGGTCGAAGTTGTAAATCGCAGATGCCGACGTCTGGAACTCAGGAACCGATGGCAGGCGATTGCCTTCGCGCAGCCCGGCGAGAACATTGCCGTCGCCGTCCGTCACCGTGGAATCGAACTCTGAACGGATCAGGCTACCCGCAACGAAGAGGTCAAGGCCGTCGACTGGTGAGACACCGACTTCATACTCCAGACCGGCGGCAAAAGCGTCTGGAACGTTGAAAACAACGCGGGACGAACAGGAGCCTGCATCCAGCGTTACCTGCAGGTCTTCGATATCGTTGTAGAAGCCTGCGGCGTTAAAGCTGAACCGCTCCTTCTGAACCTTGAAGCCGGCCTCATAGTTCCAGAGCGTCTCGTCATCATAATCCTGGAAAGTACCGAAAATCTGTGCGTCTTCAGGCGAACAAAGCGGCAGGTTCAGCGGATCGTTTACGCCACCGAGACGGAAGCCTCGGGACGCCTGAGCATTCAGGGTGACGCTGTCATTCACCTCGTACCTTGCTAGGAACCGCGGCGTGAATCCATCCGACTCCGTCGTATCAGTGACATTGTCGCTATTGGCGAACAGACCGCCGGTGACGAAATCCCGTTCTTCGTCGAAGTCATAATACCGGCCACCGAACGATACCGTCAGCTTTTCAGTTAAGTCATAGCTGGCCTCACCAAAGATCGCCCACTGGTCAAGATCGAATGGAATGCTCGAATTAAAAGGTGAGTCTGCCGGGAAACCGTTTGCCACCGATGCAGCTGTTCCTTCTCCCAGCACAGCATCAGTTATCGCATCATAGCCCGGCGTTGGCAGGAACTGACTGTAGTCACGGTCATTCGTATGGTAAAAGCCTCCGACTAACCATTGCAGTCGGCTGTCCGTATTCGAGCTCAGCCGAACTTCCTGCGTGAATGCCTGAAAGTCCGTAGTGTCTATGAGGTTGGAAGGTAATGCAGCCGCCGCTTCTCCGAATTCAAGATCAAGGCTTACCGAGCCCGTCAGTGCACTTGCGTCGCGGGACACGACAATATCGCGGTCGATGAAACTTGATACCGAGGTCAGTGTTACCGGTCCGAGATCGAACTCTGCCACGAAGTCGGCAATCAGCGTTTCGTCATCAAATCCCTCTTCCAGCAGGAGGAATTGCTGGCGCTCACCGATCAGATCGAGAACTGCCTGCCCCCCAAGAGGCCCATCAAATATTGCCGTCGGAAAAATTGTGGATGGGTTGGCGAGAATATTGAACTCATCCTGGCGGTTGAAGCCGTCGACCGAAATATCCTGATAGATGACCCTGGGGGTAAGGCGAATATTGGGTGTGGGTTCATAGGTCAATGCAATCCGGCCACCGAAACGCTGGCCATCATTTACATCGTCTTCCACACCAGTTGGTGTAATGGCGTCGATGAAGCCGGCATACTCCGTGTAGTAACCGACGGCGCGAATAGCTGCCTTGCCTTCGATCAGCGGAATGTTCACCGCGCCTTTCAAATGGCCGCCAACTCCGCCATCGGACACTGTGTTCACGTTTGCTTCAGCCAGGCCTTCGAACTCATCGAGATTTGGCTGATTGGTGATGTAACGGACTGTGCCGCCCACTGATCCAGAGCCGAAGAGCGTGCCCTGAGGGCCACGAAGGGTCTCGACACGGTTAAGATCAAAAAGATCGAGATCAGGCGTAAACAAAGACAGCGAGATAACGCTCTCATCCAGATAGATACCGACTTGCTCTTTCACACCAGGCTGGTCTCGAACAATCTGACCGGCAGAGACACCGCGAACCGCGACCTGGCTCTGGCCGGGACCGAGGTTCTGAATTGTCAGACCGGCCACGTTTCGAGACACATCCTCAAGGTTTTGAGCACCTGTCCGGAGTATATCTTCGCCCGTCTGGGCATTGATCGAGAACGGGACGTCCTGAATGGTCTCTTCCCGTTTGGTCCCGGTCACAACGATAGCGTTCTGGACCAGTTCCTCTTCGGCAACGCTTTCGACGTCCTGGGCCCAGACCGGCGCAGCGGCAATGGCCAGTGCAGAAAGGCTAACGCCCATACCGCGGATAATTCTATTGTGCATGGTTTTGATCCTCCCAATTATTCTGCACCTATGGGCAAGACTATGGTTAAGAGGATATTGTAGGAATGCCGGAAAGCCGTCAGCCGAGCAGATTGATGTCACTGTGTATCCGAATGGTCACAGCTCTAGGGCGAGTTTGCTGAAACGATTTCGCCGGCAACGACCGTCATAACTGCACGTGTTTCAAGCATTTCGGGTCCAGATACCGTCATCAAGTCTTTGTCAAAGACGGAGAAGTCAGCCCACTTACCGGGCTCGATGGTTCCAAGCTCATCTTCCTGAAAGGATGCATAGGCCGGAGCCAAAGTGAAGCTATGGAGGGCCTCCATCCGAGACATCGCTTCCTCGGGGTGCCATCCGCGCCCGCTGGTGCCGTCGACAGCTTTTCTGATCGTTGCTGCGTAAAACTCGATCACGGGTGAGCCCACTTCAACGGGTGCGTCGGATCCTGATACGACCAACGCCCCAGCATCGAGAAGTGACGACCAGGCATATGCGCCAGCGAGACGCGCTTGTCCTAAACGATCCGGGGCAAACTTGAGATCACCTATGGCATGGGATGGCTGCATGGAAGCTATTATTCCGTGCTCGGAAAAAAGCGGGATATCCTGAGGACGGATAATCTGTGCGTGTTCGACGCGCCACCTGGTATCATCAGCATTCGGTTCACCAGCCAGAGCGTCCGACATCCATGTAACGGCATCAAAATTGGCGCGGTCACCTATCGCATGAACGGCAATTTGAACATTGTTCTCCAGAGCTGTTTCGAACGCCGTCAGCGTTTCGTTTCTCGCCCGTAAAGCCAACCCCATTGTATCCGGACGGTCTGTATACGGTTCGAACAAGAGCGCCCCTCGGCTACCGAGTGCGCCGTCCATGTACAATTTAACAGATCTGTTCTGTATCGTGTCCGTTTCGTGTCTCCGCGCACTGGCCAAATCCATGCCGTCAGGATTGAATGCGTTGTGCAGTCGAACAGGCAATCGCCCCTGATTGTCCAATTTTTCCATCAGCGGGGCCTCGGCCGGATCGACAGACATATTGTGCAGTCCTGTCCAGCCTCGATCAGCGTAGACCTGCGCTCCGAGAGCAAGCGCTGCTTCTCGTTCTTGGTCGCCGGGCTCACTTACCAGGGCACGCAGGGGAGCCATCGCGTTGTCTACAAATATACCGGTCGCAGCAGCGGTATCATCTCTCTCGATGCTTCCGCCGTCCGGGTCAGGCGTTTCGTCGGTAATCCCGGCGGCTTCAATTGCAGCAGAATTTGCAACAAGAGCGTGGCCGTCGGCCCTTATGAGCACAACCGGGTTTTCTCGCGAGACACTGTCTATATCAGATGCTGCCGGCATCCGGTTTTCAGGCCAACCCGTTTCGATCCAGCCTCGACCGTAGATCACAGTCCCTGGGCTGACTTTATCGACCTCAGAAGCGATCTGTTCCTTCAGCTGTTCGATTGATGTCGTTGCCGATAGATCTAGGGTCAGTTCTCTCTGTCCAATACCAATGAGATGGGCGTGACCATCAACAAAGCCCGGAAACATCGTGCCGGTCCCCAGATCCACGCGATCGATTTGACCGATGAATTCCGATACGATGTCTTCTTCCCGACCAATGGAAATGATGCGGCCATTTTGTCCGACAAGTACTGATTCAACAGTTTGGGGTGCGTCTAGTCCCGTGTAGACAGTGCCACCGGTATAAAGTGTTGCGAACGCTCCGTCGTCCGCCTCGACATTTTCTGAGCCTGCCTGAACGTCGTCGGTACTCCCTCCGCACGCAGCTAGCATAAGCGCGAAACCCGCAGTCAAAAATCGAATCATGAAAGACCTCTTCAAGGGCGGCTTGGCAATTCTCCGGCTCGCGCTTTGGTGCATAGAACAAAAAAGCGCCTCCGAGGAGGCGCGCTTTATATCTTCGATTGAACAGAGATCTTAGGCTACCGCAGTTTTCTTCTCGATCTCGCGTTTGATCTTCGCAGCACGATCGGACAGTTTTTCGGATTTCGCCTTCGCCAGGTAGGCATCCAAGCCACCCAGTTTGTCGACGGTACGGAGTGCTTTCGCAGCTATACGAAGCTTGAAGGATCGGTCGAGAGCTTCAGAGCGCAGACTCACGTCAAGGAGATTGGGTAGAAAACGACGTTTCGTTTTCACATTGGAGTGGCTCACATTGTGGCCGGTCATCGGGCGTGTGCCGGTCAGTTCGCAAATGCGGGACATCGGTCTTGAACTCTTGTTGCGCGTTAAATCGGAAGCGCGGGCATTACAGACTCTTTTCATATGCGTCAACTGTATCGAGCTGCAGTGACGCTGACTGCTAATACTGTCTCCTAGGCTCCGGCGCTAACGTTCAACCGGGTTTACAAAATCAAAACGCATTCAGGCGATTTTATGGTTTCGAGCGAGCAGGGTGCCGAGCATGAATAGACTAAGCATCGACCAGTTCCTGGCGGCAACGAGCAGATTGGAGAACGGGTTCACCATCTATGACGAGAACCTGAAGCTGATCTTCGCAAATCCGGCAGCGCGCAGCCATATGCCACTCATGTTCAAGGCACTCGATTCCGGCCGTGACATAGAGGAGGCGATAGCTGAAGAAGTTCGTGGCATTCTCGGAGATTCAGAGCCCGAAAATATCCAAGAACTGGCCAAGCAGTCGCTCGATACAATGAAAAGCGACGAACTACGTGAAGTACCAAACTCCGAAGGAAGAACACTCAGGGTCTACCACACTCGCACTGCGGAAGGTTTCTATGTAGGGCTCAGCGTCGATATCACGGAGCTGCAGCTGCGTGAAAGGGAGCTAAAAAAGGCGCGGAAGGCTGCCGAGGCTGCAAGCGCTTCCAAGTCGGAGTTTCTGGCGTCAATGAGCCATGAGATCCGAACGCCATTGAATGGTATCCTCGGCATGGCTCAAGCTCTCAGAAGTCGCGATCTAAACCGCGATGAAATGGATATGGTTGAGACGATTCTCGACAGTTCGCGGTCTCTCATGACAATTTTGAACGACATTCTTGATCTGTCGAAGATCGAAGCGGGCCGGCTAGATCTCAGCCCGGTTAATGTGGATTTCAGGCATCGGGTTTCGCGCATTCAGAAATTTTTTCGACCCGCTGCCGAAGACAAGGGGCTTTATCTCAAACTGGTCGTCGACCCGCGTGTCCCAGCTGAATTGGTGATCGATACCGTCAGGGTCAGACAGTGTATCTCCAATCTTGTTTCCAATGCCATTAAGTTCACTTCGCGGGGAGGCATTATCATTGCCGCGAAAAGTGAAATGATCGGTGACGACGACACGCATCTCATTACAGTGCATGTCTCCGATACCGGCATCGGCTTGGCGCCTGAACAGCGAGAGAACCTCTTCGAAAGCTTCACCCAGGCGGACGCATCTACGACGCGACGCTTCGGAGGAACCGGTCTCGGTCTCAGCATAGCGCGGCGGCTCGCTCGTATGATGGGCGGAGACATCACGGTTGCAAGCAAACAAGGCAAAGGCTCGGTGTTCACGTTTACATTTGAGGCAAAAGCCTTGAGCGGGGCACCCATTGCAGAGATTCCCGAAAAGCCGTTACGCACCAAACCATCGCTAATCACTCACTTGGATGAGACTAGTATCGATACCCAGGAGGAAGAGCCCGAAGTAGACAAGCGAACGAATAGCCTCCGTGGTATGCGCGTTTTAATTGTCGACGACAACGCCGTTAATCGGCGAGTGGCCAGGCTTTTCGTTGAGCCTTTGGGAATGATTGCCACCGAGGCTGCGCAAGGCCAGGAAGCGCTGGAGATGCTTACAGCCGAGCATTTCGATTTGGTGCTCCTCGATATGCATATGCCGCTAATGGATGGTCATGAAACCATCCGACGGATCCGCACGTCAAAGGAAAGCTGGTCGAATGTTGTTGTGATTGCTCTAACTGCCGACGCAATGGCAGGCGACCGGGAAAAGTGCCTTGCAATGGGAATGAATGGATATGTCGCGAAACCTGTCGACCAGCGCGAGTTATTTTCCGAGCTGCTTAAAGTTCGGGCCGCTGCGACTTCGGTCGGGCACGTGTTTTCCAATGCGGGTATCGAGCATGCGCCATCAGATGCTATCGACGACCCAGATCCCGACGATATTTTCGAACCTAAAGGCAGTATGACCGGGTAGTACTCGAGCAAATCCACGGTCTTGCCCTGAAGTCTGGATTACGCCAAATCCCTATAGGATCTATCTTGACCTGTTTGAGATCTGTGCATGACCGATTTGAAGGCAGTCCTCGGCCCCACCAATACCGGTAAAACCCACTACGCAATTGAGCGAATGATGGGATACAACTCGGGCATGATCGGGCTCCCGCTGAGATTACTGGCGCGCGAAGTCTACGATCGGATCCGAGCCATAAAGGGCGACAACGCCGTCGCCCTTATCACGGGCGAAGAGCGGATCTGGCCAGCCGGTGCGCGATACTTCGCCTGCACCGTAGAAGCCATGCCGGTTCAGGTGCCAGTTGAGTGCTTGGCGATCGATGAAATTCAACTGGCTGAAGATCCTGATCGCGGTCACATCTTTACCGACCGTTTGCTGCACGCCCGGGGGATACACGAAACTCTGTTCCTCGGCGCAGAGACGATGGCACCGATCCTTCGCGCCCTTGATCTTCCAGCAGAGGGTGACCCTCGCAGTCGCTTTTCGGAGCTACATTATTCAGGCCCGGTAAAGACGACCAAGCTGCCCAAGCGAAGCGCCGTGATCGCGTTCAGCTCCGAAGAAGTTTACGCGATTGGGGAGCTGCTCCGTCGGCAGAAAGGTGGCGCTGCTATTATTATGGGGGCCCTGTCACCCCGAACAAGGAATGCGCAAGTCGCGCTCTATCAGTCCGGCGAGGTCGACTATCTCGTAGCGACCGATGCTGTTGGCATGGGTTTGAATCTCGACGTCGATCATGTCGCCTTCGCGTCATCCACCAAATTCGACGGTCAGCGGCAACGCCGCCTCCGTGCGGCGGAGATGGGTCAGATTGCAGGGCGCGCCGGCAGATTTCGATCAGACGGCAGCTTCGGTGAAACGGGAGACTGCCCCGTATTCGAAGACGAACTGGTCGCCCGAATTGTCAATCACACGTTTGATCCTGTCGATCGTCTGGAATGGCGAAACTCAGACCTCGATACCTCGACCATTCACACGCTGATGCGGGATCTGGCAAAGCCTTCCGGAACAGGTCTTCTGCGCCAAAATCCTAACGCTCTCGACGAATGGACCCTTCGACGGTTTGCGGTCGACCAAGAGATTGCAGAGAGCACAAATACAAAAGAGAGGACCCAGCGCCTGTGGGATCTTTGCCGCCTACCGGACTTTAGAAAGGCAGGTCATGAAGGCCATTTTCGTCTCGTTCAAACCCTGCATGAAATAATGGCTGATCCTGATGCGCGACTATCAGACGATGATATGGCAAATCGCCTGGAAAGATTGTCCAGTCCGGTTGGCGACATACCGACAATTCAGAACAAACTTGCCGCAATACGTACCTGGACCTATGCCGCTCACCGGGATGACTGGCTTGCAAACCCCGGCGAGTGGCGCAACAACACGCGCCTGCTCGAGGACGAATTGTCCGACGCGCTTCATGAGGCGCTGACAGAACGTTTCGTTGATCGCAGGACAACGGCGCTGCTTGCGGGGCTGAAAAGGGACAAGGGACTGATGGCAGACATCGGCAAAGACGGTGAAATTCAAGTAGAAGGCCATGTTGTGGGGCACCTGAAGGGGCTAATCTTTGAACCCGTTTCCGCCGCTCGAACGCTGGAGGGAAAAGCTATCCGCAATGCCGCCTTGTCGGCATTGGAACCCATTCTGGCTGCGAGACTGGCAGATATCGCTTCTGCCAAAGACGAAGCATTCAGTCTCTCGGAAAAGGGAGAGATCGGATATCAGAACAATACAATTGCCTGCCTCATCAAAGGATCACACTGGTTGAAACCTGATGCCGAACTGGTGGGAGCGGCCCAGGCTGCTGCAGATCTACGGAGCAGTGCGTCAAACAGAATTGGCACTTGGTTATCGGATCAGATGGCAAAACAGCTGCCGTCGCTGACAGGTCTCGGCATCGCCGAAAGAACGACGGGTTTGACCGGAACTGCGAAGGGATTTGCCTTTCGACTCCAGGAAGCAGGCGCGGCAATCGACTTGAGGCATGATGATCAGAGTGTTCGGGTCGAAGCGGTAGACCGCGAGGCCCTTAAAGCACTCGGTGTTCGCGTGGGCCGCGTTTCCGCTCATATTCCCGACGCGCAAAAGCCAGCTGCTCAGAAGATGATTGCGCTTTTGCGATCGGTATACGACGGCACGCCCTGTCCCCTCGCTCCTGAGGGTGCAGGATCCTTTGAGCCAGATGCTCAGTGGAACAATGATTCGCTCGCCGCCAACGGGTATGTGAAGTTGGGAAAACGGGCTATTCGGGCGGATCTCGCAGAACGCCTGGCATGGGAGGTGTCGAAACGGCGTCGCGAATCGGAGACGCCCTCCTTTGCGTTGCCACCGGAGCTCGCATCTGTCGTATCTTGTCCGGGAGACGCTTTTCCTGACGTGATCAAGGGGCTGGGTCTCGCACCTGCCGAAAAAGATCCTGAAACAGGTGTTCCGACTCTTTGGCGATTCAACCGTCGAAATCGTCCTGATCGATCTAGCCAAAATGCTGCCGGAAAGCAGAACGCCCGAAAATCCAAATCGCCCGGAAATACAGCAAAGCGAGCAAAGAAACACGCTGGGAAGCATCGACCCGGGCGCCGTTCCGGACCCGATCCGTCCAGTCCTTTTGCAGCACTGGCAACACTTATAGAGCCATCGCCATCGGGAAGACCGGACACCGATCCGGAGAGCAAAGCTCATAAGCCGGACACTCTATCCCCGTCAGTCTCCAACACGCCGGAGTAGGATAGATTGGAGAGAGATGCTGAGACATCAGTGCGTTTGGATATCTGGCTTTGGCGAGCGCGGTTCTACAAGACGAGGAAGCTGTCGGCTGAACAAATCTCGAAACGGGGCGTCAGATTATCTCGGAATGGTCAGACCAGGCGAATAAACAAGCCTGCGACAACCATCACCGTTGGAGATGTTGTGACTTTCGGTAAGTCCGTGCATATCAAAAGTGTAGAGGTTGTTTCGGTTGGCGCTCGGCGCGGACCTCCGGATGAAGCGCGAAGCCTCTACAAAACTTGGGAAGCAGATCTCTGATACGAAGCGACGTTAAAATGACCGGCCTATTTTCAAAACTCTTCGGACGCTCGGACCCCAAACCGTCAGATCAGCCGATTTCACCCGAGGTGGCTGCAGCAGCGCTCCTTGTGGAGGCGGCGCTTGTAGATGGGGTTTATGCAGATCTCGAAAGCGACCGGATCGCGATGATCCTTCTTGAGAGCTTCGAATACGATGCAGAGCGTGTTGATGGTCTTATCGCCGAAGGTGAGGCTCTCGCTGAAGAGGCGGTCGGCGCGCATCAATTCACACAGCACGTGAAGAAGCTGCCGCTACAACTAAGGGAAAAAATTGTCGAAGGCTTGTATCTGGTAGCCTTTGCCGACGGTGAAAAATGTCCGTTCGAAGATGCGTTTATCAGGCACGTTGCATCGTTACTTTATGTGGAGGATGTTCCCCGTGCTCAGGCACGAAAGCGCGCAGAAGCCCGAGCGGCTGCTGAAGGATGAATGAAACTTCGGTACGCAATAATATGCCAATGAAACCCTATATGAGTAGCTCGAGTAGCTCGGAGTCCCATGGCCTATATAGTCACTGATGCCTGCATTAGGTGCAAATATATGGACTGCGTTGAAGTATGCCCGGTGGACTGCTTCTACGAAGGCGAAAATATGCTCGTGATCCATCCAGATGAGTGCATAGATTGTGGTGTGTGCGAGCCGGAATGCCCAGCGGAAGCGATCGTTCCCGACACCGAAGATGATCCAGATGGCAAGTGGCTGAAGCTGAACGCCGAGTATTCCAAGATCTGGCCGGTGATAACAATGATGAAGGATCCGCCTCCCGACCGGGATGAAATGGCCGAAGAAACTGGAAAATTGGAAAAATATTTCAGTCCGAACCCCGGAACAGGTGATGAATAGCTTTTTGAGCCGCCATCGACGGATTTGCTGACTTGTGACAAGTGTGCTATACGTAAATAAAGTGAAAACATTCTAACCACAACGAACGTGTCGTCCGGCTGCCGAAAATGCACTCGGGCGTTTTCATGTCCGCAGAGCGTGTGGCTGGTATGAGTAGAAAAGGATAAATCCATGGCAAAAAAGACTGCGACCGAGGCCAAAGCTTTCGAAATCGGACAGAACGTTGTTTATCCTGCGCATGGCGTTGGCACCGTTACCGGGATTGAGAAACAACAAGTTGCCGGGATCGATCTGGAAGTGTTCGTCGTGTCTTTTGACCAGGACAAAATGATCCTCAGGGTGCCGACAAATCGCGCCGAAGCTTCTGGAATGCGCGCGCTTGCTGGATCAAAACTCGTCGATGATGCCTTGAAGACACTTGGCGGGCGTGCCCGCATAAAGCGGACAATGTGGTCTCGTCGTGCTCAGGAGTACGAAGCCAAGATCAATTCGGGTGACCTGATATCAATTGCTGAGGTCGTTCGCGACCTTCATCGCGGCGAAGATGAGCCGGAGCAGTCTTATTCCGAACGCCAGCTTTACGAAAGCGCTCTGGATCGCATGGCGCGTGAGCTGGCCGCGGTTGAAAACATCGACAAAACCAAGGCGATGGAGCGGTTGGCCGAATCCTTAGCCAAGAAAAAAGCAGCTTAACTCCCTGCTTTAAAACAGTAAATTAAAAAACCGGTCTATTTGGCCGGTTTTTTTATAAAGTATTGTGATCCAAATACGAAACGGATACGTAAAGAGTTCATTAGCAAGTGAGAGCTCCTATGTCCGACCAGTCTCCTTCTCCTTCCCTCGATAGAAAATTCGTCAAAGCCGCCATGAGGAGACCGCTTCTTGAGGCCGATCACGAACTGAAACTTGCGCGGGCCTGGCGGGACGATCAGGACGAAAAAGCCCTTCATGAGCTTACTGGTGCCTACATGCGCCTTGTGATCGCGATGGCGGCGAAGTTCCGTCATTACGGCTTGCCTCTTTCTGATCTTATCCAGGAAGGCAATGTCGGACTGATGCAGGCTGCGGCGCGATTCGATCCGGAGCGCGAAGTGCGATTCTCCACCTACGCGTCGTGGTGGATAAGATCGTCGATACAAGATTATGTCCTGCGTAACTGGTCGATCGTCAGAACCGGAACAACGTCTGCTCAGAAGTCTCTCTTCTTCAATCTGCGTCGCCTGCGTAATAAAATTGAAGACGCTGAAACGAACTCCCTGACACCAGAGAACAAGACCTGGATTGCAGATCATCTGGGGGTTAGTGAACGCGATGTGGAGAATATGTCCGCGCGCCTATCCGCGAATGACCGGTCGTTGAACGCTCCCATCGGCAACGCCGAAGGCACTGTCAGTGAATGGCAGGATTTGCTTCCCGATGAAAAGACCGACGTGGAAGAAGAAGTCACTCACGCCAAAGATAATGCGACTCGAGGGAAATGGCTTGGAGAAGCGATGAAATCGCTGACGGACCGCGAGACACTCATCATCACTGAACGTCGACTGAAAGACGACACCGTCACCCTGGAGAGCCTAGGCAAGACGCTCGGGATTTCAAAAGAGCGGGTTCGCCAAATTGAGCATCAGGCCCTCGGCAAACTAAGAAAAGCGCTAACCAAGATGGTCGGCGATCCGGAAGTCGCAGGGCTCATTCCGGAGAGCTAACCGCGCTTAGCTGTCAGCTTTCTACAGACATCGTCGAGTTGTTCGAGATTACGGTACTTGATCCTTAGTTCTCCGCCGTCTCCTCTATGGCGAATGTCGACGTCGAGGCCAAGGGTTCGCATCAAGTCAGCCTCTAATGCCTCCGTATCTACATCTTTGACGCTGCCAGATACTGAACTTCCAGTAGCGCTCGAGCGCGGCGGCAGGGCTCCCTTTGACAAGCGAGCTAGAGCTTCTACGTCACGGACACTAAGATTCTTAGAGACTGCTTGTGCGATCAATCCGTCAGGATCTTCTCCGCCGAGAGCGGCCCGAGCATGGCCAGCCGTTATTTGTCCGGCGCGAAGGTGCTCCCGGGCAGATTCAGACAATTTTAATAATCTCAGCGTGTTCGCAATGTGGACCCTCGACTTCCCAACACTCTCTGCCAGACTTTCCTGAGTGCGACCGAATCGCTTCATCAGCGCGCCATAGGCTTCGGCTTCTTCCATTGGATTTAGGTCTGCTCGCTGGACGTTTTCGATGATGCCTACTTCGAGAAGTTCAAGTTCATCTGCATCGCGAATTACTGCAGGGATCGACTGCAGTCCCGCGAGCTTTGCGGCCCTCCATCGCCTTTCACCCGCGATAATCTGATAGCCTGAGCCGCCTTTGGGATCGGGCCGCACCAGGATCGCCTGCAACACACCGCGTTGCCGAACAGAGTCCGCGAGTTCTTCAAGCTCGTCCTGGTCAAAGGTGCGTCGTGGCTGCGACGGGTTCGGAGCGATGCGGTTTATTGCCACCGAAGCTGGGCCATCAGATGATCCCTGTGCTGATGATATATCAGGCTTTGCAGTCTCAGTTGGCGCGACTGCTTCTACCTCGCCAATCAGAGCAGATAACCCTTTACCTAATCTACTGGGACGAGTGCGTCGATCTTCCATGATTACGCCACCCTCATTTCACGTTCACGCTGAAGAACTTCAGATGCCAGACGAATATAGGCTTCGCTTCCTGGGCAGCGGTAATCATAAAGCAAAGCTGGCTTGCCGAAGGACGGCGCTTCTGACAGCCTCACATTCCTTGGAATGACCGTCGAGTAGACTTTTGCGCCAAAGAACTCTCGAACTTCGTCGGCTACCTGATCCGACAAGTTGTTGCGTCGATCATACATGGTGAGAACAACACCCTGGATTTCGAGGCTGGGATTCAATCCTGAACGCACCACTTCAATCGTTCTCAACAGCTGGCTTAATCCTTCCAGTGCCAGGAACTCGCACTGCAACGGAACAAGTAGAGCATCGGCTGCAGTCATCGCATTCAATGTCAAAGCCGACAGGGATGGCGGACAATCGATCAGCACAAAATCGTACGTGGTTGTTCCCGGCCGTTCTATATATCCGCGTATCACATCCCTGAGCCGATATGATCGTCTCGGATCAGATGCCAGTTCTGTCTCAACACCGGCAAGGTTCTCGTCACCTGGAACCAGGTCAAGACGCGGCACAATCGTTTCCAGAACAGCGCGCTCAAGTGGAATCTGATCGACCACAAGATCATAACTTGTGAGGTCTCGTTCGGGCCTAGAGATACCCAAACCGGTCGATGCATTTCCCTGGGCATCGAAATCCACCACCAACACCCGGCGCCCAACGGCCGCAAGAGCTGTTGCCAAATTGATTGAGGTGGTCGTCTTTCCGACGCCGCCTTTCTGATTGGCTACCGCGAAAATCCGCGTTCCGGTGTCAGCCATCTGATACCTCCGAAATCTTGAGAATGACTCCCTTGCCCCCGCTTTGGCTGGGATTCACTTGATAGGCGAATGTCCATGTTTCGGACGCAGCCGTCAATTCTTCTTGCCAAGATTCGCCCTTATGAAAAACACCCACAGCACCTGACAGCAACCAGGGTGCGGCCAGGCCAATCAGTTTCGGGAGTGGGGCAAAAGCGCGTGCGGTGACGGCTGTTACACCTTCGAGATCGAAATTCTCGACTCGACCTTGATACACAGCTGCTTGCAAATCTGCTTCTGTAATTGCCTCTCGCAAGAAGTTGCATTTGCGCCCGACAGTTTCAACCATGGTGACGTGGCTCGAAGAGTTTGGCGGCAGCGCACAAGCCAGAGGCAAAGCTGGAAACCCTCCACCGGAGCCGAGATCGAGGATGTTTGGATCGTTGGGTAAAAGGGGCAGGATCTGTAGACTATCCCAGACGTGCCTTCGCCATATGTGGCTCCACTCGGATGGGCCAATCAAATTTTTCTGGTGTCTCCACTGATCAAGGACTTTGAGAACAATCTCCAGTCGTTCAAATGTTTCACGTGAAACATCGATCTGTTTACGTATGTTATCCGGACCGAAGCCATCCTCATCCAAGATCATACACTGCGAGCTTTCCGTGAGGATCGCCGAACGTAGGCCAGGAGAGCCGTCAAGGCAGAGGGGGTGACTCCTTCGATCCGCCCAGCTTGTCCAATTGTGGATGGTCGGATGGCCTCGAAGCGAGACCGCACCTCATTGGAAAGACCTCCAATTGATCCGTAGTCCAGATCTTTGGGCAGCTCGAGCGCCTCGTCGCGGCGAAGTGCATCTATGTCCGATTTCTGCCGATCAAGATATCCAGCATATTGCGCTTCGATTTCCATCTGTTCCCGAGCAACCGGATCAATCGCCTCGAGCCCGGGCCATGCAGCAATGAGGTCGTTGAAGGTAATGCCCGAGTATCCGAGGTATTCCTTGGCCGATCTTACCCGGCCATCTTGATTGACCTTCCACCCGTACTCAGACGCCTTCGACGGACTCATTCTAGCATCGTCAACCGACTTGCGAGCCACTTCCAGCATCTCGTGTTTCACGTGAAACACGTCTGCACGCTTTTCGGACACACAGCCCAAACCAATACCTTTTTCCGTTAGCCGCTGATCTGCGTTGTCAGCTCGAAGCAACAGCCGGTATTCCGCTCTCGAAGTAAACATGCGGTAGGGTTCTGTAACACCCCGGGTCACCAGGTCATCTATCAAAACACCAATGTATGCTTCCGCACGATCAAAGGTTGCTGCCTCCAATCCCGCAGAACGCCTCGCAGCATTAAGTCCCGCTACGAGACCTTGAGCCGCCGCCTCCTCGTATCCCGTCGTGCCATTGATTTGTCCTGCGAGGTAAAGGCCGGAAACATCTTGGACCTGTAGTGTCCTGTCCAGTGATCTCGGATCTACATAGTCGTACTCAATGGCATAACCCGGTTGAAGGATGACCGCATCCTCGAGGCCGGAAATGGTTTTTAGAAATTCAATTTGGATGTGTTCCGGCAGGGACGTGGAAATACCGTTTGGGTAAACCGTGTGATCGTTCAGCCCTTCCGGTTCCAGGAATATCTGGTGCCGATCACGGTCCGGAAATCTGTGAACCTTGTCTTCGATTGAAGGACAATACCGAGGACCTTTGCCAGCAATAGCTCCAGAATACACCGCCGAAGATTCCAGATTGGCGGAGATGATGGAATGCGTGTCCGCATTGGTCCACGCGATCCCACAAGAGACCTGTGGGACGGTTATCTTCTCCACCAGGAAAGAAAAGGGAACTGGTTCTGGATCAGCTTCCTGAGACTCAACCTTGTCCCAGTTTATTGTTCGACCATCAAGACGCGCCGGCGTTCCCGTCTTTAACCGGCCCATCGGAACCTGCATTTCATAAAGGCGGCTTGATAGTCCAATTGCGGGTGCCTCTCCGGCGCGTCCGGCGGGCACTCTTTTTTCGCCGATGTGTATAATGCCCTTCAAGAACGTCCCAGTGGTTACAACAACCTGGCACGCCTTCCACGTGTCACCTTTAGTCGTAATGACGCCCCTGACTTTCGCGGAGCTCTCGATGATATCCTCGACACCATCTTCGATGATGGTGAGATTCGAAGTTGAACCCAGCTCGGCCTGGACCGCAGACCGATACAATGCTCGATCGATCTGTGTACGAGGGCCTCTGACGGCTGGACCTTTTGACCGATTGAGGAGTCGAAACTGGATTCCGGAAACGTCTGCCATCCGACCCATGATGCCGTCGAGTGCGTCAATCTCGCGAACCAGATGGCCCTTACCCAAGCCACCGATCGCCGGATTACAGGACATCTCTCCAATTGTTTTTTTGTTATGCGTGATCAGCGCCGTGTTGGCACCAAACCGCGCCGCGGCTGCCGCGGCTTCGCACCCGGCATGGCCACCCCCGATTACAATTACGTCGAAACTGTCGTTATTCATGCTGGCAGCTTTAGCCCATTAATGAGCGCCTGCGTAGGGGTCACTTTCCGATGCAGAATTCCGAGAATACGTCGTCGAGAATGTCCTCAATGTCTACCGCGCCAAGAAGGCTGTGGAGCGAATGAACTGCTGTCCTTAAGCTCTCGGAGGCTAGCTCAGCGCCAAGATCCGTCATGAGCACCGACTGTGCCTGTCGCAAATTCTCCAGGCCCGATTCAATAGCCGCCCGGTGGCGCGCTCTCGTCAGGACGGGCGCAGTTCTGCCACCCAACTTCTCCTGGATGCGGCCGGCTATAAGATCTTCTAGTTCAGCGCATCCGTGCCCTGTTTTAGCAGATATCGCGGGCATACCACTGGTTAATGAATCCTTACTTGAAAGATCCATTTTGGTTTGGACGACAAGATCGGTTTCTTGCTTGATCTGGGGGAGGGGAGGGACTTCACTTCCAGGTGGCAGAAGGAATAGGCGGAGATCTGCCGTTTCGGCGGCATGACGAGATCGGTTGATTCCTTCCTGTTCAATCAAGTCATCTGTTTCTCGAACACCGGCGGTATCCTGGAACCAGGTAATGTGACCTCCCAGCCTGCATCGCACTTCAACAACGTCGCGGGTGGTGCCGGGTATATCGGTTACGATCGCTGCCGGTCGGCGCGCGAAATAATTCAAGAGCGTCGATTTTCCGGCGTTGGGCTCGCCAAGAATCGCGACGCGAAAACCGTCTCGAATTCGCTGGTCGATTTCGCCTTCACGGAGAGCATCAACAAACCGTCCTTCAAGAGCATCCAGTATTTCCAACACCGGTTTCGACACAGTTTCCGGTGCTTCACTCTCGTCTGGAAAATCAATGGACACTTCCAGAAGTGCCAGAGCATTTTGAAGCTTTGTCTTCCAACCTTCATAGAGATCCGACAACGCGCCTTCTGTCTGACGCAATGCCTGATCTTTCTGAGCGCGAGTTTCAGACTCAATCAGGTCAGCGATGCCTTCGGCTTGGGTAAGATCTAGTTTACCGCTGTGGAAAGCGCGGCGTGTGAATTCTCCTGGCTCTGCCAATCGGATTCCTGACCAAGATGTGAGAGTGCCAAGCGCGTGTTCGACGACCCCCTGGCCGCCGTGAAGATGGATTTCCAGAACATCTTGACCGGTGTAGCTTTGCGGACCTGGCATCCATAATAGCAGAGCTCGGTCTATTTGGGTGCCTTCAGAATCCTGCAAGCTTGCTAGAGTGGCGTGGCGCGGTTCGATACGAGCCTGCCCTATATGGGCTTTCATCCATTCAGCTGTTGCCGGGCCCGATACTCGGATGATCGCAACTGCTGAAGGTGGCGCACCGGAGGCGAGCGCGCATATAGTGTCGTGTGCCAATAAAGGTTTGATCACTTAGCGACATCCATCTCGATCACATCGCTTGGAAACTTATGCTCCGAGCCGTCAGTTATTCTTTGCCATAAGCTCGAAGAATTCTTCATTGGTCTTGGTTTGCTTGAGGCGATCCAGAAGAAACTCCGCTGCATCTGAAGTCCCCATCGGATTCAGAATGCGACGCAGAATATACACTTTCTGCAGGTGTTCTGGAGGAGTGATGAGCTCTTCCTTACGAGTTCCCGATTTGAGGATATCCATTGCAGGGAACGTGCGTTTGTCGGCAATTTTCCGATCGAGAACAACTTCGGAGTTACCTGTTCCCTTGAATTCTTCGAAGATGACCTCGTCCATACGAGACCCGGTATCGATCAAGGCCGTGGCAATAATTGTGAGCGACCCGCCACCTTCTATATTTCGGGCTGCGCCGAAAAATCGCTTGGGCCTCTGGAGTGCATTCGCATCGACACCACCGGTCAAAACCTTACCCGAAGAGGGAACTGTTGTATTGTATGCGCGACCAAGCCGCGTGATGGAGTCGAGCAGAATAACCACATCGCGGCCGTGTTCAGAAAGACGCTTTGCTTTCTCGATCACCATCTCTGCAACCGAGACATGCCGTGTTGCTGGCTCATCAAATGTTGAGGAGACAACTTCGCCTTTCACCGTGCGCTTCATGTCGGTGACTTCTTCGGGCCGTTCATCGATCAATAGGACGAAGAGATAGCACTCCGGATGGTTTTCCTCGATGGATGAGGCGATGTTCTGCAGGAGAACTGTTTTACCTGTTCTTGGTGGAGCAACGATAAGTGCGCGCTGCCCTTTACCTATTGGAGCGACGATATCAATGACACGACCCGACCGATCTTTCTTGGTTGGATCCTTCGACTCCATGACGAGGCGTTCCTCTGGATACAGAGGTGTCAGATTATCGAAATGAACTTTGTGTTTAGCTTTCTCAGGCGACTCGAAATTGATGGCGCTGACACCCTCGAGGGCAAAGTAGCGTTCATCATCTCGAGGACTCTTCAGGGGTCCTTCAATGGAATCACCCGTGCGCAATCCCGTCTTTTTCAACAATTTCGGGCTTACATAAATGTCGTCTGGGCCCGGCAGATAATTTGATTCCGGAGAACGCAGGAATCCAAATCCATCAGGAAGGACTTCTAAAACGCCAGCACCGATAATTTCGATGTCGCGATCTGCAAGCTCTTTCAATATGGCAAAGAGGAGATCCTGAGTTCGAAGTGCCTGAGCATTTTCCACCTCAAGGCTCTCTGCATAAGCAACGAGTTCAGTAGGCGATTTACCCTTCAACTCGCGCAGAGTGACTGGAGTTTTGATCTCTGTTGACGTGTCCGCCATTGGCTAAAAATGTCCTGAAGGTGCAATACGTAATTGAGCTGATTAGAACAGTACCTGCCCGAGTACGTATCCTTGGCATGTACAGTGGATATGTCGGTTC
>JBCCIW010000020.1:0-23221 GCA_039028055.1 Pseudomonadota bacterium | reverse complement strand
CCCCCACAGATCAACAAGTTCTACGCCAATGATCTTCAACCAATGTACTCGATCATTCAGTTTCTTCTCGCGATGGAACTCCAACCCTTCATCGTAAGCTGGAGGAACCCGACAAAGGAACACGCTCACTGGGGCCTCACCGACTATGTGGACAGCCTTGTTCAAGCGACAGATGTTATCCGCCACATCACAGGCAGCAGTAAGATAAACATATCTGGAGCCTGTTCTGGCGGCATAACGACGGCAACACTTGCAAGCCTTCTAGCTGCTGGAAATGACAAGCGCATCAATGCCTTGTCGATGATGGTCTGCGTTCTGGACCCTCAACCGGAAGACAGCGACCTCGGCCAGATAGTCTCCGAACGAAGCCTGGAAATAGCTCGCCGCTATTCTCGTCGCAAAGGTATTCTCGATGGAGACAGCCTTGCACGCATGTTTGCCTGGATGCGTCCCAATGATCTCGTCTGGAATTATGTTGTAAACAACTATCTCATGGGCGAAGCGCCGCCGCCTTACGACGTTCTCTATTGGAACAATGATACGACCAACCTGCCCGCTCAACTGCACGCTGACTATCTCGACATGGGCTTGTCACAACCCTTCGCTAATCCGGGCCAAGTAGAGATCGCAGGTCACGTTGCCGATCTTACCAAGGTGAATTGCGACGCTTTCATCGTCGCTGGAGTTACCGATCACATTACGCCTTGGAAAGCGTGCTACCGCACAACACAATTGCTGGGATCAGAAGACATAACCTTTGTTTTGTCGAACAGTGGGCACCTTCAGTCCCTTCTCAACCCACCAGGAAATCCAAAGGCCCAGTATTTCTCCAACAAGGAACTACCAGAGTCCGCGGACGACTGGGCCGCGAACGCCGAAGAGGTGAAAGCCTCCTGGTGGCCAGCTTGGGGTCAATGGCTGAAGGAGCGGTCGGGATCTTTGAAGACTGCCCCTAAAGAAACGGGTAATGCCTCCTTCGAGCCAATCTACCCATCACCCGGGAAGTACGTATTCGACTGATCCGGAGTGACTAGAACCGAAAGGTACTGAACATGGCGACCTCAAAATCTATAAAACCAACGATTTCAATGGAAGAAGTCGGAGGTTATCGTCTTCGGGTCGCCTATTGGCCAGGTGAGGTCGATATGGGAAAGCGCCCACTGTTGTTCTTCAACGGCATCGGTGCAAATCTCGAGCTTGCGTTCGGACTGGGTGAATGGATTCGCGACCGCCGCATTCTCACCTTTGACATGCCGGGTGTTGGCGGATCTGATCCAGCGTTGTTTCCTTATCTTCCCTGGCAAATGGCGCGCGTAGCCAGAAAACTCTGTGACCGCTTCGGATTTGAAGACCTCGATGTCATGGGTGTTTCCTGGGGCGGGGCTATGGCCCAACAATTCGCTTTTCAATATAGAAAGCGTGTGCAGAGACTAATTCTTGCGGCGACAACTGCTGGAATAGTGATGGTCCCCGGCAATCCCGAAGCCCTTGTAAAGATGCGCGATCCCCGTCGGTACAACGACCCGGAATACATGCGGAAGAACTTCGCCACGCTCTATGGTGACAACGATAAGGAAGGTGCCAAGTCCCACGCCATGGGCCTGATGCCACCGCACCCGCGCGGCTACGCCTATCAACTCTTTGCAATGGCAAGCTGGACCAGTCTGCCATTTATCCGTTTCCTGAAAATGCCGACACTGATCATGATGGGCGACCGGGACCGTATTGTCCCGATTATCAACGGGAAGATCCTGAAAGCCGGCCTGCCGAATTCACACCTTCACACCGTTGAAGATGGCGGGCACCTTTTCCTCGTCACAAAGGCGGAAGAGAGCCTTCCAGTGATAACCGAATTCCTAGATGAGCTCGATCAGGAACCCAAAGCGTTTGATATCAACCAGGCACATATGGGAACCGCATAGGGATAAGGAAAATGGCTGAGCGCTGGACGTACGACAAGGGTCTAAAATCGCTCGGCAACGGCCTCTATGCTTATCTGCAACCTGATGGCGGCTGGGGTTGGTCCAATGCCGGATTGATCACAGACGGAGATCAGTCGCTTCTTGTCGACACGCTTTTCGACATGACGCTCACAGCCGAAATGCTCAGCGAAATGCAAGACGCCGCCGGTTTGAGCAGTGATGACATCGGCACCATCGTCAACACCCATGCAAATGGTGATCATTGCCATGGAAACGGCTGTTGCCCAAACGCGGAAATAATCGCGTCAGACGCCGCGGCGGAAGAAATGAGCGAAACACCACCAGCTATGGTCGCGGCAATTCTAGAAAATGCAGATGCGCTTGGCGATGCAGGTGCATACTTCAAGGACATTTTCGGCGCGTTCGATTTTGCAGGCGTCAAAATGCGCGAGCCTACAAAGACATTCTCCGGAGAGATGTCGCTTAGTGTAGGCGACAAAAAGCTGGACCTTATCGAAGTTGGTCCGGCACATACGCGCGGCGATATACTCGTGCATGTCCCTGACGATCGCACAGTCTTCACCGGAGATATCCTCTTCATCGAAGGCACACCTCTGATCTGGGCCGGTCCGGTGTCCAACTGGATCGCGGCTTGCGAACGGATCCTAGAAATGGACGTTGATGTGATCGTGCCCGGTCATGGTCCGATCACTGATAAAACAGGTGTTCGCCAAGTCTCTGAATATCTTAGCTACATCGATATTGAGGCACGTAAGCGCTTCGATGCCGGTCTTTCGGTGATGGAAGCTGTGCAGGACATCGCCTTAGGGGACTACGCCAATTGGGGGGATGCCGAACGCATCGCAGTCAATGTGGATTCTCTTTACCGAGAGTATCGCTGCGACGGCCAGGTAACATCGACGATAGAACTCTTTACCCTCATGGCGGCCACCAGAAAAGCTCAGCGCAGCTGATCTATAACCGCCAGCATCGCATCCAGATTGGCTGCACCGAGGTGACGGCTTCGTTCAGGTGACCAGCCAAAGTTATCGTCCGGCAGATCCGCATTATCCTTGAACGGCATTTCAAGTGTCATTGCCAAGCAGCCAAAGTAGCCGAACATCGCATTTCCAGCGATGGTCATATTTGCTTTCCCCGGAGCATTCCGCGGATATCCGTATTTGGTCTGAAAATCAGGACTCGCTTTTACGAGGGCTGCTTTATAAGCTTGAAGCAGATCATCATCTTTTTCTGAAAACCCCGGCGCGCCCTCAGCTCCCGCAATGAAGTTATAGGGAATTGCTTCGTCACCGTGCATGTCGAGAAATAGATCGCATCCCGTTTGCTGCATTGCATTCAGCACACAGAGAACTTCAGGACTCTTCTCCAAACTTGGCTCGGCCCATTCCCGATTCAGATTGCTGCCAACGGCATTCGTTCGCAGATGACCGCGATAGGATCCGTCCGGATTCATATTCGGCACAATATGAAAATCAGCTTTAGCCCGCAGCGCCCGCCCAACGGGATCCGTCTCGTCAAGAAGGCGGTGAATCAGCCCCTCAGCCGCCCACTCGGCCATAGACTCCCCTGGATGCTGTCGCGCGACAACCCATATCGTGCGTCGCTCTTGCGCCTCACCAATAATAGACAAGCAATCCATTGTGCGACCGTCGAGTGTTTCTCCAAGAATTCGTAGCTCTACGAGATCGGATTGTGCCGCATCCGCAATCATGTCCGCATGCCGCTCCATCGAGTAAGGCGCGAAGTAAGCATAATAGACGCTATCGATTTCAGGCGTGTGCTGAATAACCAGTTCGCCATTCTCATAAGTAGTCGGCACACGGAACCAGGTCTCCCGGTCGTAAGACGCGCAGGCATTGAAATCGGGCCAACCTTTTGGATAAGCAGCGCCTTCAGCATTCTGGATGATCATTTTGCAAGCAACACCGCGTGCACCGCTCAGCCGGTAATGGAACCACTGATAGAAGTCGCTGTCATTGTCCTTGCGAATTTCGAGACGAATATTCTCTGGATCTTCAGCAGACATACATTCTATGTTTCCGCTGTCAAAACCGCAATTAATAGAAAGGGTCATTGCCAGTTCCTCCTTTGGACCGGATGACAGGATTGGTGCTGGCTATCAAGACCTCTCAACTCATAGCATCTCGAATTAAATCAGCCTCGGCATCCTGTAAAATCGCCTCCGACGCACTCGCCCCAAACACCGGCTCCTTGCCAACCTCAAGCATGACAGGAACCGCGAACGGGCTAATTTTCGATAGAGACTGATGTTCGAATTTGCCTTTCACACGGGTCAGCATTTCACCCAACCTGCGAATATCAAGCAAGCCCGTGGCAGCGTCTGCACGTGCAGCCTGCATTAAAATATGATCGGGCTCATGACTACGCAGCACATCGTATATGAGATCGGTGGAAAACGTCACCTGTCGACCCGTCTTCTTTCCTCCGGGCAAACGCCGTGCAATCAATCCTGATACCTGGGCGCAGTGACGAAAAGTGCGCTGCATCAAAGCACTTTCCTCAAGCCAGACATCAAGATCGTCACCTAGCATATCCGGATTGAAGAGTGCCCCCATATCGAGGCCGGACATGTCCTCCATCGCCCAAACTGCCATCGCATATTCCGACGCGACAAAACCCAGCGGCTTAGCGCCCGCCCGATCCAATCGACGCGTTAGCAGCATACCCAGCGTCTGGTGTGCGAGCCGCCCCTCGAATGGATAACAGACGAGATAAAAACGCTCAGCCCTTGGGAAGGTCTCGATCAGTAGATGGTCCGGCGGAGGAATGCCGGAGCGCTCATTTTGAAACTCGATCCATTCACGGACCTGATCGGGCAAATTCACCCATTCGGATGGGTCATGCACCATCTGGCGAACGCGCGCGGCCAGAAAAGTAGACAACGGAAATTTACCGCCATTGTAGGATGGAATAGCGGGCTTATCGTCCTTGGTACGTACGACGAGGGCGTCCTCTTCCTCAATGCCGATCAGTCGCAGGACCTCACCAGCGAAGAGAAACGTATCACCCGGCGTTAGCATCTCCAGGAAATACTCTTCGACTTTTCCGAGCACACGTCCCGGCGTGACTGTCCTTTTGTCACCGCCACCCGCTGCCTTTGATTTTCCGCCTGCAAAGTTCGCGAGCCGCACGTTCAAATGTCCAGCCTCGACTATGGCTCCTACATTCATACGGTGTTGCTGCCGATCTTGTGCAGTTCGAGCCACCCATAGACCGTCGGGACGGCGAATAATCCGTCGAAACCGGTCATAGGTTTTCAGCGCATAACCACCAGTGGCCACGAAATCCACAATCCGCTCCCAGGTCTCCCATGTGAGATCGGCATACGGCGCAGCCCTGCGAACTTCTTCGTAGAGGTTTTCCAGATAGAAGCCCTCACCACAGGCACGGCCCATGATGTGCTGGGCAAGGACATCAAGCGCACCCCACTGACGGCCTTCGCTATCCAACTCGCCAGCGGAAACCGCCGCTTCGGCAGCGCGGCACTCCAATACTTCGAAGCGGTTTGTGGGCACCAAAAGCGCTCTGCTCGCCTCGTCCATGCGGTGGTTCGCGCGGCCGATCCGCTGGATAAGTCGAGCAGCTCCCTTCGGAGCCCCCATCTGGATGACGAGATCAACATCGCCCCAGTCAATACCGAGATCGAGAGTTGACGTACAAACGACACCGCGAAGCTGTCCCGCAGCCATGGCATTCTCCACCTTCCGCCGCTGAGCGACATCCAGAGAGCCGTGGTGAAGTGCGATCGGAAGGGCGTCTTCGTTCACTCGCCAAAGTTCCTGAAACAACAGTTCCGCCTGTGATCGTGTATTCACGAAAACAAGCGTCAGTTTTGCTTCCCGTATTGCCTCGTAGACCTCCTGAGCAGCGAAGCGACCGGAATGACCGGACCACGGAATGCGCTCCCGACTTTTCATAATAGAAATATCTGCTTCGACTCCGCCATTCGCACGCACGACTTCAGCATCAGGAGCAAGCCAGCGTGCCAGCTTCTCGGGATCTTCCACCGTCGCTGATAGGCCAATGAAACGACAAGTCGGAGCCCATCTGGCAATTGTAGCAAGGCCAAGACTCAATAAGTCACCGCGCTTCTGTGGCGCGATGGCGTGGATTTCATCGATGATGACGCATTTCAAATCCGCGAAGAATTCAGCCGCATGCTCAGACGCGATGAACAAGGCCAATTGCTCCGGCGTCGTGAGGAGAATGTCCGGCGGTGATTTCCGCTGCCTCTGACGTTTATGTGCTGGGGTGTCGCCCGTTCTGGACTCAATACGTATCTTGAGTCCCATTTCAGAAACGGGTTCCCCGAGGTTCCGTTCCACATCCGTCGCGAGTGCCTTTAGCGGCGAAATATAGAGTGTATGAAGCGAAGGCCGATTGGCTGGTCCACGCATACTCAGTTCAATTAGGCTTCCCAAAAAGCCAGCAAGGGTTTTGCCTCCACCGGTGGGGGCAATCAGCAGAGCACTCTCACCACGAAGCGCAGACGCTGTGAGGTCCAATTGGTGAGGTCGAGGAGTCCAACCACGAGAATCGAACCATTCTTGAAAGTCGATCGGCAGTACATCTGGAATATTCACAGACATCATCATACCCAAACCACAAATGGGCTTTGAATGACAAGGCAAGGACTTCCGCTTACTTAGACAGAGGAAGGCAGACTGGAGGTCTGGCTGATTTTACTCGTATAGCAAAGCAAACATCACAACTGCGCCCAGTTATATGCATATGTTTGAATATATGAGAATAAACGGATGCTTTGAGTTTGGATTGTCGCACCGTACCAGAGGTATAAGATGCCGAGTCGCATATCAGTTGCGAGAGAATTGGCAGAGCTTTTCAAGATCGCGTCGCATCCTGATCGGATACGGCTCATCGAAGAACTGCGGTCTGGCGAGAAAGACGTGAATTCACTGGCGAGCTCGCTCGAACTGTCCTCATCCCGCGTGTCTCAGCATTTAGCACTATTGCGCGCCCACCGATTTGTGGCCGAAGAACGAGATGGCAGACAGCACTTCTATCATCTGATGCAGCCGGAATTAGCAGATTGGATTGTTGAGGGGCTCGATTTTATCCAGGGCCGACCCAATAGCATAAGCCCATCAGACATTAATAAGGCCCGCGCGCTCTGGAGCGCTGAGAGTCAAACTAGCCAATCCAAATCTCCTAAAGAAGAGGACTCTCCACTTGCCTAAACCCGCTGCAGCCGTCCTGAACTTCCAGGCAAACGCCTATCCGGAGAAACAGACCTTGTTCGAAGCCCTGGCGGATGGACAATCGCCCGAGGCTCTTTTTATCACTTGTGCCGATAGTCGCACAGAAACCGCAATAATAACTCACCACCTGCACAGGAAGGATGTTTCGTCGGTAGCAAAACTCGCTGACGAAGCCAAATGCGTTGCCTGGTAGCTCCCCATCAAATCAAGCTGAGAGAGGCTTTCAATGTCTATTGCTGATGTAACTGAAGATAAGAAACAGTGGCTCGACTTTTCCCATTTGAGGGGAGATCTCTATGGAGGCCTCACAGCTGGTATTGTTGCGCTTCCCCTGGGCCTCGCTTTCGGTGCAGGCGTCTTTCCCCATGACCAACAGCTCGGTGCCACTGCCGGCCTCTGGGGAGCCATCATTGTGGGGTTCTTTGCAGCCGCTTTTGGGGGAACGAATACGCAAATTTCAGGACCTACCGGTCCGATGGTCGTAGTGTTCGCGGGCCTTCTTGCATCCCTGACCGCAGCTTTAAGTACTGCCAATCCGAGCCTCGAACCCATCGACATCACCATAATGGCGATACCGCTTTTATTCGCATCAGTGGTTCTCGGTGGGCTCTTGCAGATCGCGATGGGACTTCTGCGACTTGGCCAATACATAAAGTTGGTACCCTATCCGGTAATTTCCGGATTCATGTCTGGCATCGGCGTCATCATTATCCTGCTGCAGTTTTCGCAACTTTTCGGGAGCAGGCCCGATGGCGGCAAGGTCTTTGATGCACTCCGCGCGATTCCTGCTGCTTTGACGAATATCAACATGGTAGCATTGGGTCTGAGTGTCCTAACGCTCGCAGTTGTTTTCTTCTGGCCAAAAAAGATTGGCAAATTTCTGCCAGGTACACTCGCAGCCCTTATCATCGGTACGGTTGTTGGAATGTTTATCCCCGGTGCTCCACTGCTCGGCGAAATCAAAGCTGGTATACCCGATTTCATGCTGCCGCAGTTTTCCGGTGCAACCATTATTCTAGTCATCGAAGCGGCAATCATCTTGGCCGTTCTGGGTGCCGTGGACAGTCTACTAACCTCCCTTGTTGCAGACAATGTCACCAGAACGAGGCATAACTCCGATCAGGAACTAATTGGCCAGGGCATCGGAAATACCATTGCGGGTTTCTTCGGCGCGCTTCCGGGCGCTGGTGCAACAATGCGGACGATGGTCAATATCCGTACGGGTGGCGTGACGAAACTCTCCGGGATGATCCACGGTGCAACACTAGCTGCGATTGTGCTCGTCGCCGCACCGCTTGCTTCGCAGATTCCAAATGCAGTTTTGGCAGGTATCCTTGTAAAGGTCGGCTACGACATTATCGACTTTCAGTACCTCAGAAACGGTTTGAAAGGTCCGAAATGGGATTTATTTCTGATGATACTCGTTTTGGGACTGACAGTGTTTGTAGATCTCATTACTGCGGTTGGTGTCGGCGTTTTCCTCGCAGCACTTGCCTACGTAAAACTCGTGGCAGATAGTCAGATTGAAGCCGTCAACAATACAGCTTTCCTTGATACGACACCGGAAGAAAACGCTCTGCTCGAAAAGGCTGACGGAGCGGTTATGCTGTACGATTTCCGTGGACCACTATCCTTTGGAGCCGCAGCAGATCTCGGCCATCATGTTCGACAGAGGGTGAAAGGTGGTGCTGAAGCGATTGTCCTGGATTTCTCAAGGAAGACATTCATTGACGTGTCCGCTGCGAGAGCGGTTGAGACGATCGCGTGCGATGCTAAAGCGGCGGGCAAAAGCGTTTATGTGACGGGAATGAACGACGACGTACGAGCCAAATTATCTGGGCTTAATGCTGATCACTGTCTGCCCGCAGACTCAAGCTATAGTACGAGGCTAAATGCAATCAAAGCTGCGGTGGAAGGTGTGATGAAGAGTTCATCGGAAGGCGGAGCAAAGGACCCCCTGCCAGCGGAATAACATCTTCACGAAAGTCTAACCGGGGGAAGTCGGCATAAAAGTTTTTCGACTTCCCTCACATCATTAACTTTAGTTTAAACGCAACATGGCGGGTTGCGCCTCGCTAACTCTGTTTCCAAGGTTTCACTCCAACCAAAATACCGGGAAAACGATGCCGCGAACTTTAGCGCTTATCTTATGCTGCTCGTGCGCTAGCGCAGCAACAGCACAACGCCCAGAACCACTCAACACCGCATTGACCCGTAGTACGGACGGTCCTGCCTATGTCTTCGACGTTGAACGACAATCAACGGATACAAGCGAAGACGGCGAGACGATAAATGCGTACGCGCGGGTAAACCCTAATGCGGAAAACCTAAAACAGATAATACCGGCCCATCTTGTCGATGAATCGCTACCCGGAAGTTCATTCCAGGCGCTTGCAGGTATCGAGAATGCTTTGGAAGACGGCATCTGGTGCACGCGTTTCGCGGAGCACATCCCAAGCGATCCCGATGACATCGAAGTGGTCTCCGAAGATGATGCCACTATCACATATGCATTCACACCAGTGTCGGGCGAAGATGCTGAAGGGCCGGAACGAAAGATCAATCGGCGCACTCGCGCTGAGGTAACAGTGTCGAAGAACGATCCTGCTGTACTTCGATACTCAAGAGCATTGACTCGAACGGTGACGATTTTCGTCGTGGCTAAGATCAGAAAAGCTGATAGCGAGGTGACCTGCTCTCGTGCACCAGACGGACGAACCTACACCAGTCACTTCCAATCAGAATTTGAAGCTAGCGGTTTTGGAGATGGAGGCAATTCGAGCGAAATGCGCATCACCGCGATCTATGATCCGGATACCGGCGAACAGCTTTCTACCGAAAGCCAAGGATCAATCGCTAATTAGTTTGTAGCCCACACCTCTGACGGTTTGAAGATGTATCGGTTCCTTCGGATTGGGCTCTATCTTTCGGCGAAGCCGCGTAACTTGTACGTCAATTGAGCGCTCCATGTGTCCGGCGGTATGAAGAAACAGTTCCTGTCGCTCAACCGGCCGGCCTAAGCGCGCCGCCAGGATCGTAAGAAGGTGGCGTTCAGCTTCCGTCAGATGGACACGGCGGTCACCGTCCCGAAGGTCACCGCGCGAAGGATCGAATACAAGACCTGATAGTCGGATTTTCTGCATGGGTTGTTTTGAGCCCGCGCGACGAAGGATAGCTGCTATTCGCAGCGTCAATTCCTCCGGATCAAATGGTTTTGACAAATAGTCATCCGCTCCTAGGCGGAGACCTTCCAGGCGATCATCGAGCAAGTCTCTGGCCGTAAGAAGAATTACGGGAATGGAATTGGTTTCTCGCAAGGACGCAAGCAAGCTCAAGCCGTCCTGACCGGGCATCATGATGTCTAGAATGGCAAGATCGAAGTCGAGGCCATCCATCATCGAAATCGCCGATTCGGCATCTTTCGCGGCAGTGACCCGATAACCCGCTGTCGCCAGATACCGTTTCAGCAGCGTGCGGATGCGATCATCATCGTCGACGACGAGAAGATGCTGGGCCTCGGACATAGCTATTCATCTGCCATGAAGTTTATGCTTGGTACGTGCTTTCCGCTATCAATCGAAGAGGATACACCGAAATAGGACGAGCTCATGCCCAGAACAATTGTTTGCGCCATGTTGACTTCCATCGGCCCCCTCGGACAATGCACTCAAAACTCATGAATGTGTAAGAAAAGGCAAAATTAAGATGGATGCCAGTCCCTATGATGACCGCGACGGCTATATCTGGCTCGATGGGGAGTTCGTTGCTTGGAGGGAATCGAAGGTTCATGTCCTGACTCACGGCATGCATTACGCATCATGTGTGTTTGAAGGCGAGAGAGCTTATGCTGGTCAGATTTACCGATCAAAAGAACATTCAGACCGCCTTGCGAATTCGGCGAAGATCCTGGGCTTCGATCTTCCGTTCACGGTAGATCAGATTGAAGACGCCAAAAAAGAAGCACTGGCAAGATCAGGACTCGACAATGCATACGTTCGGGCATTTGCCTGGCGCGGATCGGAGCAGATGGGCATTCTAGCCGAGGAGTGCTCGGTGCGGCTGGCGATAGCCTGTTGGCATTGGGGTGACTATTTCGATGACAAGATGAAGGGTATCCGCATGACTCGCGCAGCATATGCGCGACCATCTCCCGAAACAGCACCATGTGAAGCGAAGGCGTCGGGCCTCTACATGATCTGTACGATTTCGAAACAACAAGCCAAAGACGCAGGCTATGCGGACGCCCTCATGCTGGACCACGAAGGCAATGTTGCCGAAGCCACAGGTGCCAACATCTTTTTCACAAGAGATGGCGCTGTACACACGCCAATTGCTGATCGATTTCTGAACGGTATCACGCGCCAAAGCGCCATACGCCTGGCAAAAGCTCGCCAGATCGAGGTCGTCGAACGCAGAATCTCTCCAGACGAATTGTCGACTTTTGATGAGTGCTTCATCACGGGAACGGCTGCAGAAATAACTCCAGTAGCAGAAATCGCCGAGCATACATTTAATCCGGGCGATATCTCACACGCGCTGGTAGAAGACTATCATAACCTGGTTCACAGGAAGATCAGCATCGATTGGACCTAAAATTCGCTAATCTGGCGAGTTATCAACTCGGTTTGTCGCCTCACTGACATAATAATTGCATGACTGCGCATTCGCGCTTGCGCAGTGGCAATTCTGTTGGGAAAAGACTTGATGACAATGTTTCGAGGCATCCAGGGTGTGCTGGGCCTTTTTCTCCTATCCGGGTGCGTTAGTCCGCCGACGGCAACTGAGTTTGCAGAACGCCGGGCTGCTGAAATCGAACGAGTAGTCGCTGCAAAGTCATACTCTGACTTTCTAAGAGGACGCTACGCAGCATTAACCAACGAACCCGAAAGAGCGGCGAACGCGTACACCAACGCGGCGATAAACAACCCAGGTAACGCAGACCTCCTGGAGCGTGCAGTATTCTCATCCCTGATCTCAGGCGATACCGAGAATGCAATTCGACTATCACAAAAAGCGCGCCGGACAACTGTCGCGGCATCCGATTTGCCGAAGCTGGTTTTGGGTGTTGAATCTGTTGCTCAGGGGCGCTCGACTGGCACGGCCGCTTCCTACTTTCACTCGCCAATGGCCAGCCAGTTCAACTCTATGGTCGCCCAGTCACTCTTGACTTGGGCCCGTTATGATTTGGAGGGGCGTGAAGCGGCTGAGGCTGTATTCGCAAGTTCTTCCAGTGATGATGTTCTTATAACGGGATTGCAGAAAGCAAATTTTGCCCTGGTACTTATTAGCGCTGGAGCCGATGAAGAAGCGTTGCAACTGCTCTCGGAAATCTGGGAGTCGGGTATTAGACTGGCGGTAGCAGTAGAGCACCAGGCACGCCTCCTGCACGCAAGCGGCGAAACCAACACAGCCATCAGCCTTTTAGACGATTTTGCATGGAATGTCGGGCAGAACGCTGCGATCGAGCAGTTACGAGATCACCTGAAAACTGGCGATACCGTTAGCGTGCAAAGATTGAACCTCAATGAGGGGGCAGCTCTGGCTGTCTACATTCCTGCAGCGGCTCTCGCAGCACGCACGGGAAATGATCTCGCTAGCGTGTATTTTGCTTTGTCACTACATCTCAATCCGGAACTGGACATCGCTCGCACCCTTTGGGCGGACGCTCTCGATAAGGCAGACCGACGCCAAGACGCCATTGCGGTCTTGGAGACTATTCCTGAAACATCAGTTTTTTATACGACAGCCCAAGGGCAGCTCGCTTGGGCATTACGCCGCGAAGGACGAAACGACGAAGCTATCGGGATTGCGCAAACGGCTCTTGCCACAAGTCCGGATCGAAATCTCAAGGTACAAGCAGGGGATCTGCTCCGCTCACTTGACCGACATGCAGAGGCGGAAGCGATCTTCTCTGACATTATTGAAGGTGACTTGAAAAACGGGATCAGCGACTGGCGCATACTCTACGCTCGAGGCGCGTCGAGGGAGCAACTCGAAAATTGGAGCGAAGCGGAAAACGATCTCCTTGCAGCAATGGAGCTCGCACCTGATCAGCCGTCCCTTATGAATTATCTCGGATATTCCTGGATTGATCGCGGTGACAATATGGAGGAGGCGTTTGAGCTTATTCAACGCGCCGCCGAACTCCGCCCTAGAGCTGGCTACATAATCGACAGCTTAGGCTGGGCTTATTATCGCCTCGGCCAATATGATGAGGCGGTACAACATCTTGAACGCGCCGTGGAGTTGGAACCAGGCGAAGCAATTCTCAATGATCATCTGGGAGATGCATATTGGCGGGTCGGACGTCATCTGGAAGCGACATTTCAATGGAACCGAGCGCTTCGCCTGAACCCTGAGGGCTACGAAAGCGAACGTCTCCATGCGAAACTCGAAAATGGTCTTGATGATGTCGCCACGGTTGCCACCAACAATGCCCTGCCGGATATTCCACCCTCACCTTAGTAGCGGATAAACCGTCATATTCGACAAAGACCATTTGGAACATGCCAAATGCAAACGGTGATCGCCCCCGCCAAGATTAATCTCTACCTCCATGTGGGTAAGGTAAATGCATCTGGGCGGCATCCAATCGACTCTCTTACAGTATTCGCGGGCGCTGAAGCCGCAGACCGGCTGACCATTGAAGCGGCTGAAACAATACAGCTTGCTGTTATAGGTCCCTACGCCAACGAATGCGGCGACGTAGCAGATAACTTGGTTTTCCGAGCAGCTGATGCTCTGAAGAAGACCCTTGGAACCAAGAATGGTGCACGCATGACTCTGGTGAAGCACCTGCCTGTCGCCGCTGGAATTGGGGGTGGATCAGCAGATGCAGGTGCGGCGCTACGAGCGTTGAACCACCATTGGAGTGGACCGGACAGTGTCGATCATCTCATTGCCATCGCAGCCCATCTGGGAGGTGATGTTCCAGCGTGCACTCTGAGCCGGGCTCTTTTAATGAGGGGGGAAGGAGAGCGACTCGAAGGCGTGAACCTCCCTTTTAAAATTCCAGCTTTGCTCGCCAATAGCGGATTGCCGTGCCCGACGGGTCCGGTCTTTCAAACCTATGACATAGCCAACGGCGGAGAAGGTTTTACGGAACTCGCCGTCCCCGATTTGCGGAGTCTAACCGATCTATTCGAATGGCTCCCGTCAACATTTAATGACCTGGAAGCTCCAGCACTAATCAGGCACCCAAAGCTTGCTGAAACGCTCAAAAGCCTGCAGCGTTTGCGAAGTAATCGATGTGTTCGAATGTCTGGATCTGGCGGCACTTGCTTCGCTCTGTTTGATACGATGAATGAAGCGGTTAGCGCGGGAGAGGAATTGCGAGCCGAAAAGCCAGATTGGTGGGTAGCTGTGACGGAACTTGGGGGGGATTGAGAAATGCTACTGTTTTTCGCGGCCGCCTTCGTGCTCAGCATGGCGTTCTGTCGGTTGATGATTGCATTCGCACCGAAAGATGCGCCCGATGGCGAGCGGAAGACGCAGCCTGTTGCAGTTCCCACTAGTGGCGGCCTCGCCATTGCCGGTGCAGCAGCGCTTATTTACCTATCCGAACTTATCATAATTCCCGCTGCGACATCCGTCGATAGTCTAAGAACAATCGCCGATGTGCATATTCGATTTCTGGTCACATCAGGAGAGTTGCCGCACATCATCTTGGCGATATTCGTTTTATTTGTTGGCGCAGTTGACGATGCACGCGCAATCGCCACGCGCTACAAACTACTCGTTCTAAGTACAGCTTGTGTCCTTGTAGCGCTGACAGGTCTGACGGCGGAGAAGGTGTTCATTCCGTTTGCTGACTCGACAATACCGCTTCCGGTCGCTGTGTCCGTCATTGGGTCCGCCATCTGGCTATTCCTGATGATGAATGCGACCAATTTCATGGATGGTTCAAACGGCCTCGCTCTCGGCTGCATTGCAATCATGCTAGCCTACATGTCTCTTTCCTTCTTCGGCGCAGCGTCAGCCGACCTATCCCCTGAGACCGTCACAGTCTGGAACGGACTAAACTTTGTGATCTTTCTGATTGTGGGTGCGATAGGAGGATTCTTAGTCTGGAATATTCAGGGATTGCTTTATGCGGGAGATGCTGGGGCGTTGTTTGCGGGAACAGTGTTCGCCTCCTTTTCGCTTCTGTCAGCGATGAATGGGAACATCTGGTTTGTGGCAACGCTTGGCTTGCCCCTATTGGTAGACGCCGTCGCAACGCTGATTTGGCGCGCCACAAAAGGAAAACGGCTGACAGAACCGCATCGCGACCATGCTTACCAACTATTGATAAAAGACGGCTGGTCACACCTACAGACAGCGCTCCTGTGGTGGACACTGACTGCAATTTGCGGATTGGTATCGGTCACAGCGTTGCAGATGGGACCGACATCAAATTTCATTGGTTTCGTAGCTATGCTGTGTAGCCTGCTTCTTCTCTGGATCATGCAGAGAGCGCAATGGAATCACGCGCAAAAACAAAAGGCTCCTGTTGATTTATCCACAGCTAACAATTAGTTTGTTCTTGTAATGTTCCTTTTCGTGTGATGCCTTGGCACCCATGGGAACGACACAAAAATTGAAGAAATATGGGCGCGTCACTCGTGACGATCTCAAATTGACCAAAGAGAGATTTGACCACCGTGGCCGGGGAGCAATCAGCAATCCAACAGGGCGGTTCGAACCAGAATCCTATCACAAATTCGACGATGGCTGGGACACCGTAGAAGACGCCCCTCCTCCTCTTAGAACGAGCCTCGCGCCAGAATCCGCGAAGACGATTATCACGTTCAATCGGTCACCAGACATACATTTCGATCGCTCCATCAATCCATATCGCGGTTGCGAACATGGTTGCGTCTATTGCTTCGCAAGACCAACGCATTCTTATCATGGCTTGTCGCCGGGCCTCGATTTCGAAAGCAAGCTTTTCTACAAGCCAAATGCGCCAGATTTGCTGCGCGCTGCGTTGGCAAAACCTGGATATCGGCCTCGCCCGATCGCACTCGGTGTAAATACAGACGCCTACCAGCCAACAGAACGAAATCTCGAACTCACGCGCGCGCTACTAACGATTCTGAAAGAGCACGATCACCCGGTCACGCTCCTGACCAAGTCTCACCTGATCACCCGCGACATCGACCTGATCGCACCTATGGCCCGAAAGGGTTTGGCAAGCGTGGGCGTATCGATCACCACGCTCGACAGATCACTGGCACGCAAAATGGAGCCTAGGGCTGCAACATCCCAACGCAGATTAGAAGCTATCAGGCAATTATCAGACGCCGGAATTCCAACGGCAATAATGACGGCCCCAATTATTCCAGCCCTGAACGATGGTGAAATTGAAGCGCTGGTCGAAGCTGGTGCCAATGCGGGAGCAAGCCGCGCGGGATACGTTCTGTTGCGTCTCCCCTATGAACTGAAGGATCTCTTTCACGAGTGGTTAGCGGAGCATGTGCCAGATCGCGCAGCCCGAATAGTGAACATTCTGCGTGAAGCGCGGGGCGGCAAGGATTATGATGCGAAATGGTTCGAGCGCGGCCATGGGGGCGGACCATACGCCAAGCTTATTGGAAAACGCTTCCAGCGTGCAGTTCGAAAATTCGGACTGAATCAACCGCGGCCAGCACTTCGAACCGATTTGTTCAGGCCTGGACACGGTGACACGAAGCAAATGGCGCTTGATCTCTGATCCAGCTTTTCGAGCACCTAGACTTATCCACAGCCAGACGTTTAAGATATTGGTTCTGGCAATACGGTGGAGACCAGAAGGCATCTGGTAACCTTGTCTTCATCAAATCACGACTCATAGGGGTGATTCGCATTTGCCAATTTGCTACGGAGCTGACCGCCAATGGATCTCGTGCCCAACACAATCATCGACGGCGATTGTATTGAAATCCTGTCGCGTTTGCCGGACCGTTCGGTGGATCTCGTTTTTGCAGACCCCCCGTATAATCTCCAGCTGGGTCAAGGCCTTACGCGCCCGAATCAGTCCGCAGTAGATGGCGTAACGGACGCCTGGGACAAGTTTGATAGCTTTGACGCCTATGATCTCTTCACTCACCAATGGCTGACCGAAGCCCGACGCGTTCTGAAAGACGATGGAGCTATCTGGGTCATCGGATCGTATCACAATATTTTTCGCGTCGGTGCCATCCTCCAGGACTCAGGATTCTGGATCCAGAATGATGTGATTTGGCTCAAAACAAATCCAATGCCCAACTTTAAAGGTACGCGCTTTCAGAATGCACACGAAACGCTGATCTGGGCAGGGAAATCCGAAAAGTCGAAGGTCACATTCAACTACCAGGCTTTGAAAGTATTCAACGACGACACCCAGATGCGATCGGACTGGACCATCCCTCTCTGCACCGGGCAAGAGCGCCTGAAAAACGCAGAAGGGAAAAAGGCACACCCAACTCAAAAACCGGAAGCCCTGTTGAAGCGCGTACTGCTAGCCACAACAAACCCGGGCGACATTGTTCTTGACCCATTCTCGGGCACAGGCACAACCGCAGCCGTCGCGCGGATGTTAGGTCGTCAATACGTTGGGATTGAACGCGACGCAGATTACTCGCGTCTCTCGCGTGCAAGACTGAAAGGCATTGAGCCCGTCGAATCTGACGCCCTTGAAACAGAAAAAAGTAAGCGCGCTCTACCCCGCGTGCCATTCGGCGCGATCGTGGAACACGGATGGCTCAGCCCCGGGGACCGTCTCTTTAGTCCCAAACGCCGTCATATGGCACGTATTCGGATCGACGGCTCACTGGCGACTGGCAGCACTACGGGATCGATACACCGCGTCGGCGCTCATGTGCAAAATGCGCCCGCATGCAATGGCTGGACATATTGGCACTTCGAAGACGACAAGAGGAAACTCGCACCAATTGACCTTCTTCGCCGTCGGTACAGGACCGAGATGGGATTAAATTAGCTCATTAGCTTGATCGCCTTGGCGAAAACACTCGGCAACCCCTTTATGTTCGCCACCGGAACCCATTCGCCTAGTGGTCGCTCCCCTACAAGGACACCTTGCCAAACCTGCAAGGTCAAAGAAAAGTGGGTAAATACATGACGCACTTCTCCGCGTCGAACCCAATCCGTGAGGACAGGAGCGCCTACCATCTGCTCGGCGTCCAGGTCGCCCCAATCTGAGCCGGGCAAACCCAGCATCCCTCCAAGCAAGCCGGTTTCCGGCCGCCGCTCCAGAAACACGTCATCTTTATCGAGCAAGAGAAATACATGGCCCTGACGATGGGGCTTTGGGGTCTTCTTTGCTTTGATCGGAAACCTCTCAGGGTCTCCCTTGGCTCGTGCTGAGCAAAGATCATTCGCCGGACAAATAAGGCAGTTCGGTCGACGCGGCGTGCAAATCGTCGCCCCAAGATCCATTAGACCCTCGGCAAACTCCGCTGGTCGGTCCGCTGGAACGAGGTCAGCAACCCGACCTTTGATCTCTGTCTTGGCCTCCTTTATGGGGACATCGATCGCGAGAAGTCTGGAGAAAACGCGCTCTACATTCCCGTCCACAGCCGCAGCCCGCTCTCCGAAAGCCAAAGCAGCAATAGCGCCTGCCGTGTATGGCCCAATGCCGGGCAGCTTGATCAGCTCAGCTGATACGCTTGGAAAACCGCCGCGCGCGGCCACAGCTCGAGCGCATTTGAGAAGGTTTCTAGCGCGCGCGTAATAGCCCAGCCCGGCCCACGCAGCCATCACATCCTCATCTTTTGCAGCGGCGAGTGCTTCCACGGTTGGCCAGCGATGGGTAAATTCGAGAAAATATCTCGTTCCATGAGGAATGGTGGTTTGCTGCAGCATGATCTCGGCAAGCCAGACGCGATAAGGGTCCGGACGCTCGCCCTTTGCGCGCGCCTTCGGGCCGGTGCGCCAGGGCAGATCGCGAGCTGCCTCATGATACCAGTCCAGAAGCTGGTCGGGTAGCACCGACAAATCTGCTGCAATGTGACTTTCCTTTGCCATCATCGACAGGCAAACTCTCCCTCAATGACCAGATTACCAAGGCCGCAAACAGAATCCGCGGAAGATCCGATACTGGAAGCTATGGCACGCGCCAAACTTCGCAAGCAACGCGGCAAACCTGTGCACAGAAAAAAACCGCCAATCGGCATCGCGGCGAGCCGTATACTTCGCAAACATGCCGGTAAGGGAGGTGGGTCCTCTCTGAGTAAACTTCAGCTCAGCTGGCCCCAAATCGTCGGAGAAGACATCGCGCGCTTTTCCTTCCCGCTGAAACTGACAGGATCAAAAGTCGCTCGTACACTGACCCTCCGCGTGATCCCAGCGGCAGCAATTGTGGTCCAGCACCAGGAAGAAACACTTCGCCAACGCATATCCGTCGCCGCTGGAGGCAATATCACTCGACTTAAGCTGGAGCAGGGCGCATTGCTGAACCGGAAGCCCGCGCCACAGAGGAAGCGTCGCCAAATTACGGACAGCGAAGAAGCCGAACTCCAGCAGAAAACCGCCAACATCGGCTCTCCCCGCCTGAAAGCAGCAATTGTCGCCCTCGGCAGAGCTGTGTTAGCCGACGAGCGCGAATAGGCTATTCGGCCTTCAGGAATTCATCAGTTGGAGATATTCTCAATGCCAATCAGAGACTTCGCGCGACGCGCCGTCATCATTGGGCTCTCAGCACTTGTCCTCGGCGCATGTGGCGAAACCGAAGACGCGAATGCCAATGTAACGGGAACTTTAGCAGATAAAGTATTCGGCCCCGCAGATGCCCCCGTTGAAATAATCGAATATGCGTCGATCACCTGTGGTGCTTGTGCTCAGTATCATCGAGACGTCGTACCGGCCATCAAGGAGATGGCAGATGAAGGTCGCGTGCGATTCGTCTTTCGCGAGTTCCCAACCGCTCCCGTTGAGGTCGCCGTGGCAGGGTTCGCAGCAGCTCGTTGCACAGCAACAGATGAAGCATACTTCGCAATGCTCGACGACATGTTCATCAATCAGCGTAACATTTTTGCAGCAACGCAAAATGGGACGGTGCGAACTGCCCTACAGGCGATTGCAGCACGGCATGGCGTAGACAGCGCGGCTTTTGATGCCTGTCTTACCGATGAAACTATTCGCTCGGAAATTCAGGCTGCTACAACGACCGGCCAAGCTGATGGTGTGACCGGCACGCCAACCCTGTTCCTCAATGGCCGTTTGCTCAGAACGCCAGAAGGCCGTTCTGTTGAGAGCATAACCGAACTTGTTGATTCAGTCGCACCGAGACCGGAAGGTTAACGACTTGGCAAGGGTTCCGACTCAAACTCCTTAAGCAAAGGTTATGGACAAAATGTCGATTTTCCGAACGTCAACGCTTGCAGCTACGCTCCTCTTTCTAACAACCGCCTGCTCAGAAGGCGGCGACAGTAGCGCACAGCAAACCTCGGGCGAGGAAACGTCCGATGGACTTATATCCGAGGCGAGCTTTGACGCCGGCGTCGGCGTGCAGATTGGTGCTGTAGATGCGCCAGTCACCATAATTGAGTACGCTTCGATCACCTGCAATCATTGCAAGGATTTCCATGACGACGTGGTTGGATCGGTATTCGAAAACTACGTGGCCGCGGGCAAGGTAAAGTTCGTTTTTCGGGAGTTTCCGCTCAACCAGATTGACGTGGCTGGGTTTGCCGTCGCTCGATGTGCAGGTGAGGCAAACTACTTCTCGGCGCTCGATGTCTTTTTCGACGAGCAGGCCGAGGTTATCAGTGCCGCCCAGGACGGAACGATTCTTGATAAGTTCAAGGACATAGGTGCAGGTTTCGGTCTTGATGAAGACGAAGTTGATACCTGCATAAATGACAGCGATATTCGCCGACAGATAGCCGCCTCTATAGATGCCGGACAAGGCGACGGGGTGAACTCCACGCCGAGCATCTTCATTAATGGCACTCGCCAGGAAACGATTGAATCGCGCACCGCTGAAGGCATGGCGAATATTCTCGATGGTTTGCTCGGCGAGACATCAGAACCGGAAACAGCCGCGGAGCCTACCACCGACGCGGCAGATACTTCGAACGAAACTGAATAGGAGCGCGCGCGGGAGCCCACATGCAAATTACTCAAATTCGCATTGCCGGCTTCAAGTCGTTCGTCGATCCAACCGACGTGCCCATCGAGGAAGGTCTGACCGGTATTGTCGGTCCCAATGGTTGCGGAAAATCAAATCTATTGGAAGCCCTTCGCTGGGCGATGGGCGCAAGCTCTGCGAAAGCTATGCGCGGGGCCGAAATGGATGACCTGATCTTCTCAGGATCCGCCGATAGGCCTGCCCGTGAGACTGCCGAAGTTACCCTGGTCCTCGATAACTCCGACAGGACAGCACCGCCGGAGTTCAACTCGGCCGATACCCTCGAGATTCTACGACGCTTGAAACGCGGTGCTGGATCGACCTACAAGATGAATGGTCGAACCGTGCGCGGTAAGGACATACAGCTCCTGTTCGCAGACGCGTCAACCGGAGCAAATTCACCGGCTTTGGTACGTCAGGGACAAATCTCGGAGTTGATCGCTGCCAAGCCCCAGAACCGCCGGAGAATTCTCGAAGAAGCGGCAGGAATTTCCGGTCTCAATACGCGCCGCCACGAAGCCGAACTGAAGCTTCGAGGTGCAGAAGCGAATCTTGAGCGTCTGACCGAAGTCTCGGCTGAAGTCGAGCGGCAGTTGGAAAGTCTGAAGCGACAGGCCCGCAAGGCCCGTAAGTACAAGGCACTTTCCGACGAAATAAATGGCCTGGAAGCGCTGGCGGCGCATTTACGCTGGGAAGAGGCAAAACAGGCGCGAGAACAGTCAAACACAGCCTATGAAAATGCCAAACGCGCTGTCGAAGAACTAACATCTGTCGATGCGGTGAAGGAAAAGGAGCGTTTGGAAGCAGCTGAGAAGCTCAATCCCCTCCGTGAAACTGAGAGCATTATCAGCGCAAAGTTAGGCCAGGCGAGAATAGCGTTCGCCCGAAAGGATGCCGAACGCAAAGCGGCCGCCGAAGCGGTTGGCAGACTAGAAGAAGAATTTACACGCCTAAGCGGGGACCTCGAGCGCGAGAGAGCCATGGTTGCTGAGGCGGAGGCAGAAATTGCGCGATCCCAGGCTGCGCTGGATGCACTGCCCTCAGAAGATGAAGATTCGAGTGCCAAGCAGGAAGAAGAAGCCCGCTCGGCGCTGGAAGACGCCCGCAGTTCACTACGAAGGGCAGAGGAAGACGTCGACACATTATCTTCTCAGCTGTCAGATCTTAGAGCCGAGCGTCGAACTGTCGCTGAAAACCTCGCAACCCAGCAGCGGCGACGCGATGAACTGACACGCCAAAAAGACGCGATTTCTCGGCAGATCGACAGCTTGGGAGACGCTGCGTCACTTATAGCAGCGCTGGAGACTTCGGAGGCCAAAGAGGCTCAGCTCGAGCTGGCTTACCATGAAGCGACCCGAACGACGGACGCAGCAGAAGCAGGCCGTGAAGAAGCGACAACGCTCCTGAAATCGGCTGAAGTCCCCGTCGCGGAGTTGCAGACGAACATCAGAGCGCTTGAGGGCGAGATTGAAGGCCTGGAACGTCTGCTCCGGAAAGCCGACGGACACAGCGCACCTCCTGTCCTCGAGCGCATCAAGGTCAAGGACGGCCTCGAAAGGGCAATTGCCGCTGCCCTCGGAGACGACATCCAGGCATCCACCGACAAATCAGCCCCACTCCATTGGGCAGGCGCTGATAAGGCCGAAATCGGGCTCCCTGATGGGGCCAGACCACTATCTGAGCTAGTCAAGGCACCGAATGAACTTCTGGCACGACTTTCACAATGCGGTTTGGTCGATGTTGAAATTGGCGAGCGTCTGGCCCGTGAGTTGAAACCAGGCCAACGCCTCGTTTCGCGTGAGGGGCACCTTTGGCGTTGGGACGGGTTTGTCCGAACACCTGCTGCACCGGTTTCAGCGGTAGAAAAGCTTGAACAACAGACCCGCCTTGACGAAGCAAAGGCTGAATTGGCTCCCCTGCTCGAAAGCCTGACAACAGCTCAAGCCAAT
>JBCCIW010000019.1:0-23780 GCA_039028055.1 Pseudomonadota bacterium | reverse complement strand
GGCTGCGCCATCTGGATAGCGGGTCTGATATCGCATCAGCGTCGATTGCCAGCCCTTCACAACGGTATTGCCCGACCCGAAACGCAAATCCGCCGAGCGCCAATATCCTTCCATAAAGGAGTTTATGTCCCCGCGGTTCCATGAATCAGCCTGGTCACTCAAGACCGCGCGGATTTCAACTTCGTCTTCTGCGAACCGCGCTGCCGCGCCGTTTGAATTCAGAAATGACGTCGTTGTTGTGCAGGCAGTTAGGCCCAGCAATGAAAACGCCGCCAAGGTCGACCGAAGCATAGCAATCCCTCCTAAGACTATAACATAGCCGAAGACATCTCACTTTCGGAAGAGCGAGGAAACACAACGCCAGCCTCACCGCTTTGCCATGGCGAATGCTTGACCATCGCCGCTGCGAAGAGATCGCTTTCGACATGGCGTGTGAGCCAATCCTGCAACGATTTCGGCGCAGTGGCAGCCCACCAGTCTCCATCCGTGTTGGCGAATTGGCGGACAAAGGGAAAGCTGGCAACATCTGCAAGGGTTCGGCGGTCGCCGAATAGGTTTTTCTGAGTTTCAAGCCGTGGAGTAAAATGCGCGTTCAACCACGCGAGCCCGGCATCGCGGTTATCCCCGGCACTCTCCCCGTCGAAACGTGTCGGATACTTGTACCGATCAAGGCGGGGTTTGAAATGGGATTCGAGCGAGGATAGAAGGTCCGGAATTTCGGCCTTTGTGTCCGGATCACCGTCCGGAATCCAGCCTTCTGGATCATGCTTTTCCAGGGCCCAAAGCATTATATCAAGGCTTTCTTCGAGGATTCCGCCAGTGTCCGGAATCATAACCGGAACGGTGCCCTTTGGTGATGCGGCGAGCATTTCAGGCGGCTTATTCCGGAGAACCACTTCGCGAAGCTCGACCTCGATCCCGGCAATGATGAGCGCCATCCGCGCGCGCATGGCATAGGGGCAACGGCGGAAGGAATATAGGATCGGCCTGCTGATCGAGGGGCTCATTCGGCCGTCTCTGAAGTGGTGGCGGGGGGCGTTTGAGCCTTGTCGCCGAGATGCACCTGGCCGCGCTGTCGAGCGAGGGAGATCTGTTTCTGGCGCTCGGCGAAGCGGGCCTTATCATCCTCAGAGTATTCTTCGATGCAGGCCGGGCACGAGACGCCTTTGATGTAGGCCGGCGTCTTCTTGTCGTCTTCGGTGATGGGGCGGCGACAGGCAAAGCACTGATCGTAAGAGCCTTGCTTCAGGCCGTGGCCGACAGAAACGCGGCTATCAAAGACGAAGCACTCGCCGTCCCACTTGCTGTCTTCCTCGGGAACGGTTTCGAGGTATTTCAGGATGCCGCCCTTTAGGTGGTAGACGTCTTCGATGCCTTCGGATTTCAGGAAGGCCGTCGATTTCTCGCAGCGGATTCCGCCGGTGCAGAACATGGCGACCTTCGGCGCGTCATTGGTCTTACGAAACTCGCGGAACCAGGCGGGAAAGTCGCGAAAGGCTTTTGTTTCGGGATTCACGGCACCTTCAAAGGTACCGATGCCGACCTCATAATCATTGCGGGTATCGATAACGACGGTATCCGGATCCGAAATCAGGGCGTTCCAATCTTCTGGCGCGACATAGGCGCCCACCGTCGTGTTGGGGTCGATGCCATCGACGCCCATGGTGACGATTTCCTTCTTCAGGCGCACTTTCATGCGGAGGAAGGGCATTTCGCTGGCGGCGGATTCCTTGTGGTCGAGGTCGGTGCAACCGGGAATGGTGCGGAGGTGCGCGAGGACGGCGGCGATGCCTGCGCGCGTTCCGGCAATGGTGCCGTTGATGCCTTCCGGTGCAAGGAGCAGCGTTCCCTTAACGTCTGCCTCTTTGCAGGCAGCTTCGAGGCCGGGCTTATGTTCGACATAGTCCGGCAGGGCCGTAAACTTGTACAATGCGGCAACGACATAGGTCATGGTCGCTCTTTAGCTTGATGAGGGCGGAACCGAAAGCCCGGAGCGTTCAGTCTTCAACAGTCTCGTAGCGTTCGCGGACATCCTTAAGGCCTGCGACTATTATCTCTTCGAGGACGTCCATATCGATGTCGGCAAGCTTGTTGATGTAAAGGCAGGATTTGCCGATCTTGTGTTTGCCAAGGCGGTCGAGCTGGCCGCCCAGCTTTTTATACCCGGATATCACGTAAAGGACGAGGTTTGCCTTGCGCGGGCTGAAGCCGGTCATGCACATATCGCCCTCGCGGCCGCTCTCATATTTATAGTGATAGGAGCCATAGCCAATGATTGAAGGTCCCCACATCTTCGCGGTCATGCCGGTCACGCGCGCGAAGAGTTCAAGGAGTGTCTCAGCATCTTGCCTACGAGTTGGATGGTCAACAGCGGCGACGAAGTCTATTGGTAGGGTGTTAGTGGGTTTTGTCTTGTTTTCGGATTTTGCCATGGGGGTAGTTTAGCCGATTTCGACCGCAGCCCCAAGATCGAGATAAATAATCAGAATTGCTGCAACCGCGAGGAAAACCACCCAGATCAACGCGTTTATCCTGACGGCCTTGGTCGCGGTTTCGCGCTCTAACCAGGTAAGCGGGCGAATGCCCTTCACTCTGAAAACCAGGAGTGCAGACAGCACCAAGGCGGCAACATTGAGCGCTAGCAAAAGGCCTGCTCGAGACGCCAGAGCGTAATGGCCATCGCCCAGGAACAACCCTGTCGCAGCACCGGGCGGCAAGAGTGCGGCGGCAACCATTACGCCGACAAGGGTAGACCCCTGCCCCCGGGCCAGCGAGAGAGCTGCGGCTCCACCTGCGGCGAGGGACAAGGCGACGCCATCGAGGCGTACTTCCGCGCGGGAGATCAGCTCGCGGCTGTATAAGTCCAGGGGCATTACAAAAGACAGGGCAAACGCCGATACGAGCGCCAAGCCAATGCCGGCAACAAGCGTAATTCCGGAACGCTGGATAAGATCCATGCTCCCAAGGGCGGCTCCCATGGAAAACCCAAGGATAGGCCCCAGCAGTGGCGCGATGACCATGGCACCGATCACGCCAGCGATACTATTTGAGTTGAGCCCGACCGCCGCAACCACGGTCGACAGAAACACCATTATGAGGAAGTCGCGATCAAGTACTGCTCCCTCTTCGATGTCGTGGAGGAGTTCTTCGCGAAGGGCCTTCTGGCCGTTTCTCCTGGGCGCATGCTTGCCTTCTTCAATTTTCGGCAGCGTCGCCTCAATCGGGGTGACAACCAAACGCCAGTCCTTCTCGTCCTTCAGGGCCTGCTGCAGCACGTCCACGAGCTTCTGGCTGGTATTATCGCGCAGAAAAACGGAAATGATTTTTCGATCCTTCTGTTCAGGCAAAAGGATATGGAAATCGACAGGATCCATATTGCGGACAGCCTTGAGCGCTGTCTCGAAGGGATCGCCATCGCGAACATGTAATTCAAGCCGACGCATCAGCCGTCTTTTGGCAGGCGCTTTATCAGACTGGACGTGTCCCAGCGCGCGCCACCCATCGCCTGAATCTCCGCGTAGAACTGATCGACCAGCGCGGCAACTGGCAGGCTGGCACCGGTATCACGCGCGGTTTCAAGCGCAATGCGAAGGTCTTTCCGCATCCAGTCCACCGCAAAGCCATGGTCAAAGTCGGCGGCCATCATGGTTTCCCATCGATTGACCATTTGCCAGCTCTGGGCTGCGCCTCCGGAGATTGCCGAAATGACCTTCTCTGCGTCCAGGCCATTCTTTTCCGCAAAAGCGAGACCTTCTGACAATCCCTGCACGATACCGGCAATACAAATCTGATTGACAGATTTGCAGAGCTGACCGGCACCGCTCGGGCCAATCAGGGTCATTCCCTTACCGTAAGCCGACATTACAGCTTCGGCCTTTGCAAAGGCCTGCTCATCGCCGCCGCACATGATGGCGAGCTGCCCATTTTCAGCACCTGCCTGTCCGCCAGATATGGGCGCGTCGATAAAGTCTGCCCCCTTTTGAGCCGCGCGGCGATGCAGCTCTCTAGCAAGCCCCGCACTAGCAGTTGTATGATCGACGATGACCATGCCGGCACCGATGCTGGGGTCCATAGCCTCGTAAACGGCTTCTACGTCCGGATCATCTCCCAGGCAGAGAAAAACAAATTCCTTGCCAAACACGGCTGCCGCTGGATCGGCCGCTCCTTCCCCTTTGTGCTGAGACGCCCAGTCTGCAGCTTTGGCTTGGGTCCGGTTCCATACAGTTACCTGATGACCGGCGCGCGCAAGGTGGCCCGCCATGGGAAAGCCCATAACGCCCAGCCCCAAGAAAGAACATTTCGCCATGGCATCGAGCTCTCTACGAAGTTATCAGTGTTTCTTTTCTAAGCGGGCTCAGTCTCGGCCGCCATGAGTTTATGTATATTCATGACGGCTGGCATGACTGCATTACGAACACGGCTGACGATTGCCTTTTCTTCCTCCGTAAGGGGCGTTGGATCATTTACGGCAGCGGCAGTTGGATTCAGGCGACAAGACTGTGTCCAGTCGCGCAGCTTTTCATCCTGCGACCATGCGTTCTGGTTCATCATATTGCCGAGTGTCGAAGCTGGCCATTCAGCTGGCGTGTCTGCCAGAGGCACTGGCTTACAAAAGACATTCTTTTGATCATCATCACCATATTTAGCTTCGACATAGGCAATGATAGCAGCACTATAACTCGCAAGAGGCGCGAAGACCGGCTGCAGCGTAATCCGGTCAGACGTAAATACCGGGACATCCTGTTGTTTTACGAAATCTACCGCGGACGCCGTGCAATCTACGTAGAGTGTATCGGGCTTGGCCTCCAGAGTTCCGCCCGACTTTAATTCAACGCGTCCTGGCGAGATTGAGGAAACGCGTTCTCCCCTGACTACATTCTCTACGCGGCGCAGTTGTTCGACTTCGCCGATAGAGCTGGTCGCGTAGTGGAACATTTCCGGCTCAACGGATTGATCGACGCGAAGCATCAAGTTTGCTGCCTCTAAACGCTCGAAGAGATCGGAAATAGACGTGGCCTCGCCCAAAGCTTCGAATTGGTCTGCCGCGCCTCCAACCGAATCCTTGAAGAATGTTCGGCCGGGCTGGGTTATCCGTCGATTGATAAGCCAAGATGCTCGTGGACAAATCCATGTAATCGCTTCTGGAGATGCGCCATTGTCCAGGAGCCAGACAACAGAATCCATCGCTGTCTTCCCGCCGCCAAGCACCATGTAGTGCTCGAACTTCGCGGCTTCGAATGGTAACCTATTCGGCGGAATGCAGGTTACTCCGTCATCGACTTCATATGGTCTGGTATGAGTCGATGGCACGGACGTGGAGAAAAACGTTCCATCGACGACTTTCTTACGGATCGATACATCAGTGATATCGCCTGAGAGAAGTGACTTGATCTTCCCATCCTCGGTGAAATCAGACATCTGAAAGTACTTTACGCGACCTGACGGCAATAAACGTTCACGCATGACGCGATCAAAGTAGGCAACAACTTCAGATCCCGTTGCGAGTTCGAAGAAACCCTTGTTCGATCCAGCTTGATCAATGCGATCGTCACCAAGTTTGATGGACGACACACCATAGAATGCAGAGGGCTGGTGCAAGCGAACAAATGGATATGCATCGTTCCAATGTCCGCCTGGCATGTGATGGCGATCTACAATTATGAAGTCAGAGTCGCTTTCATCGAGCATGGTATCGACAAAAGCCATGCCCACGGCTCCGCTGCCAATCACCAAATAATCAGTTTCGAGTTTACTCATTTTGTCCCCGTCAGATCGAAATTAGGTTCATCAACCTAAGCGCGCATAACACTTAAGATTGTATAAGCTTCGTTGAAATTTCACATAAATCGCGTGGGCCTAACCAAACCGTAGTTCACTCTGTTCTGTTATAGCTATCTCTGCAATCAGAAAGACTGCACAAATGGCAACTTATTCCTCAGCCCGTTTGGGTCGGGGCCGGAGCCTGCGCCGCGGAGAATCCCGGCGTCCCGGCCAGTGGAAATTGGCATATGCCGATTTCCTCACCGCCCTCATGGCATTCTTCCTGCTGATGTGGCTGTCCACCGAACGTTCGATTGAGGACAGACAAGGTATCGCCGCCTACTTTCAGGGAGGTGCTGCCCGACAGGCCACTTTGGGCGAAGACGCAAGCATTCTTCCATCCCTGATCGAAACCATCACATCCAGCACTGCAGTACTCCCGAACGGACATCGTGTATTGGTGAGTGAAATCGAGGCCGGTGTGAGAGTCGAACTTATAGATGCGCATGCGCTACCTCTATTCGATATGGGCGGTGAACAACTAAGCGAGGTGGGCGCAAACCTGATATCTCACTTAGCAAGTCTCATTGAAGATCAGCCTATCCTTGTTACAATCGAAGGACATACCGACGCTTTTCCTGCCAGCGGCTCCTCGACAAATTGGGATCTCTCAGCTGACAGGGCGAACGCTGCCCGTTCGGAATTGGAAGGCGCAGGTTTCGACGCGAGCCGTATCAAGGCTGTTGTCGGGCTGGCGGACACGGTCCCCCTACTCCCCAACCAACCACATGCTGCTGTCAATCGACGGATCAGTATTGTGCTTGAACTCGGTGGGTGACGGACGCTAAGCATTTGGCTCTGTAAACGACTGGAGTCTGAATGCTGGAGGCAATCCTCTCCGATGGGGCACACTTGAATTGGGCAATGTGGGCGAGCCTCGCCATAGTTGCTGCTTCGATCGTGCTATATATGACAGACCGCTGGTCGATGGAGATTATTTCAGCAGGCATAGTTGCGGCACTGCTGCTGCTTTTTCAGATCCCAGGGGCGACCGATATTGAAGGGCAGCCGATCAATCCGGCGGCTATTCTGCAGGGGTTTGGTAATCCCGCATTGATTACAATCATGGCACTTCTGGTTGTCGGCCAGGGTCTCTTTCAAACGGGCGCTCTCGACGGCCCCAGCAAAGCCCTGATCCAATCCTACGATAAACGACCGGTTTTGACCCTGATTATGGCTTTCATGGCTGTATTCGTAACCAGTGCTTTCATAAACAATACGCCGGTAGTGATCATGTTCCTCCCGATCATGAGCGCGATTGCGACACGCATGGGGATTGGGCCGTCGCAGATTATGATGCCCCTTAGTTTCGTGAGCGTGTTCGCTGGCATGACAACGTTAATCGGGACATCTACCAATTTACTTGCTGCAGAGTCTTTTAACCGCATTGAGGGCGTTACGATCGGTTTCTTTGATCTGACGTCGCTTGGATTGATCCTGTCAGCGACGGGCGTGATCTACATCGCTTTCACCGCGAGGGTATTCCTGCCAAAGCGGGAGGATATGTCCGGACAGATCGCGACGGGTTCCGGTAAGCACTATGTCGCGCAGATCGAGGTGAGCCACGGACATTTTCTATCAGGCAAAGCCCCGGTCGCGGGTATGTTTCCTGATCTTCCCGGCATGACGGTTCGTATGATCCAGAGGGGTGAACAGGCTATTCTTCCCCCCTTCGAAGACGCGCGCCTTAAACCAGGTGATCTCGTGATTGTTGCCGCTACTCGTCAGGTTTTAAGCGATGCCCTGGCAAGCGAACCGGATCTGCTGGAACAAATGTGGCGATCTGGACCGGGGGCAGAGGATACGAGCGGGCAGCCACGCTCCTTGCTACTCGCCGAGGCTGTCATTGCGCCGGGATCGCGAATGGCCGGACGAACGGTGGAGTTGCTGGGTTTCCGACGGCTGACCCGCGCCGTTGTGCTAGGCATCCAACGACGATCGCGGATGATCCGGTCTCAGCTCAACGAAATCCGGCTCGAAGCCGGTGACACGCTTCTTCTCTGCGCGCCCGCGGATGCGATCACCGAGCTAAGGCAAAGCAAGGATATTATTCTGCTTGAATGGTCCAGCACTGAGATACCGGTGACAGCAAGAGCACAAGCTGCGCGGGTAATTGCTCTCCTGACTGTTCTCTTTGCTGCCCTGGAAATTCTCCCAATATTACATGCATCCGTTGCTGGGTCCGTTGCCATGATCATGGCTGGTTGCCTCAATATCCGTCAGGCGACGCGGTCACTCGACCTTCGCATCTTCATGTTGATAGGCGCGGCGTTGGCCATGGGAATTGCCTTGGAGGAAACGGGTGCGATGATGCTGATCGCGCACGGTATTATTGATCTAACGTCGCCTTACGGGAACCTCGCTGTTCTATCAGCAATATTTTTCACAGTTGCGGTTCTGACCAATATTCTCAGCAATGCGGCAACGGCAGTTCTGTTCACGCCTGTTGCGATATCCGCAGCGAACCAGCTGGGCGTCGATCCCACGCCTTTTGTACTGGCGGTGATTTACGGAGCCAATTGTTGCTTCGCAACGCCTATCGCTTATCAGACGAACCTTCTGGTAATGGGTCCTGGGCACTATAAGTTTTCAGACTATGTGCGGTACGGAGGGCCACTCGTTATACTGATCTGGGCAGTTTTCACAGTAGTTGCCCCTTGGCGGTTCGGTCTTTGAGTGGTCATATTGGTGTTATGAAGTTCGGTGACTCGCAGCTCTTTCAATCCGGATATCGGCGTGCCTTGCGTTTCTATATGACCGCGCCGGCCCCATGCCCGTACATAGACGGGATGCGCGAGCGAAAGGCCTTCACGAATCTTTCAGTCCCGGATGCAGATGCAGTCCATTCACTCTTGAGCGAGTCCGGTTTTCGGCGATCGCAGGGGATTGCCTACAGGCCAGCTTGCCCTCGCTGCAATGCTTGCAAATCAGTACGAGTGCCGGTGAGGGATTTTTCGTTCACCAAACGGTGGCGACGCGTATTGAGTCGGAATGACAGCATCATTGCTACGGCTGTGCCTGCAGTGGCAACACGTGAACAGTATCGATTGCTGCGGCGTTATCTAATGGCCCGTCATGAAGATGGCGGGATGGCAGATATGAGCTTCCGCGATTATGCAAACATGGTTAGCGAGAGCCCCGTCAAGAGCATGATCGTAGAGTACCGCGAGGGACCAGAAGACGATGCTCCGCTGATCGGGGCAGCGATTAGCGATGTGCTCCGTGATGGACTATCAATGGTGTACAGCTTTTTCGACCCGAAACTCTCCGCACGGTCCTTGGGAAGCTTCATGATCCTTGAGCACATTCAGCGCGCGACGGCTCACGGCCTTCCACACGTCTATCTTGGCTATTGGGTCGAGGGCAGTCCAAAAATGGACTACAAGCGGCAGTTCTGGCCGTTAGAGGTTCTCAATGGCGAGACGTGGCAGCTGGTGAGCGCCGAACGCGCCCAACGATAAAACAGACTGCCGGGAGGGCGTCAGGGGCATGCAAGACAAGACAATAGACCGGCGCAAATTGCTGGGTGCTGCCGCTTTGGGACTGGGTGCAGCAGCTTGTAGCCCAGCATCTGAAACATCGGAAATCATCTCGTCACCCGCTATCAGCCGTGGCCGACGGCGCTTCAATATGGTGACGACATGGCCCAAAGGATTGCCGGGACTCGGCGAAGCTGCTGAGCGTGTCGGCGCGAAAATAACCCAACTTACCGACGGCCAAATTGAAGTCCGCGTGCATGCTGCAGGTGAACTGGTCGGTGCCCTGCAGGCATTCGACGCCGTTGCCGATGGTTCCGTGGAATTTTATCACGGTGCTGAATATTACTGGCAGGCGAAATCCCGCGCTTTTAACTTCTTCACCTCTGTACCCATGGGCATGACCGCGCAGGAGATCATGGGGTGGATAGATTTTGGTGGCGGCCAAGCCTTGTGGGAGGAGCTGTCCAAACAGTTCGGTATTATCGCTTTTCAGGCAACAAATACGGCCCATCAGATGGGCGGCTGGTTTCGTCGGGAAATTAATAGCCTCGAAGATTTCCGTGGACTGAAGATGCGGATTCCCGGGCTTGGAGGCCAGGTGGTGCGTGAGCTCGGAGGCGCAGCCGTGACACTTTCGGGCGGAGAAATTTACCAGGCACTACAGACTGGAGCGATTGATGCCACCGAATGGGTCGGTCCCTGGAATGATTTCTATCTCGGATTTTATAGGGAGGCTCCTTACTATTATGGCCCGGGATTTCATGAGCCTGGATCTGCCCTGGCTGTCGGCATTAATTTGAACACGTGGGAGAGCCTCGACGCTACCGAGCAAGCTATCATCCGATCCGTCTGTTCTGAGGTAAACCATCTCAGCCTCGGTGAGTTCACGGTGCAGAATGCCATTCACCTCGATATTCTACGGCGAGAACATGGCACTGAGCTTCGCCAGTTTCCTCCTGATGTGATGGCTGAAGTGCAGGAGATATCCAGAGACGTGCGAGCCAGTGCTGGCTCAGGAGGCGATCTCGAACGCCGGATTTATGAGAGCTTCGAAGACAATTTACGCAAGATGCGCGGTTGGGCATCCATTTCCGAGGGACCATTTTACGCAGCACGGGAACTTGGCGATAGCTGATGGCTGACATGTTCCTTGAGATTGGTGTTGGCCTGAAATGGATGGGCCTTTTGCTTTCGCCGATATTACTTCTACCCTTGATAGTACTGGTTTGGCCCATACAACCGAGCGGGCGTCTAGCAGCCCTTTATAGCCTGCTTGACCGTATTTCCGGCTTTGCCCAGACGATCGCGATGGCGACTGTCGTCGTAATGGTGCTTGCCCAGCTGACCGTGGTGATTATCCGTCATGTTTACGGGCTCGCCTTCTCATGGCTGGATGAAACAGTCATCTACTCATTTGCATCTGTATTTCTCCTGGGTGCTGCCGGTGCGCTCAGAGATGATGCACATGTTCGCGTGGATATTCTCCGCGATCGCTTTGGCCCACGCTTACGCGCCATGATCGAGCTTTGCGGCATCTACATTTTCGTATTTCCAATAGGTATTCTGGTACTTTGGGCGGTTGAACCTTCACTGACGCGATCGTGGGCGGGCTTCGAAGGCTCGCGCGAGAGCGACGGACTGCCTGTCTACTTTCTGTTTCGAACGCTCATTCCCGTTTTTGCTCTGCTTTTGATCTCACAGGGCGTTTCCAATGCTCTGAAGTTGGCAATGGCCTTGCGGGGGCGCGGCTCGCTTCAGGCCACATCTCCTCAAGGCCCCACGGAAGCGCTCTGATGGAAATCGAAGTTCTTCTGGCAATTTTCATGTTTGTGACGGCGATCGGCGCATTGCTGGCAGGATTTCCAGTTGCGCTGACCCTCGGAGGTGTCGCCCTCCTCTTCGCGCTTCTGGGAGCGTTTCTGGGGTTCTTTCCGACCGGACTGCTGCGCCTCATTCAACTGCGAATGATCGGTACGATGGAAAATCAGGTACTCGTCGCTGTGCCCTTGTTCGTTCTGATGGGGGTCATACTCGAGCGATCGAAAGTCGCCGAAGATCTATTACATATTTCCAGCCGATTGCTTGCTCGCTTGCGCGGGGGTCTGGCGTTCGCGGTAGTTATAGTGGGCGCTCTTCTCGCAGCTTCGACGGGCATCGTTGGAGCCACGGTCATCACCATGACTCTGATTGCGCTGCCGACAATGCTTCGACAGGGGTATGACCCGAAACTTACTTCCGGCACTATCGCTGCGTCAGGAACGCTTGGCCAAATCATACCACCGTCGATTGTTCTGATCTTGCTGTCTGATGCGATCTCCAATGCGAATCAAAGGGCCAGTGTCGCTGCGGCGGGACGACCATCTGCCGTGTCAGTTGGGGATCTATTTGCTGGCGCACTGATACCGGGCCTTGTGCTTGTAGGACTTTATCTTGCCTACATTGCGTTTCTGTCAGTCGCGCGGCCGAATACATGTCCGCCGGTGGCCAGTGCTGAAGAGCTCGATTCACCCAGTATCCGCGAAATTTTCTTCGGTCTTGGCGCGCCTTTATTACTAATCCTGGCGGTGCTTGGCTCTATCCTCGGCGGGATCGCATCACCAACGGAAGCCTCGGCAATTGGTGCCGGGGGGGCGGCGCTGCTCGCGGGCCTACGCCTGAGCAATGAAATAGAGACAAGACTTCAGCCTCTTATTCTGGCCGGGTTGGGCTCAATTTTCCTGCTTCTGGTCATGGCGGAACTGGTTGATCTGCGCGCTGGCCGAGACAGCATCTCGGCAATCGAACAGGTCGCCATGGTGATTGCGGGCATTGCAAGTCTATTGTTCGTTTTGGGCCTGGTAGCGAGTGCCCTCGTTCTCGTTCAGACGGATCGGTTTGGCCCCGCTCTCACGTCGGCTGTTCACATCACGTCGATGGTTTTCCTGATCCTCATTGGTGCTTCTTTGTTTGCCCTCGTGTTCCGCGGTTATGATGGCGATATTCTGGTTATGAGCCTGCTGCAGGCAACGCCGGGCGGGTTGTGGGGCGCGCTCGCACTCTCAATGCTGGTTATGTTCCTGCTCGGTTTCTTTCTGGACTTCATCGAGATCGTTTATGTGGTGGTGCCTTTGGTTGCACCGCCCCTCATATTGCTGGGCGCGGATCCGGTTTGGCTTGCCATACTCATGGCTCTGAACCTTCAGACGAGCTTTTTGACACCGCCCTTCGGTTTCGCGTTGTTCTATCTCAGAGGAGCTGCGCCCGAAGAGCTGGCAACGATGGATATCTGGAAGGGGGCAATTCCATTTATCGGGTTACAACTCTTTATGATTGGGCTCGTTGCCGCGATACCAGCACTGGCGACCTGGCTGCCATCTGTCTCTGCCTCTTAAAACCTTTGCACAAACCCGCTATCGAAAAAGAAACGAAGGAGATGATCCATGCGCGTACTCGCCGTTGTCATCGCTGCCTGTCTCAGCATCTCACCAGCCTTTGCATGGGGCAAAACTGGCCATCGAGTGACTGGCGCGATAGCCGAGGAATTTCTGTCTGAGGAAGCTGAGTCGGCTGTAAATGATTTGCTCGGACCTGGCGGTGGTCTCGCAGAAGCGTCGACCTGGCCTGACTTCATGAGATCGAGCCCGGAAAAATTCTGGAAGATAGATGCCGGTGTCTTTCATTATGTCACGGTACCTGTCGGACAAACCTACGCAGAAACGGGACCGCCCCCCCTCGGTGACGCCGTTACTGCGCTCGTTGCATTTCGGGAAACCTTGCGATCGGAAACAGCCACCAGAGAGGAAAAGCAGCTTGCACTCAGATTCACCATTCATATTGTCGGTGATCTTCACAATCCGATGCATGCCGGCAACGGAACAGATCGCGGAGGCAACGACTTTCTGGTGGTGTTCTTCGATGAGGTTTCAAACCTGCACAAGGTCTGGGACGAGGACATCATAGATCGCGAACTTCTGTCTTACTCGGAGTGGGCCAGTTGGGCGCTTCCGAAAATATCTCCCGAACTGCTGGAAGCCTGGTGGACAAACGATCCTCAGATCTGGATTGCGGAGAGTGTGGAACTCAGGGACTTAGCTTACCCCGCCTCACAGAATTTGAGCTGGGATTACGTGTTTGCCCATCGCGAAACCATTCGCACACGGCTTTCTCAGGGAGGCGTGCGTATCGCTGCTTATTTGAACGAGGTATTTGCAACTGAATAACCTCAAAGTGATATAATCGCAGACTTGCGATTAAGGGCGAATGTCTGGATATACAAACAAAAGCTGAGGAGAGTTGCAGCATGGACGGATTTGCCGTAGCGCGTGCAAATGACACGGCTAAGACCGACGCTTCCGACATCAGCGCAAGGGATTGGGCGGTCCGAATGAGCCCCTACAAAAGCGCGAGCAAACGCCGCGCCCTGATAGATCTCGCTGCTACAATTGTTCCATTTTCAGCACTTATTGCCCTAGGTATCTGGCTCACCTCGATAAGCTATTGGCTGGCTCCGCTCATCTGGATACCCGCAGCTCTATTCCTTGTTCGGGTCTTCATTGTACAACACGATTGCGGCCACGGCTCCTACTTCCCCTCAAAACGTCTGAATGACTGGGTAGGCATGGCGCTCAGCGTCCTCACGGTCACCCCTTACCATGTCTGGAAACAAGCGCACAAAATGCATCATGCTGGAGCCGGTCACCTGGAAAAACGGGGCATTGGTGACGTCTATACCATGACGGTCAGCGAGTATCGTGATGCCGGCCCGTGGTTGCGTTTTGGATACCAGGTGTTTCGCAATCCACTCACCCTTTTTGTCCTTGGCCCCGCCTTTGTGTTCATGTTGCAAAATCGCATCCCAATCGAATTTTTGGGTAATCGCGGCTACTGGGCCAGCGCCATGGGCACGAACGCAGGCATTACTGTTCTCGCTGGTCTGACCGTCTGGTTCATCGGCTTTGCGCCCATTTTTCTTGTGATCCTGCCGACGACAGTCCTTGCGGCAACAATCGGCGTTTGGGTCTTCTATGTGCAGCACCAGTTCGAAGAAACTCATTGGTCGGGTCAGGGTGAATGGCAAGTGCACCACGCCTCCCTACACGGGTCATCCTATTATGATCTACCGCCGCCCCTGGATTGGTTGACCGGCTATATAGGCGTGCATCACGTTCATCACCTGAACAGCCGTATCCCATCTTACCGGCTGCCCGAGGTCATGCGCGATTACCCAGAACTCGCAGACATCAATAGGCTGACGATAGGCTCGAGCCTGCAGAGTCTGCGATTGCATCTGTGGGATGAAGACAAGAAAAAGCTCGTCACCTTCTCTGAGGCACGATAACCAAGGGTCGGTGACTTAAAATCCAACTTTTGGAACGCTGGACAGTTCCTCGCGATCGCCCCCAACATCAAAAAACTCCCGCGGATCGAATCCGAAGTTGTTGGCCACCAGAACGCCTGGAAACTGCTCCGTCGCTGTATTGTAGTCCTGTACGGCGGAGTTGAAGAAGCGTCGGGCGGCCGCGAGTTTGTCCTCAATGACCGATAACTCATCCTGCAGATCGAGAAAGTTCTGATTTGCCTTCAGGTCCGGATAGGCTTCCGCCAGAGCAAATAACTTCCCCAATGCTCCGCTAAGCGCCCCCTCCGCCTCAGCGACTTTGCCGACGCCCTGGGCGTTTACCGCGCTGTTACGAGCATTGATGACGGCATCCAGTGTTTCTCTTTCATGGCTAGCGTAGCCTTTAACCGTCTCAACAAGATTGGGAATCAGGTTCTGACGCTGTTTCAACTGCACATCGATATCGGCAAATGCCTGGTTAACTGTCTGACGCTTAGAGACCAGCCCGTTATAGAGCGCTATGAAAAAGATCACGATCACAGCGACGAGACCAAGAATTACGAGAAGTGCGTTCATAAGTGCTATCCCCCTTATGGATACGCCTTGAACCCTAGACCAGAGGCATCAGATTCTCCAAATGGTCGGGCGGCTCATTTGCGCAACAACCAGATCGGCCCGTAGTCTCCGCTAAAAGAAAATACCGTCGGCTCCGTAATGCGAGCCCAATTCTCCACTCCGCGTGTAATGACAGCCTCCGCGCTTTGTGCTTGGCTCAAGGCAAAAGATAAGGGAGTGAACACGTGGCGAAAGAATTCGATTTTATCGTGGTAGGTGCAGGGTCCGCAGGATGCGCGCTCGCCGCGCGGCTTTCAGAAGATCCGAACGTAACTGTTGCCCTCGTCGAAGCAGGTCGAAAACCACCAGAACGAGAGGCTATGCCAGCGGCGTGTGCGAGCTTGCAGCTCGACCCTGAAGTTGACTGGATGTTTTCCGGTGCGACCGGAAAAGCAGGGCTAGGTCTAAAAAATCGGAGAATGCCAGTTCCACGCGGTAAAATGCTGGGGGGCTCCTCGGCCATCAACTATATGGTCTGGGTTCGCGGCCATCCCGGAGATTTTGACAACTGGGCCGCGAAGGGAGCAGACGGTTGGGGATATGACGATGTCCTGCCCTTCTTCAAGCGGATGGAAGAGGTCCGCCCCAGTAATGAGATTATCGTCGACAAGGAGCAACGCGGAGATGATGGCCCGGTGGGCGTCGGTGTCCGGTCCCCCGTCATTCCGGCGTCTCGAGACTTTGTAACAGCTGCAAATGCAGCAGGCATTCCATCCGGCGACTATAACGGCCGAGATCGCTTTAACGCCGACGGTGTGGCATCGCTCGTCCAGACCAATACGAGGGCGGGCAAACGATCGAGCACATATCACGGATACTTGGAGGGCGCAGCAGAAGACCGGTCCAATCTGACGATCATTACCGATGCGCTGGTAACAAGGATCCTGCTTGAGGAAGAAGGCGACGAACTTGCTGCGAAGGGTGTTGAGTACAAAGACTCAAATGACGATCTTCATGCGATCGAAGCACGTCGTGAAACGATACTGAGCGCAGGTGCCGTCGGCTCGCCGCACATTCTGATGCTGTCAGGTATTGGGCCGCGCCGGGAACTGGAGGCTGCAGGCGTCCCCTGCCGCCACGAGCTTCAGTCTGTTGGAAAGCACTTGAAAGACCATTTGTACGTTTCGCTCCGATTCCCGGCGGACGGTATCGGTGTGACAATGGCGGAGGTCGGCCTTTCGGCCGGGCCAGACATGTTGCGAGGCCCCGATGGTCCGTTACCGGAAGACCCGGCAGATGACTCAAACCTCTCCGAGGATCTCGTTGCGATCAAAACCGAAGCCGCACAGCGACTGAAAGAATGGGAAGAAACAGGCAGCAGTCTTGTTTCATCATCTCTCTATGATGGGATCGCCTTCTTCTCAACGGGCCTCGGAGACGACCACACCCATGATGCGCAGATCGGATTTGTCCCATGCGGGTATGATGTTGGCCTCTACCAGAATCAACTGAACATCGACACTGATATTTTCTCGGCGGATATTGAAAGCGAGCTTGCTCCGGACAAGGGAAGCGTTGCCATGCTGGCCTGTAACTGCGTGCCTCGAAGCGAGGGTGAAATTGTCCTGAAGAATGCGGACCCGGCGACACCTCCGGAGATCGACTTCAACTATTACAGCGACCCCTATGATCTCAAAGTCATGGTAGCGATCATCAGGCGCACGCTTAAGGTGGCAGAGAATTGGCCAGGACCGAATAAGCTCGGACCGCTTCGCATTCCGCCGAAGCTCGCCAAACTGCATGGCTATCGCGAGGGCGAACCAATGAGCGACGCGCTGCTGGAAAACCTCGCCTTGCACTTCTCGATGACGATCTATCACCTCTGCTGCACGTGCCGGATTGGAGATGTCGTCAATAAGAGGCTGAACGTATTCGGCGTTAAAAATCTGCGGGTTGCGGATGCGAGCGTGATGCCGGAAATCGTCAGCGGCAATACCAATGCGGCGTCGATCATGATTGGCGAACGCGCAGCAGATTTCATATCCGAGGATCAAAGTCTGAAACTTGCAGTGGCTGAGGCGGCCTGAACCGGCAGACCCATTTTGGCGATGACCGACTATAGCTATCTGCCGAAAAAAAAGCGGGCGATTCCTCTCCTGGGTCTCGCGGCGGTGTCGCTGCTCGCGATGACTGCTCTATCGTATGGAGCCCCATCATGGATTTGGATTATCGCCACTCCAATTGGTATAACGCTGCTTTTTCTGCTGACCGGCAAACAACGCTTCGGCATGCGGATCGAAGGCGATCAGATAACTATCGGTGTTGATCCAATTCGTCGGCGGTTAAAGCTTGCAGATGTGGAGATACTCGTAATCTCGCGGTTAGATGATCGCCTGCGCTACGAATTCAAAATGAAAAACGGCAGCTCGCAATATGTCCTGCCGCAAAATATGCCGCCACCGAGAGCTATCGCAGGACAGTTGGAGCTGCGAGGAATCCGTACCGAAATTAAAGAGTCCGCAATCTAACGAAAACGCCCTGATCTCGGAAAGCCCTTCGGTGCAAGCTTACCGGCCTGGGAGCGTTTGCCTTTCCAGTCTTTCCATTCCGGGAAAGTCCGCTGGCGGCCGCCGCCGTCGCGGACCGTGAAGCCGTCATTGGCGATAAAGGTCATCATGTCAGCGAGACGGTCCTTGCCTTTATAGGACTGTAGCTTAACGCCCTTGCCGCGGCTCATCTCCGGCAGCTCGGAGAGCGGGAAGATGAGCAGCTTCTTGTTGGTGCCGATGACAGCCACCTGATCCCCGTCGACCACATCGCATACGGACAACTCCGCACCGGAAGGTGGGTTAACTGCCTGCTTGCCAGCCTTGCGGGTCGATTCCAGCTCAGCTTCGGGAATGACGAAGCCGTAACCGGCATCAGTCGCGACGATGCGCTTGCGGTCTCCGTTCAGTTTGAACATCGAAACGATGTCGACGCTGTCTTCAAGATCGATGGACAGACGGATCGGTTCGCCGTGACCCCGGCCGCCGGGCAGTTTGTCAGCGCCGAGTGTGAAGGCACGGCCGTCACTCGCCATCAGGATCAGCTTGTCGTTCGTGTTCATCTCCTCGGCGAGGAAGAGGCTGTCACCGTCCTTGAATTTTGCCGCCGTCAGATCGAGACCGTGACCTTTCATCCCCCGTATCCAGCCCTTCTGGGAAAGGACAACGGTGATCGGTTCCTTCGGGATCGAGGCTTCCAGAGCAGCGTCGAGGTCGATTGCTGGCGCTGCATCGAAATTGGCACGGCGGCGGCCAAGCTCGGTGCTCGGATCGAATGACTTACGCGCCTCCTTCAGGAGGCCGCCAACAGCCGTCCACTGACGGCGTGTCGAGCCGAGGAGTTTCTGTATCTCTTCGCGCTCTTCCTGGAGCTTTCTATGCTCGCCCTTGATCTCTATCTCTTCGAGCTTGCGCAAGGCCCGCAAACGAAGATTGAGGATGGCTTCGGCCTGGATTTCGGTGATGTCGAAACGATCGATCATCTCCTGCTTTGGATCATCCTCTTCGCGGATGATCCGGATCACCTCGTCAATATTGAGGTACGCGATGAGGTAGCCATCGAGGAGGTGCAGTCGCTTCTCGATCTTATCGAGGCGGAATTCAGCCCGGCGAACAACCACTTCGCGGCGATGGTCTAGATAGGCGCGAAGCACTTCTCTAAGACCCAAAACCTGGGGTGCACCCTGATGCAGGACATTCATATTTAGCGAGAACCGGCTCTCAAGTTCGCTGGTTTTGAAGAGGCTCTCCATAAGAACATCGGGCTCAATCGTACGGGAGCGCGGTTCCAGAACGATCCGCACGTCCTCAGCGCTCTCGTCGCGCACATCGGCGAGCAGCGTCGTCTTCTTAGTCTCGATCAATTCCGCAAGACGCTCGATTAGCTTCGACTTCTGCACCTGGTAGGGAATTTCGGTGATGACGATCTGATACTGACCGCGGCCCAGATCTTCCGTTTCCCAGCGGGCGCGAACGCGGAACCCGCCCCGACCCGTCTCATAGGCTTCGAGTATCTGCTCTTTCGGCTCGACAATGACGCCGCCGGTGGGGAAATCCGGTCCGGGCATGAATTCGAGCAGCTCTGCCGTCGTCGCCTTGGGTGTCTTGATGAGATGTAGCGCCGCATCGATGACTTCGGCGGCATTGTGTGGCGGGATGCTCGTCGCCATGCCCACCGCGATGCCGGTCGCGCCATTGGCGAGGAGGTTCGGAAAGCCTGCCGGGAGGACGACCGGTTCAGTGTCGGTCTCGTCGAAATTCTCTCGGAAATCGACGGCGTTTTCGCTGAGCCCGTCGAGCATCAGCTCGGCGGCTTCGGTCATCCGCGCTTCGGTATAGCGGTACGCCGCCGCGGAATCCCCGTCGATGTTTCCGAAATTCCCCTGACCATCGACGAGCGGGTAACGAACAGTGAAATTCTGAGCGAGGCGGACGAGCGTGTCATAGATGGATGCGTCACCGTGGGGGTGGAAGTTCCCCATCACGTCGCCGACAATTTTCGCACATTTGCGATAACCGCCCTCGGGGTCGAGGCGCAAAACCCGCATGCCGTAAAGGATTCGCCGCTGAACCGGCTTCAGCCCGTCGCGCACATCTGGCAATGCCCGAGCGGTAATCGTTGACAGAGCATAGGCCAGATAGCGCTTTGAAAGCGCCTCATTCATGGGCTCACTGATGATACGGTCTGGTTCGTCGTCGAGCAGATCTGACATGTGTTTAAGGCCTCCTGCCTCTCGCGACTCAGTGATCACGAGGTACTTTAACTAAAGAGCGGAGTTTGGTTAACCAATGGAGAATGTCAGATATTTGGTATCGCTCTGGCGGTTTTGGGCAGCGCTCGCCATTGTCGGGGCGCTGACCTGGCTTTTCCACATGATCGCACCGGCCGAGCACAATCCGTGGAAACCCATGCATCTTGATGACCCGATCGGCCTCGCCACCTACCGCAAGTTCACCCATCTGAAACACAATCGCGAGGCCTGCTTCCGCGCCCTCGACGAAGCCGGCGTCCAGTACACCCCGCTTGCAGATGAAGTGACCGGCGAAAATTGCGGCTTTCGCGGTGCCCTCACCCTAGACCGCACGCTCACGCCCTATTCCCGCACCGTCAGCCTCACCTGCCCCATGGCAGCCGCGCTCTATGTCTGGGAGCGCCAGTCCGCCCGCCCGCTTGCAGAGGAGCTCCTCGGCTCCCCTGTCGCCCGTATTGAAACCTATGGAGCCTATTCCTGCCGGAACATCACAGGCACGCAGCGGCGAAGCCAACACGCGACCGCCAATGCCATCGATATCTCCGGCATTCGCCTAGCTGATGGACGGTTGGTAGACGTTGAAGATCATTGGCACGAAGATTCAGCCGAAAGCGATTATCTGCATGCAATCCATGACACTGCTTGCAGACTATTTTCGGTTACTCTAGGGCCTGATTACAATGCTGCTCATGCTGACCATTTCCATCTCGATTTCGGATCGGTCGAAACTTGCAGGTAGGCGGGCGAGTAAACTGAGTGTTATCTATCGGCCGCCAGCCATGCGCTGTTTCTAATATAATTTTCCCATCTACCGCTTAAACCGCCCTGCTCGTCTCGCAGACTGGTGAGCCAATGTGTTTCGCGTTTCGAAAGTGCGCTTCCCACATCAGCTTCATCAGCAATACGAGGCACGCAGGAGGCACAATATGTTAAATCTCAAAATCCTCATGACAGCTGGCACGCTACTAATGCTTGCGACACCGGCAGCTCTGGCAAACACAGCTAGTTTGAATGATTACGGGGCCGGCAACCCAGCGCATGGCTCATTGGTAGATGGTAGCTCTTTCGGTGGAGATGTTCATATCCAGCGGGTGAATCATCGAACAAATCATGGGTTCCATGGAAGAGGCTTTCAAACGCGTAGAGGCCTGCATGGGAGAAGCAGCTTTCACAGGCGAAATGCGCATAGCCACCAGCATTTCCATAGCAGTCGACATCGCGGCTTCCGCCGCAAGAGCATTCACCACAAGAATTCACTTCACAGCAGACGGTTTAATAGAAGCCGAGGCTACAGAAGATACTAAATCAACTTCCGGGTTCGTATGAGTGCTGCCCTTAGCCCGGAGGGTACTGGCTCGCTTCCTTTGTCCTTTGGGAGCGAGCCTTTTCGTGCGAAGTGCGGGCGAATAATTCTCCGAGACCTCGTTCTCGGAGCGAAATTCGTGGACGCTCGCCGGTCCTTTGGGCACTTTGTTTCGATAGCGTATCAATATGCGTCGAAAGGAACCCTCGTATGGGCACGTGTTCGAAATCTCTTCTAATTGGTGCGGTCCTAGCCGGAGGTTACGCTCTGTGTTCGACTGACTCAGCAAGCGCTGCCGCACCCATTACACCGGCTATTGAGGACGCCGTTTCCTATTCCACGGATGAATTCGTGCTGGAGGATATGGGAACTCAAAACACTGGCCTCCTGACCGACATTCAATTCATGGGGGGAAGACGCACAGATTACAGCAGGCGTGGCCGTTATAAGGGGGCTCGCACACGTTTTTCACGCAAACGACTGCCCCGCGGAGCGGCGTCCAGCTTCGGACCGAGCAGATTCACTCACGGCGAACGATACGTTGGTGGGCAAGGTGTCCGTATCACCCAATTTGACAATGGTTTCCACGCCAGGCGGAAAATCCGTCAGCGGATCAGATGATCAGTCCGGCACGCTCGCAAGTCCCGCACGCTCCAATCGCCTTAACAGTAAGTCGCGTGCTTCCGGTGGTGGTCGGTTGATAAGATTATAGAGTCGACGCTCAAGGAAATATCCTGTTAGATGTAGACCGTCCCCAATGGAGGTCGCTGATACAGCGGCAGCTGAATCGGTCAAAAATGGGGGCAATACGAATAAGCGATCGACATAATCTTCTGCCTCGGAGCCTTTTACTGCTCTTCCAGTGCGAGGGCTGACATGAGTCAAGCCATCATTTGATCCCGACACAGCGCATTTTGAAAGATCGAGGCCGAAACCAAGAGCTGCCAGCAAACCCATTTCCCAGCGCACATAGAGCGCTGGCCAGACGTCATTCTGATCAAGCATATCGAGTAAGAGATGGGTGGCCTCATATAATGATGAACCGGCAGCATCGCCTTCTTCTAATGCATCTCGGAGGATTGCCGTTACAGCACCTATAGCGGCCAGTGCTTCTGGATGGTCAAGATAATCTGCTGCCCGCTCAGTGACGGCCTCTGCGACGTCGAACCGACCAAGCTGTTCCTCTAGGCGGCCTGACCACGCGAGTTCGACCGTATTGCCTGCTTCGAGTTGACCGCGGCGTCGACGCGATGCACCGCCATAAACGAGACCAGCACGGCGTCCTCGTGTTTCAGTTAGCACGTCGAGGATCAAACCGCCTTCGCCAAATCGACGACCACCAAGTATTAGCCCCGTATCCGTCCAGCTCGCCATAGTACTTATTTAGACATCGAATTCGAGCCCGAAATCAACGTAACGCTCTCGTTTCTCCTGCCATTTCTCGTCAACCTTTACGAAGAGGAAGAGATGCACTTTTCTCTCAAGTAGTGCACTCAACTCCTCGCGTGCGGCAGCACCGACTGCCTTGATAGTCTGCCCACCCTTACCGAGAGCCATGGCTTTATGGCTCGTTCGACCCACGATCACCGCCTGTTCTATTCGAATAGATCCGTCCTTCAACTCCTTCCATTGCTCAGTTTCCACCATGAGCTGATAAGGAAGCTCCTGATGCAGACGAAGCATCAGTTTTTCTCGCGTAATCTCGGCGGCGAGCACGCGCATAGGAATATCAGCAGACTGATCGATGGGATAAAGGGGTGGCCCCTCTGGCATACGGTCCGCGATAGCGTTCATTAATGTATCCACGCCGTCGCCGTTCAGCGCTGAAACAATGAAAACGTCTTCATAAACATCTTCTTCGCGGAGGGCTGCTATCAGAGGAAGGACTTCGTCATGGGGGAAAAGATCTATTTTATTGAGGACAAGGAAGACTTTTCGTCCTGTTTCCTTAAGCGAAGATATCACGCGCCGGTCATCTTCGATGGAAAGCAGTTGAGCAGGTGTGAGTTCGTCTCCACGACGTTTTGCTACCCAACTAGCAGCATCAATCAGGTGTAATACGGCATCCGCGTCATTCGTACCTGCCCAGGCAGCTTTGACCATTGCCCGATCAAGCCGACGTTTTGCACGGAAGATACCCGGAGTATCTACAAGCACAATTTGCGCATCACCATGGATCGCCACACCACGCAGAGGAAAGCGCGTTGTTTGAACTTTGTGGGTCACGATAGAGACCTTTCCGCCAACCATTACATTGGTCAGCGTCGATTTTCCGGCATTGGGGGCACCGATGACGGCAGTAAGGCCAGCGCGGCGTACATCGTTTTCGCTCAAGTATTGCCCTCAATTCTGTCCAGCAAAGCAGCAGCTGCCGCGCGTTCGGCATCCTGCTTGGACTGCCCTTCGCCCGACGCGTTGTGCATACCATCACCCACATCGACCTCAACAATAAAGACGGGAGAGTGATCCGGTCCGGTTCTTTTGACTTCGGTGTAGATTGGCAACTCG